>JANMKT010000094.1:0-10722 GCA_031372185.1 Novosphingobium sp.
GCAGGAAGCCGTTCTCCGCGCATCCTTGACTTGCTCGATGGCCACGGTGCGCGGCTGACAGTGCTGGCCAATGCCGAGATCGAGAAGATTGACGCGGGCTTCACCTGCATGTCGCTCAGGTGGTTTGCAGACTGAGGGCGGGCAAGTTACTGTGTCAGCCGTCCGCGCCGGGCAGCGGCGGATCATCGCTGATCGGCTGCTTTGAAAACGTAATCCGGATACTCACCCAGGCTCCGGAAATTGGTTTTCCGCCCAGCCGCGGTGGGCGGATCAGGAACTGCCAGGCGGCCTGGCGCATTGCCCGGGCCAGGCCAGATCCGCGCGGGGCTTCGTCCAGCTCGCGGCAATTGTCGACGTGATAGCGGTCGATCGTCTGGCAAGCGATCAACGCCCAGCTGCCCGGCGGGGCACCGGCTTTGAGATAGCCGCCCAGTTCTGCATTGGAGGGCTCACGATACCATTCGGCCTTGTAGAGCCGCGCCCCGCCCGGGCCGCCGCCCGGCCCGTAAGTGCTGCCGCTGTCTTGCGCGGCATCGTCGTTGGCCGCACTTTCAGCCGGACGGCGGGTCAGCCCGGAAATATCGGATGCGGCAAATTCCTTGCTCGACAGTCTGATGATCTTGAACGGCGGGGTCGGCGCAGGGTTGGGGGCGGGCCAGGGCAGCGCAACCACGGCCCGTCTGGGCTTGGCCTCGGCGCGCTTGGCGGCTTTCTTCTGGTCGGAAGACGCCGCATCCGAAATCTGGATAGCGGTCAGCCGATTCCCCGGGGGAACGCGGCTTACCGGAAGCAGGCCCAGTTGCAGCAAAGCCAGCACGATCAGCGCCATGATGCCCAGCGAGAGCAGGGCAGCGCTCACCCGGCTGCGCCAGGATGGGCGATTATCATAGCCGGTCGGCAAAATCGGCGGTGGCAAAAAGGAAGAGGCGCGCATCGGCGAACCGCCTAGCGGCTTGGCTGCGATGTCACAATCAAATCAATGCGGCGTGCAAATCGGTGCGGTTGTGGAAGGAATTGGCCAGCGGGCGTGGCAATCCTGGCTGGATTGCTGCTGCAAAGCCTGGGCGTTGGCACGACTGCAGACGCAGTGCGACTGGCAGCGAGAGCTGGGCTTTAACGCTTGCTGCCAAAGGTTGATACGTCCTTTGGTCCATATTGGCCACACGGTTGCCGGGAGATATTATTGAAAGTGTCTGAGGGATTTCCTCATTCGCGAGTGAACGTCGGCTCCCCCCATCGTCGACGTCACCATAAAAATGTCAGGGTGCGGTTCACGGGTCGCAATCTTGTGTTGACCGGACCCTGATATTTTTGTTGCCCCCGGCAAGTAGTTGAGTTCACCGGCAATATGCGCGCTCGCTCAGTTCAAGATGCAGGTGATCGCGGTGCGCTGCGTTGTAATCTGGCCCCAGAACCGTGCCGAACCGCTTGCAGGCGCTGTCGCGGACGGTGCTCAGAAAGCGCCGTTCCTGCGTTGTCCCGCTGGTCCAGTCACCCAATACGCTGATCCGGCGGCCATCGGCGAGGACGAAAGCAGAGATATCGATCGCATTGGCGGTGGCATGGGCCGAGCGGTGGCTGGAGCCTGCGACATTGCGGCAGCTGTAGCTGCCCATCGTCTCGATCCGGATCAGGGCGCTACCGAAGATCTGCCGGGCGGCGCGGTCTGCGCCGAAGCGCGCCCAACCAGCAAAGCTTGTGGCCAGCGGACAGGTTACCGGGCCGAGATTGGACAGCGCCAGCGTGGCATGATCGCCGCGCAATGCGGCCAGCCGGACGGTGTTCAGGGTTGAACAGCCAGCGCCGTAATACTGATCGGGCAAGGGCGTAAAGTTGGCGCGGCTCGCGCCCAGACTGGCCAGACACTGCCGCGCTTCGGCGCGGGGAGAAAATATCGCAGTCGATTGGCGCAGTGGCTCCTGCTTGCGGCCCGCCGGGATATCGATGCAGGCGCTGAGCGCTGCCACCAGGGGCAAAAGAGCAAATATCCGCCGCATCACGCGATTTTGCCGCCTGCATGGTTAAGGATGGGTGAAGGGCGCGCTCGGTTCGCCTCAAAAGAAAGGGGCGCTCCCAAAAGCAAAGGGCCTTGCGAACTCCCCTGTTCGCAAGGCCCTTCCATGTGACGAAGCAAAAATTGGTTACTTGCCCAAGCCCATCAGCTGGTTCTTGACCTGGCCAAAGAGATAGATGGCGAGGGCCGATGAAGCCGCACCGGCTGCTCCAAGCGCGAGATTTCCGGTTATCGCATTAAGCTTTTCGCCAACCATCGGCACAAGCCCAAGTGCTGCGCCAAGCGCTGGATAAGCCAATACAGCAACCAGGAATCCGACAATCCGTTCAGCGGCAACCCCCACCCCAGCGATCAGGCCGAGGACTACGAGGATGACCGAAATGTCGAGATTCGGTATCGTTACAAGCGCTGCGACTATTGCCAGAATAATACTCAACGCGCCGGCCAAGCCGGTAATTTTTCCTAACATATGCCCCTCCAATTATGGTTCCCCCAACCCGGGGTGGGAAGCTGTGCAACCCAAGTAAAAGCTACACGCTTTGCTGCAATTAACCTAAAATTATTGTGCGCGGTAAAACACTGAATAAAAACACATAAAATGACTTATCAACAATTCTCATTGACCGGCTCACTGCACCAAAAGCGGCCTTTGCCCAATTAACTGGGGCGCAGCAAAGACAGATTTTGTCAGAAATACCGCGTCCGGTTCGGCTTGACTTGGGGCGACGCGTCTCTAAGGCCGCCGACGGGCCACGCGGTCCCAACGCCGCGCGTGCTCTCTGTAAGGAGAGACTACATGACTGTACCAATACCCGCGCGGAAGCCCGCGCGCCCGTTCTTCTCATCCGGTCCCTGCGCCAAGCCGCCCGGATATTCCCCCAGCAGACTCGCCACGACCAGCCTCGGCCGTTCGCACCGCGCCAAGATCGGCAAGTCGCGCCTGCAATATTGCATCGATCTGATGCGCGAAGTGCTGCAATTGCCCGATACCCACCGGATCGGGATCGTCCCAGGCTCTGATACCGGCGCGTTCGAAATGGCGATGTGGACCATGCTGGGCGCGCGCGGCGTGACCGCGCTGGCCTGGGAAAGCTTCGGCGAGGGCTGGGTGACCGATGCGGTGGGGCAGCTCCACCTCGAACCCACCGTGATGCGCGCCGATTACGGCCAGCTGCCCGATCTTGATCAGGTCGATTGGGCCGACGATGTGCTGTTCACCTGGAACGGCACTACTTCGGGCGTGCGTGTGCCTGATGCTGAATGGATTCCGGAAACCCGCCAAGGCCTGAGCTTTGCCGATGCGACCAGCGCGGTGTTCGCCTATGACATCCCGTGGGACAAGATCGATGTCGCCACCTTCAGCTGGCAAAAGGTGCTGGGCGGCGAGGGCGGCCACGGAGTCTTGATCCTCGGCCCCCGCGCGGTCGAGCGGCTGGAAAGCTACACGCCCGCCTGGCCGCTGCCCAAAGTGTTCCGCCTGACCTCGAAAGGCAAGCTGTCCGAAGGCATCTTCAAGGGCGAGACGATCAACACGCCCTCGATGCTGGCGGTGGAAGATGCGATCTTCGCGCTGGAATGGGCCAAAGACGTTGGCGGGCTGGAAGGCTTGCAAGCGCGCTGCACCGCCAATTCCGATGCGCTGGCCAAAATTGTCAGCACCCGCGAGTGGCTGGGGCATCTGGCACCAGATCACGGCACAAGGTCCAAAACCTCGGTCTGTCTGACAGTCGAGGGCGCGGATGAGGCGTTCATCAAATCGTTCGCCGCTCTGCTCGAACAGCAAGGCGCGGCCTATGACATCGCCGGCTACCGCGATGCTCCGCCGGGTCTTCGGATCTGGTGCGGCGCGACGGTGGATACCGCCGATATCGAAGCGCTCGGGCCGTGGCTCGACTGGGCCTACGCAAGCCTCAAAGCCGCCTGAATCCGTCGTCCCCGACTTGATCGGGGACCGCTGGCCTCATCATTCCGACGTTGCGCCGATGAGGCCAGCGGTCCCCGGTCGAGCCGGGGACGACGATTAGACGAATTAAGGAATAAATCATGACCAAACCTCGCGTACTTATTTCTGACCAGATGGACCCCAAGGCCGAGCAGATTTTCCGGACCCGCGGCTGCGATGTCGATGTCATCACCGGCAAAACCCCCGAAGAGCTGAAAGCGATCATCGGCCAGTATGATGGCCTGGCGATCCGCTCGACCACCAAGCTGACCAAGGAGCTGATCGATGCAGCCACCAACCTCAAGGTGGTGGGCCGTGCTGGCATTGGCGTCGATAATATCGATATTCCCGCCGCCTCGGTAAAAGGTATCGTGGTGATGAACACCCCGTTCGGCAATTCGATCACCACCGCCGAACACGCCATCGCGCTGATGTTCGCGCTGGCCCGCCAGCTGCCCGAGGCCGATGCCAGCACCCAGGCCGGCAAGTGGGAGAAGAACCGCTTCATGGGCGTCGAAGTGACCGGCAAGACACTCGGCCTGATCGGTGCGGGCAATATCGGCTCGATCGTCGCTTCCCGCGCGCTGGGGCTGAAGATGAAAGTCATCGCCTTCGATCCCTTCCTCACGCCTGAACGCGCGGTGGAGCAGGGGATCGAGAAGGTCGATCTGGATGCCCTGCTGGCGCGCGCTGATTTCATCACGCTCCACACCCCGCTGACCGATCAGACCCGTAACATCCTCAGCCGCGAGAATCTGGCCAAGACCAAAAGGGGCGTCCGGATTATCAACTGCGCGCGCGGCGGGCTGATCGATGAGGAGGCGCTGAAGGAGGCGCTCGATTCAGGTCAGGTTGGCGGCGCGGCGCTCGATGTGTTCGCCAAGGAACCGGCGAAAGAATCGCCCTTGTTCGGAACCCCCAATTTCATCTCGACCCCGCACCTTGGTGCCTCGACCGACGAGGCACAGGTCAATGTCGCGATCCAGGTGGCAGAACAGCTCTCGGATTATCTGGTCAATGGCGGGGTTACCAACGCGCTCAACATGCCGTCGCTATCAGCCGAGGAAGCGCCCAAGCTGCGGCCCTATATGGCGCTGGCTGAAAAGCTTGGCAGTCTGGTTGGCCAGCTGGCCCACGGCAATCTCGACAAGATCTCGATCGAGGTTGAAGGTGCCGCGGCCCAGCTCAATCCCAAGCCGATAACAGGCGCGGTGCTGGCCGGGCTGATGCGGCGCTATTCGGACACGGTGAACATGGTCAACGCGCCGTTCCTCGCCAAGGAACGCGGTCTGGACGTGCGCGAGGTGCGCCATGACCGCGAGGGGGACTATCACACGCTGGTGCGTGTTACCGTCGCCACCTCGCAAGGCGACCGTTCGGTCGCGGGCACGCTGTTCGGCAATACTCAGCCGCGCCTGGTCGAGATCTTCGGGATCGGGATCGAGGCGGAGCTCGATGGCAACATGCTCTATATCGTCAACGAGGATGCGCCCGGCTTCATCGGCCGGTTGGGGACACTGCTGGGCGCAAACGGGATCAACATCGGCACCTTCAACCTCGGCCGCCGCGATGCGGGCGGGGAGGCGGTGCTGCTGCTCTCGGTCGATACGCCGGTGCCGCAGGATGTGCTGGAACAGGCGCAGCAGCTGCCCGGCGTAAAGGTGGTCAAGGCGCTGGCGTTTTGATTCGTCCTAATTCGTCGTCCCGGACTTGATCCGGGATCGCTGGCCTCATCGTCGCGAGGGCGGAATGATGAGGCCAGCGGTCCCCGGTCGAGCCGGGGACGACGCAAACGCGCGGCGGTTCGACACCGGCGCATTCTCGCTCTAGAGACACAGGCCATGCAAGACACCGACCGCGATTTGCTGCCCGAGGGGCTAGAGGACCGGCTGCCTGCCGCCGCAGCCGCGGCTGCGCGAGTTACGCGCAGCGTTCTGGATGTGATGGATAGCCACGGCTATGACCGGGTCCAGCCGCCCTTGATCGAGTTCGAGAAATCGATGGCGAGCCGGATGGCCGGGGTTCAGCCGCAGCGGATGTTCCGCTTCGTCGATCCGGCCAGCTTGCGCACTCTGGCCTTGCGCAGCGACATTACAGTGCAGGTTGGCCGGATTGCTGCGACTGGCCTGGCCGCGTCCGCCCGCCCGCTGCGGCTGTGCTATGCCGGGCAGGTGCTGACCATCAAGGGCGATGGGCTCGATCCCACGCGCGAGCGTTTGCAACTGGGAGCAGAGCTGATCGGCAGCGATGCCGTGGCGGCGGCGGCGGAGATCGTTGTCATAGCGATCGAAGCACTGCAAGCTGCCGGAGCCACTGGCATTTCGGTTGATTTCACCTTGCCCGATCTGGTCGATGCTTTAGCGGCGAAGGCCTTGCCATTGGACGCAACGCAGATCGAGGCGGTCCGCCGCGAGCTGGATGCCAAGGATGCGGGCGGCTTGGTGGCGGCAGGCGGTGAGGCCTATTTGCCGCTGCTTTATGCCAGCGGGCCGTTTGACACCGCAATCGAACGGCTGGCTGCCATCGACGCAGGTGGCGCGCTGGCGGGCCGGATCGCGGCCTTGCGTGAAATCGCGACGCGGGTCAGCAGCATGGCGCGGCTGACGCTTGATCCGTCAGAGCGCCACGGGTTTGAATATCAAAGCTGGTTCGGCTTCACGATCTATGCCGAAGGCGCGCGCGGCGCGCTGGGCCGGGGCGGTTCCTACAGCATCCTTGGTCGGGATGAGCCAGCGATCGGCTTCTCGCTCTATCCCGATCCGCTGATCGACGCGCTGGCGAAAAACGAGGTGGTGCGCGATACGCTGTTCCTCCCGCTGGGCCACGATCCCGAAGCGGCGGCACGCTTGCGCGCGATCGGCTGGCGGACGGTGGCGGCGCTGTCGGATGCGGATGATGCGGCGGCGCTGGGCTGCACCCACCGGCTCGAAGCAGGCGAGGCTGTGCGGGTCTGAAATCTGTTCGCGGAATGTCGCCCGCTATGCCTTGCCCTTGTTCCGCGCTTCCCCTAGGTCGCGGCACGGTTTGCACTACCAGCAAGGAAGGGCCTCCACTTGGCCAATGTAACCGTGATCGGCGCTCAATGGGGCGACGAAGGCAAAGGCAAGATCGTCGACTGGCTCGCCAGCAGAGCCGATGCCGTGGTCCGCTTTCAGGGCGGGCACAATGCCGGGCATACGCTGGTGGTGGACGGGTCGGTCTACAAGCTGTCGCTACTCCCCAGCGGGATCGTCCGGGGCACATTGTCGATCATCGGCAATGGGGTCGTGCTCGATCCGTGGCATCTAAAGGCCGAAATCGCCAAGCTCGAAGGCCAGGGCGTTACCATCAACGCCGAGAATTTTGCGATTGCGGATAATTGCGCGCTGATCCTGCCGCTGCATCGCGATCTGGATGGCCTGCGTGAAACTGCGGCCGGTGCGGGCAAGATCGGCACCACCGGACGCGGGATTGGCCCGGCCTATGAAGACAAGGTTGGCCGCCGCGCGATCCGGGTGTGTGATCTGGCGCACCTTGATGCGATGGAGCTGCAACTCAGCCGGCTATGCGCCCACCACGATGCGCTGCGCGCCGGATTTGGCGAGCCGCCGGTGGACCGGGAAAAGCTGATCGCCGAACTCAAGGACATCGCCCCTTCGGTGCTGCAATATGCCCAACCGGTCTGGAAACGTCTGAAAAAGGTGCGAAAAGCTGGTGCCCGGATCCTGTTTGAAGGCGCGCAGGGCGTGCTGCTCGATGTCGATCACGGGACCTATCCGTTCGTCACCAGCTCCAACACCGTCAGCGGCACTGCGGCCGCTGGGTCGGGGCTGGGGCCGAATGCGACTGGTTTCGTGCTGGGGATCGTCAAAGCCTATACCACCCGCGTCGGCTCGGGCCCGTTCCCGACCGAACTGGAAGACGCCACCGGCCAGAAGCTGGGGACACGCGGCCATGAATTCGGCACGGTCACGGGCCGCAAGCGCCGCTGCGGCTGGTTCGATGCAGTGCTGGTCCGCCAGTCCTGCGCGATCTCCGGCGTCACCGGCATCGCGCTGACCAAGCTTGATGTGCTCGACGGGTTCGAGACGGTGAAGATCTGCACCGGCTACCGGCTGAATGGCAAGGTGCTGGATTACCTCCCCAGCCATTCGGCCGATCAGGCGGCGGTCGAACCGATCTATGAGGAAATGGACGGCTGGGATGGCACCACCGCTGGCGCACGCAGCTGGGCCGATCTGCCAGCGCAAGCGATCAAGTATATCCAGCGGGTGCAGGAACTGATCGAGACACCGGTGGCAATGGTCTCCACCAGTCCTGAGCGCGAGGACACGATCATGGTGCGCGATCCGTTTGTTGATTGAACCATTCTTGGGCGTTATTATACTTGACATACCCACGGTGAGAACGTAAGGAGACTCTACAAGGAGTTTCCCAATGTCTTCCGCCCTTTCCGCCCCGCATTTTCACAGCGAAGAAGCCGCTTACGCCTATGTTGAGGCGCGCATCTGGCCGGAAGGTCCGGTGTGTCCGCACTGTGGCGGTGTGGAGCGCATCAGCCTGATGGGCGGGCAGTCCACCCGGCTTGGCCTTTACAAGTGCTACCAGTGCCGCAAGCCCTTCACCGTCAAGATCGGCACCATCTTTGAGAGCAGCCATGTCCCGCTCAATATCTGGTTGCAGGCGATGTATCTGATCGCGGGCAGCAAGAAGGGCATTTCCAGCAACCAGCTGCACCGTATCCTTGGCGTCACTCTCAAAACCGCTTGGTTCATGTCGCACCGTATCCGCGAAGCGATGCAGAGCGATGAGGCTTGGCCGATGGGCGGGCTTGGCGCGACCGTGGAAGCCGATGAGACTTTCATCGGGGTTGAGCAGGGCCGCACTGTCGGCAAGGGCTTCCACCACAAGATGAAAGTCTTCGCACTGGTTGAGCGCGGCGGGCGTTCGCGGGCGATGGTTGTCGATAGCGTCAACGCTAAGGTCTTGCGTCCGCTGGTGTTGGAAAACGTGCACCGCCTGTCCAAACTGCACACCGATGAGGCGCGCTCCTATCAGGATATTGGCCGCTATTTCTATCGGCACGATGTTGTCACTCACAGTCAGGGTGAATATGGCCGTGGCCCGATCCACACCAACACCATCGAAGGCTATTTTAGCATCTTCAAGCGCGGCATGAAGGGCGTCTATCAGCACTGCACCAAGAAGCATCTGCACCGCTACGTTGCCGAGTTCAATTTCCGCTACAGCAATCGCGTTGCGCTGGGTTACAACGATGCCGACCGCGCCGATGTGCTGCTCAAGGGTATCATCGGCAAGCGGCTTACCTATCAAACAGCTGGTGCGGCCTGATGCCCAAGAAGAAGCACAAAGAGACGCAGGAAGAGCAGAGCGCGAGGTTCCGCGCCGAGGTCGAGCGCATGATCGAGGCTGGCGAACTAAGCCCCACCGACGCAGACGCCGCGCTTGATAGACTTGTTGCGACGAGCGGCAATCGGCCTCACCATGGGTCCGGTGACGAATCATGACTTATTCGAAAGCCCCAAGGCGCTTCTGACTTGGGCTTATGAAGACGCGGCACGATTCAAAGAACTCGAAATCGCCTTTTTCAAAAACGACCCTTACGAGCAAATCGTTGAGTTCGATGAGGGATACCAGCGGGACGCGCACCGGATACGGTTCACCGATCAGCCCCCCGCCGAGATGCGGAAACTCGCCTCGCACATTATCAACGACCTTCGGCACGCCCTTGACCAAGCTTTTGTGACTGCCTCCAAGTTCTTCGGTTGGGTGCCGGACAGGAAGGATCGCACTCTCCTTTATTTCCCTTGGGCCAAAGACCTGAACGATCTTACGCAGTTTCGCCTTCGGGGCATCCCGATACAAATCCACAAAGTCGTCACAGAGGCACAACCATACTTTGCTCAAGACGACGGCACCGGCGGCGACAACTTTATCCGTGAGCTTGGGCGGATCGCCGGGCCGAACAAACATGAAGCCGCTTTGACAAGCCGCGCCGTCGTCGCTCTCAATCACTTGAGCGTCGAATGGAATGCCGATTGGCGTATCCCCTATGATCCATGGGACCCGTTCAAAGACGAGCTGACTATAGGTTATTTCCCCCCTGGCACGGAAGGCGACTACGACGCAGATATCACCTTCTTGATAGGCTTCCGCGATATTGAGGCGTTGAATGGGCGGGCGGCAAGCGACCTTTTCGAATACTGGGGCCGATGGACCCAACACGTCGTAAAAGGGCTTGAAGGGCGGGTATTGGAACCCGCCACCTGATCTAGTGGCACTCACCTAGCACCCCCTTTCTCGCTTGGGTATGCCAAATATAATAACGCCCATTCTTGACATAATCCCTTTATGTTCTACTCCTGTTCATATCAACACGGAGTCGGAACGCCATGAGCTCACCAGCGCCAACCGCCAATTTCGCCTATGCACCGCCTGCCAATGATGGCGGCGGGTTGCCGCTGGCGCTGTCGGTGTTTGCTGACCGGGCGCATGTTCGCAATCAGATTCGCGACGATGCCGAAGTCGCGGGGTTCCGGATTGCCGAACAGGGCGAGGTCTCGTTTCTGCTTGAGGGCGAGCCAAGGCCGCTGGGCGAGGTGGTGCTGCTCGACTGTCCGCAAATCACCGGCGCGACCTTGGCGGCGCTGGCCCGGCTTGATCTGCGCGTGGCCCATTGCGGGGCGCAACTGGTCGTCTCGACCACGATCGAGGCGCTGGATGATGTGTTTGGCTGCCTCGATCAGTCCAATCCCCAGATTCTGGT
>JANMKT010000090.1:0-19119 GCA_031372185.1 Novosphingobium sp.
AGCGGATTTGACCAAAATGGCCCATCGCAGCGTTGGACAGGCTTGAAATAGAATAACTATTCCCGCACCTATCCGCCTCGCGCTGGACCATTTTGCTTCAAACCTCGATGGCGCGGTTAACAGGTCCTGACCCTAAGCCCAGGTCAACCCCTGGCAACTTCCTGGCCCAGATCCGCTGGACCAAACGCATGCGGGAGCAGCTCTGACAGCCGCAGTTCCAGCACCTCATCCGCGGCCACGCACCATACCAGCGGATCGGTGCCGCCCAGTTGCGCCAGTTCGTTCAGCACCTGACGGCAGCGCCCGCACGGGGTAACCATAGGACCCGGCCCGCCCTCGGTCCCGCCGATCACTGCCACGGCCAGCAAGCCGCCGCGCGTGCCCTCACTCATCGCTTTGGAGACCGCGACGGTTTCCGCGCACAGGGTCAGGCCGTAGCTGGCGTTTTCCACATTCGCGCCCGTTACCACGCTGCCATCGGCAAAACCGAGCGCCGCACCGACATGGAAGTTCGAGTAGGGCGCGTAGGCGTGGGCGGCCGCTGCGCGGGCGGCAGCGATCAGGGTTTGCTTGTTCACGCTCATGGCTGCACCACCACCCACCGGACCGGCTCCTCATCTGCGGCATTGGCCAATGCGTTGTTCGCCGTCCACAGCGTCCACGGGCGGCCTGCATAGCCCGGCTCAAACCGGTCGCGGACCAACCACAGGTTCCGGTCAACCGCAGCGGCAATATGATAGCGCGCTTCGAAGCGGCGCGATACTTTGAGCATCGCGGGCTTGCCGGTGTGATTCTCGATCTGGTTGAGGAAGGTTGTAAGCTCGCTCTCGATCGCCGCATCGCTCACCTTTACCGGGCAATCTTCGGCCAATTGGTCCAGATCCACCGCCGGCGGCAGCATCGCTGCATCGCGCGGCACGACTGTGACGAAGTTGGCTGCCTGCTTATCAGCCGGCTGGCACGGATCATATTTATGCACCGCGCCCAGCTGCAGCCGGATCGCCCGCGCCTCCTCGAAGTTCTTCACAAACGAAGGGTCGCGCGCAAAAGCACTCGCGCTGGCATCGATATAAGCGAAATTGGCGCCGATCGCTTTCAGCGCCCGCCAGTTGACGGTGCCGTCAGCGGCGCCCACTTCCACTCCCTGCACCGGATATGCACTGCGCGGCGGGGTCCAGTGGTGCAGCTGCCACCAGCCCCAGCCACCGCCCGCAAGCGCAAGCAGCAGACCTGCGCCAAACAGGCGCAGCCGCATGCGGCCGGTTCCCCTGCGTCTAGCCATCTTTATCTCGGTCCAATTGCTTCACCCCCTGATATGCAGGACGCAGATCAAGGTAAACAGCCGCCGGGCGCTGGCGAAATCGGTTTCGACCTTGCCGTCCAGCCGCTCGAGCAGCATTTCCGCAGCTTCATTGTGGACCCCGCGGCGGGCCATGTCGATTGTCTCGATCTCGGCGGCGGTCGCTTTGCGGATGGCCTGGTAATAGCTGTCGCAGATCGCGAAATAATCGCGAATCGGGCGGCGAAACCGGCCCAGGCCAAGGATCAGCGTTTCAAGATGCTGCCCGGCTTCATCGGAAATTTCCATCGACAGCCGCCCGTCCTCAACCGACAGGCGCAAGCGATATGGCCCCTCATGCCCGGCCTCGGCCGCACGGGCGGGACGGAAGCTGTTATCCTCGATCAGATCGAAGATCGCGATCCGCCGTTCCTGCTCGATATCGGCATTGCGCCACAGGATCGTCGCCTCGTCGAGTTCAATGTGGGAGATGCGCGGGTTGGCCATTGCGCGGGCAGCATTCGCAGATGCAACATTTTGTCGCAAGTGCGCTTATTCCTCCCGTGCCGGTGAGGATTAGCCTTCATCCACATGCTGTGGATTAATTCCACGCTAGTGCCCGCTTGCCCGAAATGCGCCGCTGGCGCATTGATCGCTGCCCATGGCTGAAGTTGAACTCATCTCGCGCGCCGATCTGGCGCCCATCCGCGCGCTGCCTGCCAATGTCGAGGCGGAGGCGGCATTCCTTGGTGCGGTGCTGATCGACAACCGGGTGATCGAAGAGCTGCCGACCCAGCTTGCGCCAGCCCATTTCTTCGAGCCGATCCATGGCAAGATCTATGAACGGATCCTCCAGCTGCTCGACCGCAAGGCGATTGTCACTCCGGTCACGCTCAAGCCCTATTTCGAAGCCGATGAGGCGCTGCGCGAGCTGGGCGGGGTGACCTATCTGGCGCAGCTGACGGCCGACGGCCAGGGCTTGCTCGCCCCGCGTGAGCTGGCCGAGCAGATTTACGACCTGGCGCTGCTGCGCGAGCTGGTCTCGGTTGGCCGCAATCTGGTGACCAGCGCGATGGATACGTCCGAAAGCGTCGAGCCGATGGCCCAGATCGAACTGGCCGAAGCCGCGCTTTATGCAGTGGCCGAAGGGGCGGGGACCAACACCGAGGCGCAAGGCTTTGCCATCGCCACCCGCACCGCGCTGGGGATGATCGAGCAGGCGCTGCTGTCGGGCGGGCATGTTTCGGGGACCACCACCGGGCTCACCTCGCTCAACGAAAAGGTCGGGGGCTTGCATGATTCGGATCTGATCATTCTCGCGGGCCGCCCAGGCATGGGCAAAACCGCGCTGGCCACCAACATCGCCTTCAACGCCGCCGACCGGCTGCGCCGGGATCTGGCCGATGGCATCGCCGAGGATAAATCGGTTGGCGCGGCGACCGCCTTTTTCAGTCTGGAAATGAGCGCGGATCAGCTTGCGACCCGTATTCTGGCCGAGCAATCGGGGATCAGCGCCGAAATGCTGCGGATGGGCAAGATCAGCCGCGATGATTTCCAGCAGCTGTCCTATGCCAGCCAGCGCTTGGCCGAACTGCCGCTGTATATCGATGATACCCCGGCGCTGACCATCGCTGCCCTGCGGGCGCGAGCGCGTCGCTTGAAGCGGCGGCATAATATCGGCCTGATCGTGGTTGATTATCTCCAGCTGCTGCAGGGATCGGGCCGGGCGAATGACAACCGGGTTAATGAAATCTCGGAAATCAGCCGGGGTCTCAAGACACTTGCCAAGGAACTCAGCGTTCCAGTGATCGCGCTGTCGCAGCTTAGCCGTGCGGTCGAGAGCCGCGAAGACAAACGCCCGATGCTGTCGGATCTGCGCGAATCGGGCTCGATCGAGCAGGACGCCGACATGGTCTGGTTCGTGTTCCGCGAAGATTACTACGTCGCCTCGCGCGAACCCAAGCGCCCGGTCGATGGCGATGATGCCAAGACCCATGAACAACACGCGACCTGGGCGGCTGATATGGAGCGGGTGTATGGTCTGGCCGAATTGATCGTTTCCAAGCAGCGCCACGGCTCGACTGGCAAAGTGCGGCTGCGGTTCGAGCCGCGGATCACGCGGTTCAGCGATCTGGCCGATGATGCGCTGGCAGGCAGCAGTTATGATTGATAGAATCCCCGCGCAGGCGGGGACCTCAGGCATGGCCATCGGACCCTATTGCCTGAGGTCCCCGCCTGCGCGGGGACGCGCCGCATCGTGATGCGCGCGCGATTTTCTTGACTTTCCGGCCCCTGCTCCCTAGCTGGCCTCTTTCCCGCAGATTCTAGCTTGTGGAGTGCCCTATGGCGCGCGTTACCGTCGAAGATTGTGTCGACAAGATTCCCAACCGGTTCGATCTTGTCCTGCTGGCCGCGCAGCGTGCGCGTGAGATTTCGGGCGGGGCAGAGCTGACGATCGAGCGGGACCGTGACAAGAACCCGGTCGTTGCGCTGCGCGAGATCGCGGATGAAACCGTAAACCCCGTCTACCTCAAGGAAACTCTGGTTGCTTCGCTCCAGCGCGTCCTGCCCGAGGATGACGATCAGGTGGATGACATCGGTTCGCTCAGCCAGTCGGCCGAAGCGCTGCGGATCACTGCCGCCGCGCCAGTGCGCAACACCTCGATAGGCGGCGATTACGAGGGCTGATCGCGGGCGCAAGCCCAAAAGCAAACGGCCCGTAGTTCCTGGCGGCTGCGGGCCTTTTTGCGTTCAGGCTTCAGCGACAGGGCCAGGTTCGGATAAACAGATCCGCCATGGCGGTCTTGAGGCTGATGGTGCTGCGATATGCGACCGGATAGGCCCGCAAATGAGCGAGCAGCGTGTTGGAGTTTACCGGTGCAGGCTGCGGCGGGCAGCTGCTCGGCTTGCCGGCCGCGCGCTCGTCATTCAGACGGAGGCGGTAAGCCTTGCCTGCTGCTTGCCCTTCCGCTTGCAGCAGCTTGTAGTCGGATGAGAACAGCGCCATCGCCCCCTTGGCGCGCAGCGCATCGGCCTTGGCGAGGAAGCTCGCGACATTGATGTCACCGGGCGCGGCCAGCGCCGGGCTGGCGGCCAGCAGCGGGATGAGCAGCGCGATTATCCGGAATCTCATAAATGGTTCTCTCTGGTGGAAGGCTGCGCCAACCATCTGGCCTGTCGCACATTTCATCACGATGAACCATTTGTGCCTGACGGTGAGGACGCTATGCTTGGCAGCTTCGCGCAGGAGGGCACAATGAACGGCGGTGAACTGATCGGAGATATCGCGCAAGGGGCGCTGATCGCCCGGGCGCTCGAACCCAGCCAGGGCGAGGGCGGCGGTGAGGCTGATGGCCATAGCCACGATAGCGCCTGCCTCAACTGCGAGACGCCGCTGGTTGGCAGTCATTGCCACAATTGCGGGCAGGTCGCCCACGTCCATAAGACCCTCGGGGCTTTCTTTCACGATCTGCTCCACGGCGTGTTTCACTTCGAGGGCAAGACCTGGCGCACGCTTCCGTTGCTGGCGTGGAATCCGGGCAGGCTGACCCGCGAATATGTCGACGGGCGGCGTGCGAGCTATGTCTCGCCGATCGCGCTGTTCCTGTTCGTGGTGTTCCTGACCTTCGCGCTGTTCAATCTGACCAGCAATCCGATCAGTTTCACCAACAAGGATGCGGTGGTCAATCTGGGAGTCGAGCGAGCAGAAGCCGATACACAAGCCAATATCATCCGGCTTGAGCGCGAGCTTGCCAAAGCTGAAGCGGCTGGCGATCAGACCGGCGCGCTGGAAGGCCAGCTGGCCGGCGCGCGCGCAGCACTTGAGGGAATTCGGATTACCAAAGCGGGTAAGCTGCCCAAGACGATCGCCACTGTGGACGATCCGACCGAACAGAATATGGCCGACGCAGTGAACCGGCTGTGGCAGCATGCCACGGCAAACCCCCAGCTGGCGATCTTCAAACTGCAGTCGAGCGCCTATAAGTACAGCTGGTTGCTGATCCCGATCAGCGTGCCGTTCGTGTGGCTGCTGTTCCCGCTGCGCCGCCGGTTCCACCTGTATGATCACACGGTTTTTGTGACCTATTCGCTCAGCTTCATGCTTCTGTTGCTATCGGCCGCCAGCCTTGCGGCGATGTGGAACATCGCCGTGCTGCCCGGACTGCTGGTGCTTTACGCGCCGTTCCACATGTACCGCCAGTTGCGCGGCACCTATGACACGTCGCGTCGGGGGGCCCTTTGGCGTACGTTGGTTCTGTCGATCTTCGCCGCGATCGCGCTGCTGCTGTTCAGCCTGTCGATCCTCGCGCTGACGATCAGTTAGGCGGATATTCGCGGCGGGTGTGGAGCACGTTGACGATTTCGATCAGCTCGGCGCCGACGAGGTATATGAGAACGTAATTGGGGTGGACCACAGCTTCACGTGTTCCGGCCACCCGTCCGGAGCGATATATAAAAGGAAACTCGGGCAGTCTTTCGACACAGTTTTCGAAGCGCGTTTGCAGCCGATCAGCTGCAGCTTGATCCTGCTCCGAGATAAATTCGATGATTTGTCGCAGCTACGCCCGAGCATTGGCCCGCCAAATGACAGTCAGCACGGCCTGCCTGATTTTGACGCAATAATTTGACGCATCTCAGCCATAACTTCGTCGTGCGGAATTCCGGGCCGCGTGTCGGCGAGTGACGACTCGACTTTCGCACGAAACCAACGGTCGTAAGCTGTGGCTTCCTCTTCCGTCTCAAACTCGGAAACGATCGGTGAGAGCTTGGTCATTTCGTCAGACTACTCCTGTCCGAGTGCGTTGCCAAGCCGTCACGCCCCCTGCGCCGCCGGGTCTCCGCTGAAGCGCTTGCCGGCCTTGGGAATCGCCGAACCGCGCACCGCCTTGGGAACGGTGGGGCCGCTCGGCTTGTCGGGCCGATCGATCTTGCCGGTCTCGATCAGCTGCTTGATGTCATCGCCGCTCAGCGTTTCATATTCGAGCAGCGCCTGGGCGAGCAGGTGAAGCTTGGCTTCTTCGGCCTTGAGGATCGCGGTTGCCCGGTCATGCGCGCCATCGACAAGCTTGCGAATCTCGCTGTCGATCAGCTTGGATGTTTCATCCGACATCATCACCCGCTGGTTGGCGCCGTAGCCCAGATAGCCCTCGCCCTGCTCTTCATACTGAAGCGGGCCGAGCTTGTCCGACATGCCCCATTTGGTCACCATATTGCGGGCCAGGCCAGTGGCATACTGGATATCCGACGAGGCCCCGGACGAGACCTTGTCATAGCCGAAGATCAGTTCCTCTGCCACGCGTCCGCCCATGCTGACCGAGAGGTTCGCATGCATCTTGTCGCGGTGGTAGGAGTAGCTGTCACGCTCTGGCAAGCGCATCACCATGCCCAGCGCACGGCCGCGCGGGATGATCGTCGCCTTGTGGATCGGGTCCGAAGCAGCCTCGTTGACCGAGACGAGCGCATGGCCGGCCTCGTGATAGGCAGTCATTTTCTTCTCGTCCTCGGTCATCACCATCGAGCGCCGTTCCGCGCCCATCATGACCTTATCCTTGGCGTCCTCGAACTCCTGCATCGCCACCAGCCGCTTGTTGCGGCGCGCCGCAAGCAGCGCCGCTTCATTGACCAGATTGGCCAGATCCGCACCGGTAAAGCCCGGAGTGCCGCGCGCAATGGTGCGGGCCAGCACATCGGGGGCCAGCGGGACCTTCTTCATATGGACGGCGAGGATTTTTTCGCGGCCTTCGATATCGGGGATCGGCACCACCACCTGGCGGTCAAACCGGCCGGGGCGGAGCAATGCCGGATCGAGCACATCGGGGCGGTTGGTGGCGGCGATGATGATGATGCCCTCATTGGCCTCAAACCCGTCCATCTCGACCAGCAGCTGGTTCAGCGTCTGCTCGCGTTCATCGTTGGAATTGCCGAGGCCGTGACCGCGGTGACGGCCGACTGCATCGATTTCATCGATGAACACGATGCACGGCGCGTTCTTCTTGGCCTGTTCGAACATGTCGCGCACGCGCGATGCACCAACGCCGACGAACATTTCGACAAAGTCCGAACCCGAAATGGTGAAGAACGGCACGCCCGCCTCACCTGCGATAGCGCGGGCCAGCAGGGTCTTGCCGGTGCCGGGGCTGCCGACCAGCAGCGCGCCCTTGGGAATCTGGCCGCCCAGCTTGGAAAAACGGGATGGATCGCGCAGAAACTCGACGATTTCCTCCAGTTCCTCGCGCGCTTCGTCAATCCCGGCAACATCGTCAAAAGTGACCCGGCCCTGCTTTTCGGTGAGCAGCTTGGCCTTGCTCTTGCCAAAGCCCATCGCGCCCGATCCGCCACCCTTCTGCATCTGGCGCAGCGCGAAGAAGGCGACCCCCAGGATCAGCATGAACGGCAGCGCCTGGATCAGAATATACAGCAGCACATTGGGCTCATCCGGGGCCTTGCCGGCATATTTCACCCCGTTTTGCTGCAACAGTTGCGGTAGCGAGGTATCCCCCGGGATCGGGAGCGTGCTGAAAGTTCCGCCGTTCTTGAATTTTCCGACGATCCGATCTTGACTGATCAGGACTTCGCCCACGCTACCTTCGGTCACGCGGGTGCGGAAATCGGAATAGCCGATCTGCGTCCCGACCACTTCAGTGCGGGCACCGAACATCGAAACCACCAGTAACAGCGCCAGGAAAATGCCTCCCCACATCAGCAGGCTCTTCATCCAGGGATTACCATTTGGCTGATCGTCGTTCATGATCGGTCCTTTCGCTGGCCAATGTAGGGTGGCACTGCTGAATCGCAAGTTGCCGCTCAGCTTTCGTTGCTGCGAGCAATCATCAATGGCTTGCACCCGCACTCTTGGTAAGGCAAAGGCCCGGTCGATTTGGGGATGCGATGACTAGTCAGGGTGCTGCTGCAGACGATCGTTTTGCGCACTGGACGCAGTTTCGTGCAAGGCTGCTGCTGTTCGCCGTGCTGCTGATACTGGCAGCCTCGGCGCTGGTGCCGATCGAAGTCGGCAAATCGGCGGCCAAGCGACCATTTTCCGCTGAAGTTTTCCGTGGAAGGCAGAGCGCACCCCCCCCGCGTGACAATGATCTGGCGCTTTATGATGTAGTTATCTCGCGCATTGCCAAGGGCGAGAACTACTATCGGGTTGCCGCTGAGGAGCATCGCAAGGGCGACTATCCGCTGCGTCCTGGCTTTGCTGTCCGTCTGCCAACACTGGCTTACATTGAGGCGGCGCTGGGGAGCACGGGTCAGACGACTGCGGCGGTTATGCTGATGGCCGCGTTACTGGCGGCCTGGTGGCAGCGTCTTGGTCCAGGGCCGTTTGGTGAGCCGGGCGGGCCAAGGGTCCGGCGAATAGCGGTTGCGCTGCTGCTGCTAGGGGCGTCGCGGGGGATAAACCCATATTATTTCGTGCTGCATGATCTGTGGGCCGGCATTCTGCTGGCGCTGGCCTTCGGACTGCACCGACCGGGCAAGCGCTATGGCGCGGCCTTGGCGGTGGCGGCCTTGGCACTGGCGATTCGCGAGCTCTCCTTGCCGTTCGTGGCGCTGATGACGGCGATGGCCTTGTGGCGACGCGACTGGAAAGAGAGTGCAGCCTGGGGCGCGCTGATCATTGTATTTCTTGGCGCGCTTGCGATGCACTTCCACTTTGTCAATCAACTGGTCCTGCCAAGCGATCACGGTTCTGGATCATGGCTGGCGATGCGGGGGCTGTCGGGCTGGCTGTCCAACGTCATATTGTCGGGCAGTCTGCACTTCCTGCCGCATTATATCGCTGGGCCGCTGGTGATGCTGATGATCTTTGGCTGGGCTGGATGGAAATCGCCCGCCGGGGCGTTCGCGACGTTGCTTTACCTTGGTTATGGCGCAGCCTTCATGATCGCCGGGCGGTGGGACAATTTCTATTGGGGCGCGTTAATTGCGCCTGCGATGTTCATCGGTCTGGCCTTTGTGCCCCGCGCGATTACATCCTTGTGGCACGCGTCTTTCGACCAGCGCAGGATGAGCGGAGATATTGCCTAACCGGCGATTTCCTCGATCTTGTGGTGCGGCAGCACGCGCCAGGCGGCGATCAGCAGGACGACATGGAGCGCTTCCACCGCCATGGGCAGGAATTGGCCGGGATAAGGGCCGTCAACCACCAGGCTGAAGGCCCGGGCCACAACTGCGGTGCCCATCAGTGCGGCGGGAACCAGCAGCAGATCGCCATTCCTGCGCCAGGCGCCCCACATCATCGAAACCGCAATAACGCAGAAAAAGGCGGTAAAATCTGCTCTCAGCGTGGACAGGCCCATCGCGCCTTGCGGGATCAGCCCAAAGCCAACCGCGGCTTCTGCCGGGGTGAACAGAAAACTCAGCCCCATGAACAGGTCGAACAGCCCGAACAGGAAAATCAACGCGGTAAGGATCAGGCGCATAGGTTGGATTTCCCAAATTAACTTCAAATTAGGGCTTGTGCCCCAGCAAAACCGTTATGGCAAAGTGATTGCGTGTCGGCACGCGGCATTGCACAAGCGGGGTTCATGAAACCAAAAGCCAGGCCAGTGACTGCACCACGCATCCTCCTCATCGTCGGGGGCGGCATTGCTGCGTATAAATCATGCGAGCTGGTTCGCCTGATCCGCAAGGGCGCGGATGGCGTTGCGGGTGAGGTCACTTGTGTGCTGACTGATGGTGGCGCGAAGTTCGTAACCGCGATGACCTTGGCCGCACTCAGCGAAAATCCGGTCCACACGACTTTGTGGGACCTCAAGAACGAAGCCGAGATGGGGCATATCCAGCTATCCCGGCAGGCGGATCTGGTGGTGGTCTGTCCCGCCACGGCTGATTTGATGGCCAAGATGGCCGGCGGGATCGCCGATGATCTGGCAACCACGCTGCTGCTCGCCACTGACAAGCCGGTACTGGCGGTTCCGGCGATGAACGTGCGGATGTGGGAACATCCCGCCACCCAGCGCAATATCGCGACGCTGATCGATCACGGGGTTGCGGTGCTCGATCCCGACGAAGGGGCGATGGCGTGCGGCGAGTTTGGCCCGGGCCGGTTGCCCGAACCTGTGGCGATCTGGATCGCGATCTGCCAGCTGCTCGGGATCGATCCCGGACCGGTCGCTGTGCCGTTGCTGGCCGCCCCCGAGGACGAGCAAAGCGAAAGCGAGGATACTGGCCTCGGCGGCCTCTCGGGCATGATCATCCCGCGCAGCACGGTTAGCAAACGCGTGTTCGACGATGAGGATGAAGACGAGCTGGCGTTTGGCGAAGAACCGCTTGGGTTAGGCGACATGACCGAACCAGCCGCCGATGAACCGGTTCCGGTGATTGATCTGGGCGGGCCATTGCTGTCGAAAAAGGGCAAGGCCAAGGCCGCACCGCCCACCGATCCCGACGCGGTCAATCATCTGGTCAATGGCACGGGTGAAGCGGGCGCTCCCCAGCCGCTGGCCGAGGATGGCGCTGCGCCACCGGTCGCAGCTCCGCCCGGTAAACCGCCCGTAACCCCGCTCGATCCCCTCGAAGGTCAGCCCGATTTTGCCGGCGACACAGCTGAGCCGTTTGAGCCGGTCGAAGGGCCGCTTACCGGCAAACATGTGCTGATTACTGCCGGGCCAACGCATGAGCCGATCGATCCGGTGCGCTACATCGCCAACCGCTCATCGGGAAAACAGGGCTATGCGATCGCCGCCGCTGCTGCTCAGGCAGGCGCGCGGGTAACGCTGGTTTCCGGGCCAGTTATGCTGCCAACCCCTCCGGGGGTGGACCGGATCGACGTGGAAACCGCGCGCGAAATGGCTGCTGCGGTCAAGAAGGCTCTGCCCGCCGATGTTGCGATAATGGTGGCTGCGGTCGCCGATTGGCGCACAGTCGATGCGGCATCTGAAAAGTTGAAAAAGCGCGGCTCGGCCCCGCCTGCGCTGCGGCTTACCGAAAACCCCGATATTCTCGGGACGATTGCGGGCGATACCAGGCGGCCGGCGCTGCTCATCGGGTTTGCCGCCGAAACTGAAAATGTCCTGGCCCACGCCAAGGAAAAACGCACCCGCAAGGGCGCCGACTGGATCGTCGCCAATGATGTTTCCCAGAAAAAGGGAAAAAGCGTGATGGGCGGAGTGGTCAATGCGGTCCATATCATCACTGCCAAGGGCGTTGAAAGCCTGCCCGAGATGGCCAAGGCAGATGTGGCCCACGCCCTGATGGAAAGGATCGTCGATGAGCTTGGCAAGTAGTGTCCCGGTGCGGATCATGCGCTTGTCGCACGGTGAGGGGCTGGACCTGCCGGGCTATGCCACGGTTGGTGCGGCGGGGATGGATGTGCTTTCGGCTGAGGACGTAACGCTGGTCGCAGGCGCGCGCCATGCCGTAGCGACCGGCCTTGCGCTGGCCATCCCGCCGGGTTTCGAGATTCAGGTGCGGCCGCGCTCGGGGCTTGCGCTGCGGCACGGGATCAGCGTGCCCAATTCACCCGGGACGATCGACAGCGACTATCGGGGCGAGCTGAAAGTGATCCTGATCAACCACGGCAGCGATGCGTTTGAGGTTCGCCGGGGCGACCGGATCGCGCAGCTGGTGCTGGCGCCGGTAACGCAAGCGAGCTGGCTGGTGGTTGACGAACTGGATGAGACGGAGCGCGGCGAAGGCGGGTTTGGTTCAACCGGCGGTGTTGTGGCGCTGAAGGGCTGACTGCACCAAAAAGGGCAAGCCTTTGCCAGACTCGCCCTGCTTGGCCTTCCGCTGAAAAAACTACCTCAGCTGCCGCGCCTCTTCTCTGGCGCGACCGAGATCCGCACCGTTTCGCCCGAATTGCCGGGGAAGCCGGTGAACATCGCCTCAACCAGATTGGGGACGACATATTGCAGGCGGTTGGAGGTGGAAAGCGCTTCGGCCTTGCCTTCAAACAGGCGCTGGCCATCGGCGCGGCGATCAATTTTCAGCTCGATCCCGCTGGTGTAGACGGTGTAGCTTTCATAGCCATTGTCGAAGAACGGATCGTACATGCCGTAACCCCAGGGTCCGTGGGGGTAATAGCCGATCCGGTTATAGCCAAAGCGGCTGCCTCCATAACCGTACCACGGCGAATAGAACGGATCCTGATAGAACCCGGTCGAGCGCACTTTTTCGCGCCCCTTGTCGACCCCATAGTCAAACCGGACCAGCAGGTTTGCCGCCTCAGGGCTGGACGGGGTATAGCCGATTCGCGCCATTTGCGCTTCGACCAGCCGCGAATATTGCGAGAACTCAAGACCGCCAGCCAGCGCCGGATCATCCGCGACCACCGCAAATGATTGCCCCTGCGGAGCGGGCAGCTGCGTGGCAAAGCGCGACACATTGGCGTTGAAGTTCTGGGTGCAGGCCCCAAGGCTGGCAAGCAGCAGCGGAGTGAGGGCCAGTGTGGCGAGGCGAGACAGGTTTTTGGCAAACATCACTTCAGTCCCCTAATCGATAGTCAGACACTGCACTCGACGCACCACATGCACGCCAAGCATAGCATAGCCTTATGTCTATGCCATCGCGGCTTAATCAAGGTTGAATGAGCAAGGTTTCGTTTAGGCTCGCACCAGCCCCAGCGCGGCATAGGCGGCTTCGAGCGTTGGTGCGGCCAGCGCGCGGGCCTTTGCGGCGCCTGTGCGCAAGATTGCGTCCAGCGCCGCGCGATCTTCCCGCAGTTCAACAAAGCGGGCATTGATCGGGGCAAGCTGTTCGATCAGCAGCTCGGCCAGCGCCGGCTTGAACGCGCCAAAGCCCTGCCCGGCAAATTGGGCCAGCACGCTTTCCGCCTTCATCCCGGCCATCGCGGCATAAATCCCGACCAGATTTGCCGCCTCGGCCCGGCCTTCAAGGCCCGCAATTTCGCCAGGCAGCGGTTCGGCATCGGTCTTGGCCTTCTTGATCTTTTGCAGGATCATGTCGGCATCGTCGGTCAGATTGATCCGGCTCATGTCCGATGGATCGGACTTGCTCATCTTTGCCGTCCCGTCGCGCAGGCTCATGATCCGGGCCGCTTCTGGCGGGATGATCGGCGCGGGCAGGGTGAAGATTTCCGTGCCTGCCCCAAAATCATGGTTGAATTTCTGGGCGATGTCGCGGGCCAGCTCAAGGTGCTGCTTCTGATCCTCGCCTACCGGCACATGGGTGGCTTGATAGAGCAGCACATCGGCGGCTTGCAGCACCGGATAGGTGAACAGCGCGATGCTCGCGCCTTCGCGGTTTTTGCCCGATTTGTCCTTGAACTGGGTCATGCGGGCAAGCCAGCCCATCCGCGCGGTCCCGCTCAGCAGCCATTGCAGCTCGGCGTGGGCGGGAACCTGGGCCTGGTTGAACAGGATCGAGCGTTCGGGATCGATCCCGCAGGCGACCAGCGCCGCAACCATCTCGCGGGTGCTGGCGGACAGCTCGGCCGGGACATGTGGCATCGAAATGGCGTGCAGATCGGCGAGGAAATACAGGCTTTCACCGCCACCTGCGCTGACCTCGTCCTGCATCCGCACCCAGTTGCGGATCGCACCCAGGTAATTGCCGAGATGAAGATTGCCGGTCGGCTGGATGCCGGAAACGATACGCATTGGGGCTATTCGACTTTCAGGATCTCATCGTCGGCCATGCTGGGCGGCGGTGGTCGTCGCTTTAGCTGGTCGAGTATCCGTTTGTCGACCGCGCCAGTGAGATAGGCGGCCACGAAGAACACGACCATGCCCGATGCCACTAGCGCCGCCAGCGACCAGGCGCGAGCGAACACGCTCCCGCTGTAATAGGCAGCCAGCTGCGGGGTAAGCCACCACAGCAGCGCGGCCATCGCGGCAGTCGCCACCAACTGGCGGAAAATCTTGCCAGCGAGCGGAAGCGTAAAGTGGAACCAGCCGCGCCGGTGGAGGATGATGTAAAGCAGCAGGCAATTGAGGCTGGCCGAACAGGCCGTCGCCGCCGCGAGGCCAACGATGCCATATTGGCGCACTACCCAGATATTGAGGATGATGTTGAATGTCAGCGAGATCAGCGCGGTCCATACCGGTGTGCGGGTATCCTCGCGGGCGAAGAAGCCGGGGTTGAGGATTTTGACGATGACATAAGCGGGCAGGCCAGCGACCAGCGCAACCACGATATCGGCCATGATCACGCCATTGGCAGCGCTGAATTTGCCGCCAACGAAGAAGGCGGTGACAAAGGCCGGAGCGCAGACTGCCAGAGCGGCGGCGGCGGGCAGGGTCAGCAGGGTGGCGATCTCGAACGCATTGGCTTGCAGGCGCTGCGCCTGGGCCTTTTCACCACTGTGGATATGGCGCGAAAGCATCGGCAGAATCGCTGTGCCCAGCGCGATCCCGACGATCCCCAGCGGCATCTGGTTCAATCGGTCGGCCAGCTTGAGCAGGGTCAGCGAGCCTTGCTCCAGGCTGGTCGCAAAGAAAGTATCGACGAACTGGCTGATCTGGTAAATTCCTGCCCCGAAAGTTGCCGGCAGGATTAGCGCGCCGAGCCGCCGCACTTCGGGAGTGAGCTTCGGAACCGCAACCTTCAGCCGCACTCCGGCCCGGCGCGATTCCCAGCTTAGATACAGCAGCTGCACGACCCCTGCCAGAGCGACCGAAACGGCCAGCGCGGTTGAGACGATTGTATCATCGCCGCTGGTCCCGCGCAGATACCAGCCCGCAGAAATGCCCGAAATCAGCAGAATATTGAGGAAGACCGGGGCAAGCGCGCCGGGGCCAAAGCGCGAGCGGGCATTGAGCAGCCCCGATAGCATCGCCACCAGGCTGATCAGGCCAAGATAGGGAAAGGTGATCCGGCTGAGCGTAACCGTAAGCTCGAACTTGCCGGGCACTTTCTCAAACTCGCTGGCCAGCACCCAGACGATTGCGGGCATCGCCAGCATCGCCACCGCGCTGAACCCCAGCAGCACCCAGACGAAGACAGACAGCACATCGCCGGCGAATTTCTCGGCCGCCTCCTCACCGCCCGGTCCGTGCAGTTCGCGCGAGTACATCGGCACGAAGGCGATCGAAAAGGCCCCTTCGGCAAACAGCCGGCGGAAGGTATTGGGAAGCGTGAAGGCCAGCTGGAACGCGTCTGCCGCCAGCCCCGCACCAAGCACGCGGGCCAGCAGCATATCACGGACAAAGCCGAACACGCGGCTGATCGCCGTCAGTCCGCCGATGGTCCCGACGTTTCTAAGCAGGCTCATCGGTGTTCTTTCATACTCGGGCGGCCAATGGCTAGATCAGGCGTTGCCAACCGGCTGCTCGCCCTCGCCAGCTTCCTGTTGGGCGGCCAGCTGCGACAAGTACAGGCCGTTGAAATCGATCGGCTCCAGCATCAGCGGCGGGAAGCCGGCATCGCGCACCGCATCGGCGATGATGCAGCGGGCGAACGGGAACAGGATCCGCGGTGCTTCGGCATAAGTGAAGGCGTGGCGCTGGGCCTCGTCCAGATTGCGCATGCCAACCAGGCCGCAATAGGACAGATCGACGATAAAGGCGGTGCCCTGGGGTCCCTTTGAACTGATCGCGATCTTCAGCTCGATCTCGCTCACTTCCTCGTTCATTTCGCGCGCGGCGATATTGAACTGGACGTCGATCTGCGGTGCTTCGGTCCACTGAAAACTGTCGGGCGCATTGGGGTTCTCAACCGAGAGATCCTTGACGTATTGCGAAATGATCCCGGCGGCGGGATTGGTATCCTCGCCGTTTGGCACCGGGCTGCTGGATTCTGGACCATCAAGGTTCAGGTTGGTGAGTACATTGCCTTCGTCGGACATCGTCTGCCTGGCTTTCTTGACTGCGGCCACGCCCACAAGCGTTCGGCCAAATTGAATTGCCGCGCGCCTAGCACCGTCACGCGCGGGCGGCAATGCTGCTGGCGCTCACCCCGATTTCACACCCGGCCCAGCGAAAAAATGCACCCAAGTGGCCGTCCACGCGTTGTTCATTTGTATTGGCTACCTATCTGGGGTTAGAATGCTATGGTGCCGCCCTACCGGCAAGGACTGGAACGTGAGTGTGAACGCAGTCGAAATCGTTATTTTGGCCATGATCGCGGCTTTTCTGGGGCTACGGCTCTATTCCGTGCTGGGCCGCCGTGCCGAGCATGAGGAAGAACCCATTCAAGGCCGCTTTGAAGGCAAAAGCGATGTTTCGGCCGCGCCGCGGGTCGGCGCGCCGGTCCAGGTGGATCGGCCGGGTGCTCCAGCGCAGCCGCGACCGATGGTTCCAGGCGTCACCCCGGCAATCGAACGCGGGCTGCGCGAAATTGCCGGTGCTGATCGGCGGTTCGATCTGGCAGGCTTTGCCGAGGGATCGAAGGGTGCTTACCGGATGATCCTCGAAGCATTCTGGCGCGGCGACAAGGACGAGCTGGGTCAGCTGTGTGACAGCGATGTTTATGAAGGCTTCGCTGGTGCCATCGATGCGCGGCTGGCGGCGAAGGAAACGCTCGAGAACCGGCTGGTGCGGATCGAGGAGGCGACCATTGTTGCCGCCTCGTACCAGTCCCCGATGGCCCGGATTACGGTGCGCTTTGCTGCCGATATCGCGGCATTGACCCGCGATGCGCAGGGTCAGGTGATCGCCGGTTCGCTCGACGATGCAATCGAAGCGCGCGATATGTGGACATTCAGCCGCAATGTTACTTCGGCCGAGCCTGACTGGCTGCTCGACGAAACCGACGAAGGCTGAGCCTGCATGACCGGGCGGCGACTGCGCGTCCTCGCGGCGATAGTGCTTTCTGCCGCGCTTGCTGCCTGCGCACGGCTGATCCCTGAAGCACATATCCCGCCCGCGCCTCCGCCATTGCCAGCCATAACCAGCGCGTTGATGGCCGGTGTGACTGCTGGGCCAACCATCGCCAGCTTGGGCCTGACTTCTGCCGATGCCAGCGGCGCACTTGCCTCGTTCCGCGAAAGTTGCCCGCGTTTGCTGGTGCGCACCGACGCCAGTGGCTTAACCCAAGGGAGCGATTGGCAGGCCGCCTGCTCTGCCGCCCCGAACTGGCCCGCCGGAGATGCGCCGCGCTTTTTCGATCAATTCTTCGAGACCGCAAAAGTGGGCGACGGCAATGCCTTCGTCACCGGCTATTTTGAACCGGATATCGCCGGGGTGCGGGTCCGCCAGCCGGGGTTTGATGTGTCCGTCTATGCGGTTCCGCCCGATCTGGTCCGGGCTAAAGCGGGCGAAGCACCGCCTGCGCCGAGCGGTGCGCAGCCGCTGGGCCGGTATGACGCGGCCGGACTGTTCGTGCCCTATTTCGAGCGCGGCGAGATCGAAGATGGCGCGCTGGCAGACAAGGGGCTGGAGATCGCCTGGGCGGCTGATCCGATCGAGTTCTTCTTCCTCCAGATCCAGGGCTCGGGCCGCCTGCGCGCGCCTGATGGCAGCGTGATGCGGATTGGCTATGCGGGGCAGAACGGGCGCGAATACGCCGGAATCGGTTCGCTGATGCGGGCCAGGGGCCTGATCGGCACCGGGCCGGGGCAATATCCCGGCTCGATGCAGGGGCTGGTCCAGTATCTGCGTGATTTTCCGGCGGAGGGCCGCGCCTTGATGCGCGAGAACAAAAGCTGGATCTTCTTCAAGGAATTAACCGGAGATGGCCCGCTCGGCGCGTTGGGCGTGCCGGTCCGGGCGCAAAGCAGCGTGGCGAGTGATCCCAACTTCGTGCCGCTCGGCGCGCCGGTCTGGCTTGTCCTTGATCGGACCGAGGCCAATGGCCTGTGGGTGGCGCAGGATACCGGCGGGGCGATCAAGGGTGCCAACCGGTTTGACAGCTTCTGGGGCGCGGGCGATGCGGCAAAGTTGACCGCTGGCGGGATGAGCGGTCGCGGCCAGGCACTGCTGTTCCTGCCTAAGGGTGCACTGGCCCGGCTTGGGTCAGCCGCGGGCGCAAGGTAATGCGCCCGCCGCGCGGGCTGTCTGCGGGTGAAGCGGCGCTGTGGGCGCGGCTAGCGGGCACTGTAAAGCCGCTCAATCCTCCCCGCCCCGGGGAGGGGGACCATGCGCAGCATGGTGGTGGGGGCTCTCCCAAAGGCGCTCTCGACAAAAGTAGCGCCATTCCGACAGCCCCGACCACCACCTTCGGCGGTCCCCCTCCCCGTTCCGGGGAGCATCGCAAACCTCAAACCCTCGACCGCCACGGCCTCGACAGCTCATGGGAACGCAAGCTCGCCAAGGCGGCGATTGCGCCCGATTTCACGCTCGACCTGCACGGGTTTGGCCTCGATGCGGCGCATGGCCGGCTCGATTCCGGGCTGGCACTGGCGCTGGCCCAAGGGGCCCGGATGGTGCTGGTGATTACCGGCCGCGCTCGCCCGGTCGATGCGGCGGATCGCGGCTCTCGGCGCGGGGCGATCAGGGCCAAGCTGCTCGATTGGCTGGCGGCAGGCCCACATGGCTCGCGCATCGCTGCAGTGCGCCCGGCGCACCCGCGTCATGGCGGGGCGGGCGCGGTTTATGTGGTGCTGCGGCGGGTGAGATGAAGCATCGTCCCGGCTTGATCCGGGACCGCTGGCCTCATCGAAGCAAGGCCGGATCGACGAGACCAGCGGTCCCCGGTCGAGCCGGGGACGACGGATTTATCAGCCGCACTGCCCGCGGTGGAGCAGCTTGTGATCCGCCAGCACCAGCGCCATCATCGCCGCAACCACGGGCGCACCGCGAATCCCGACGCAAGGGTCATGGCGGCCTCGGGTAGCGATATCGGTCGCCTCGCCGTCGCGGGTAATCGTCTCGACCGGCGTCAGGATCGAACTGGTCGGCTTGAAGGCGACGCGCACCAGCACTGGCTGCCCGGTGGAAATCCCGCCCGCGATCCCGCCAGCATGATTGGCGAGAAACTCCGGCCCTTGGGACCCA
>JANMKT010000059.1:0-12933 GCA_031372185.1 Novosphingobium sp.
CTTAAGCTGGGCATTGTTTGGCGCGCCAAAGCTGCCACGCGGGCAGGCCCTGGGCATGAAATCACGGCCATAGCAGAGCTTGAGCTCACGCAGCCAGCCACGCGATCCGGTGGTGATCCCGACCGCCTCGGTCGTCCATCCTCGATTCGCGGCCACAAAGGCCCGGCGCAGCTCTCCGGCGGTGAGTTCACTCTGGCGTGATAGCCGGTCCATGTTTGGCCAGCGCAGCGACCTCCACAATATTCCGGCAACCCGGAAGTAGCCCTCGGGCGTTCGGGCCATGCAGCTGCCGTGCTTGGCCCACTCATGCGTCAGCAGCCAGGGCGAAGGGGACATGCACAGGTTCTGGCGCAAGGTCTGCGGCGAAGGCTGCGGGGAGAGTGCGCACCATTGCGGGGCGGGACCGCTGTTCGATTCGGGCCACAGGCCATGCAGCACAAAGCCGAACTGCCCATTGGTGCCGCCACATTGCAAAGCAGTGCCAGCGCCCTTGCCGCGCTGGCTGCGGCAAAATTCCGGGCTCCAGCTGGCGGCCAGCGTATAACGGGCAATGGGCGCGCGAATGGCCGGGCCGTCGGGACGGATCGGGCGTACGGGCTCAAATCGCGAAGGGGGGGCGCATTGATATGCCTGAGCGAAGGCAGAAGTTGGAACCAGCGCCAGCAGGATCGCAGGAAGCTTCATAGCGGCGTAAAATCGAGGCCGATGTCAGCAGCAGGCGCGCTCTGGGTCAGGCGGCCGACCGAGATGAAGTCCACGCCAGTGGCTGCGATCGCGCCGATTGTGTCGAGCCGAACGCCGCCGGAGGCCTCGCAAGGCACGCGGCCAGCGACCAGCGCCACCGCTTCGCGCAGGGTTGCGACGCTCATGTTATCGAGCAGCAGATGGTTGGCGCCTGCGCCGAGCGCCGGTTCGATCTGGTCGATCCGGTCGACCTCGCAGATGATCCGGGTGACACCAGCTGCGCGGGCGCGGCGCACCGCTTCACCTACATCGCCAGCGACCAAAACGTGGTTATCCTTGATCATTGCTGCGTCCCACAGCCCCAGCCGGTGGTTCTGCGCGCCGCCCATGCGGGTCGCGTATTTCTCGAGGTGACGCAGGCCCGGGATGGTCTTGCGGGTATCGAGCAACACCGCTGAGGTATTGCCCATGGCTTCGACATAGGTCCGCGTCATGGTGGCGATGCCAGACAGGTGCTGCGCGGTGTTGAGCGCGCTGCGTTCTGCCGTCAGCATCGCGCGGGCATTGCCGCTAAGGCGCATTAGGTCGGAACCGGCCGGGACTGCTGCACCTTCTTCGACCAGCACCTCGATCTTCATGTCGGGATCGAGCGCACGGAAGAAGGCGGCGGCGATCGGCAGACCCGCCACGGTAATCGCCTCGCGGGTGTCCATAATCCCGGAAAAACAGGCTTCGGCCGGGATTACGTTTTCCGAGGTAACATCATGCCCGCCGCCGGGCAGGCCGACGCCAAGATCCTCAGCCAGCGTTGCCGCAACGAAAGATGCGATGTCGAACCCTGTGATCTGCCAGCCCCCCACTGCGCTTCTCAGTGCACAAAGCGCGCGACAACATCGCGGTAGGAGCGAGAAACCTTTACCTGCGCGCCGCTTTCCAGCACCAGAAAGCATTCGCCGTTGGTATGCGGCTTGACTTGGCGAACCTGATTGAGATTGACGATGGTTGAGCGGTGGACCCGCTGGAACACACGCGGATCGAGGCGGCGTTCCAGGTCTTTCATCGTCTCGCGCAGGATCAGCGAGTTATCGCCGGTGTAGATGCACATATAATCGCCTGCCGCTTCGATATGCTCAATCGAATCGACATCGACGCGGAAGATCTGGCCGCGGTCCTTGATGTTGATGAGTTTTTCGAACCGCGCTGTGATCTCACTCTCATCGGGCATGGCGTCCATCGCATCGGGAGCAACTTCGGCCAGTACGATCTTGAGCTTCTCCGCCTCTTCGGACGAACGCTTTTCTGCAAGGCGCGTGCGCACCCGGTCGAGCGTATCGGCCAGCTTGTCGGTATCTACCGGCTTCATCAGATAATTGATCGCATTGGCTTCAAACGCCCGGACGGCGTGTTCCTGATAGGCAGTGACGAAGACGAACAGCGGAGGCTCGATCTCCATCACGCCCTTTACCACTGAAAAGCCGTCGAAACCGGGCATCTGGATGTCGAGAAACACCAGGTCCGGCTTCTCGGTCTTGATCTTGCGAATCGCCTCGCGCCCGTTGGAGCAAGTGTCGATCACTTCCACATCGGGAAATCGCTCCAACCTGAGCTGGAGTCCCTGGATCGCGAGCTTTTCGTCATCAACCAGGATGGTCCGGATGGTCATAAATCATGTCCTGCTTGCCGCCGGGGGAGCGGCGCATCTCTTGTTCAATCAGCCAGTGAACCCGCCAGCACCGGTCGCCTTGCAGCTGCGGGCGGCAGCGCCGCAGCTTCCCGACGCTCGAAAGGAAGCTCGATCAGCACGGCAAAACCGCCTTCGGGCGGCTCCATCGTTTCGAAGCGATGTTCCTCGCCGTAAGCCTGGGCCAGTCGGTCACGAATATTCGCAAGCCCCACCCCTGTAGAGACGAGTTCACCGCCATCGAAGGTCACGCCGGTTAACCTGTTGTCAGCGCCGTCGTTTTGCAATCCCGGACCGGTGTCGGAGACGGTGATGCGAAGGTTCTGGCCGACGAGTTGCGTTGAAATGGTGATTTCGGCCCCGGCTTCCTGCGTGCTGACCGCATATTTGATCGAGTTTTCCACCAGTGGCTGAAGCAGCAAAGACGGCAGCAGCGCCGCCTCGCTGGCCGGATCGATCCGGAAAGTGGTGCGCAGCCGCTCTTCAAAGCGCATTCGTTCGATATCGAGATAAAGCTTCAGCGTCTCAACCTCCTGCGCCACGGTCACCCGTCCGCTGGGCTGGTTGACCAGGGTATAGCGCAGGAACGACGAGAGTCGGCTGAGCATCGCATTGGCCGGCTCGGTCTGCTTCAGCAACACCAGAGTAGAGATCGAGTTCAGCGTGTTGAACAGGAAATGCGGATTGAGCTGGTAGCGCAGCATCGCCAGCTGGGCGCTGGTCGCCTGGTTTTCCAGCCGGATCAGCTGATCGTTCTGCTCTTCAACCTGGAGGAAGAAATTGATCGCGTAATAGAGCGCCGACCATGCGCCAAGCAGCGTCAGGTCATAATAAAACACGCCGATGAACAGCTTGGTGAAGCCGGTCTCGCTGTCGGGCCGGTAAAGCCCGACCACCCAGGCATCGATAAACGCATAAAGCGCCACGGCGAACGGCAGGACGAGTGCGGTAACGCCCCAGGTCACAAGCGGACGGCGGGTAATCAGCTGGCGATAGATTACCGAGAGCATCAGCGAGATCGAGAAGCCGGTGATGGTTGCGATCAGCACCAGCACGAGGAAGGTCAGCGGCTGGGCGTTGGCGAGGCTCGACAGGGCGCGCAGCACCATGGCGCCGCTCCAGCCCACAGCTTGCAAGCGCCAGAACGCCCGGTTCTTGTTGGCGAAGAAAGGGATCGGTCGAAAGGGCAGTACGGCCATGGCGGCACACTAGCAGAATTACGCTGCCTCGCGAAACCTTTGCGTGGGAAGCGGTTTTGGGTTAGCTTTTGCATCAAGGGAGAGCACCAATGGATAGCATCGACACTGTGCTGCGCGATGATGAGCGCGCCCGCTTTGCGGCAATGAGCAAAGGAACTGCAGAAGACTGGGCGATCATTGGCGGTCACTATGGTGATTTTGCCAAGGGCCTGCCAGACCGGATCATCACTCACCTCAAATTGCTTGAAGGCGATTTTGGCGGCTTTCCGGTCGATCGGATGGAACATTCATTGCAAACCGCCACCCGCGCCCATCGCGACGGGCGCGACGAGGCCTATGTGGTGATGGCGCTGCTCCATGACATTGGCGATACACTGGGAACCTATAACCACCCCGACGTGGCCGCCGCGATCATCAAGCCGTTCGTGTCTGAAGAAGTGCACTGGATTTGCCAGCATCACGGGGCATTCCAGGGATATTATTTTTTCCATTACCTCGGCATGGACCGCAACGTCCGCGACAATTTCCGCGATAACCCCCATTTCGCAGCCTGCGCGGAATTCTGCGAAAAGTATGATCAGGCAGCCTTTGCGACCGATTACGATACGCTGCCGCTGGAGTTCTTCGAACCGATTCTGCGCCGCGTGCTGGCGCGACCGATCAACAGCATGTACAAGAAACTGGCAGAGTAAGCGTTAGATTTTGTGACTTAGAGTATCCGTGATGATCAAGCTCTAGCTTCGCGCTTCGGCGATCGCCTTCGCCAGTTCCGCTTGGCCGACCGCGCCCGACATCAACACATCCCCGATCACCCAGCTGGGGGTTCCTTCAAAACCAAGTTGACGGGCGAAACCCAGATTCTTGGCAATCTCTGAATCGATCTGCGGATCGGCGATGGCCTGGCGCGCCCGCACCATATCGATCCTGGCGGCCTTGGCGGCAGCGGCAATGGTCTGGGTGCTGGGGTGGCCGATTTCAAACATCGCCTTGTGGAAAGCAGCATACCGCCCCTGTGCGGCAGCCGCCAGCGCCATCTGCGCCGCCTCGGTGCTCGCCGGGGAAAGGATCGGGAGTTCACGGATTATGACTCTGAGATCGGGGTTAGCGCGGATCAATGCCTCCACTTCAGCCACACTCTTGCGGCAATAAGTGCAGGCGTAGTCGGTAAACTCGACCATGGTTACCTTGCCTTGGGAATTGCCGAGGACCGCGCCGGGAAAGGGTGCCTCAATCTGATCGGCGGCGGCTGCCAGCTGTTTCCTGGTTTCGCTGGCACGCAGCCGCTCAATTGCTTCGGGGAGGATTTCAGGGTGATCAAGGATATAGCCGCGCACCACCCGTTCGATCACGGCCTTGTCCGCCGACCCCGGAGTCTTGCTGCGCGTCGATTCGAAGAGCCAGCCGGCTACCATGCCGACAAGTAGCAGGGCCATCCCACCACCAATCAGGGCAAATTTGCGGGGCGGGCGTGTATCTGCATTGGCCATTGGTGCCACGCCTACTTGCGTTTGCGGGCCTGTTCAATCGCAGCGCGGGCCTGCATCGTGATATCTTGCGCGCGGAGCCAGTCGGGCGAGCCTTTTGGAAGCTCAGCCTCAGCAGATTCGGCACTGCGCAGCGCCTGGGGCATTTGCAGGTTCAGCACCTGCTGTTCCGCGCTGGCGAGCTTGGCCCGGGCCAGATCGCCATTTGCAGCATAGACCACGCCAAGCTGATACCAGGCAAAGGGATTTTCCCGGTCCCGCGCGACCGCAGCCTTAAGCACACGCTCGGCTTCCAGGAAATTGCCTTTGTCCTCGGTCGCGATTAGTGCGTGGCCAAAAGTGGTGGCAATCAGCGGCTGGTTACCGGTCAGGTCAGTGGCCCGGCGCAGGGTGGTCAACGCCTCTTGCGGTTTTCCCGCTTCAAGCAGAATCTGGCCCTTGAGTTCGAGGAAATAGGGGTCGTTTGGCGCAGTCGAAAGTAGCGCATCCACCTCAGTCATCGACTTGTCGAAGAACGCTTCCTTGTGGAAGGCATAGGCCCGGGCATAGCGCGCAGGTACCCCGGTCATAGTCTGCGGATAGGCGACCAGCGTATATTGTGGTTCAGCCAGATAGCCATAAAGTTTGGCCTTGACCCGCAGGAATCGCGCTTCGAGCGGGGCGTCATTAGGCTTGTTCCACGCTGGATCCCGCTCATAACCATCCTGGAGTGTCACGATGCGATCGGCGGTCATCGGGTGCGAGCTGTAGAACTCGCTGTCGGCACTGCGGGTGTAACCGTGGCGGTATTCCATGCCTTGCAGCTTGGAGAAAAAGTTGATCGAGCCGCGGCCCGAGATGCCCGCCTTGGACAGATACTGTGCGCCTGCGGCATCGGCAGTCGATTCCTGGGCGCGGCTGAACGCCAGATACTTGCCCAGCGCGGCTTGCTGGCCGGCCATCAACACGCCCATTGCGGCATCGCCTGCCCCCGCCACTGCCGCAGCTGCGCCCAGCAGCAGCGAGAGGATGCTGATGCCTTGTGCCGCCTTGGCGCCGCCGTTGTTGATTGCATGGCCGCCGGTGATATGTCCCAGCTCATGCGCAATCACACCTTGCACTTCGTTGGCGGTACTCGCCTCGTTGATCAGGCCGCTGTGGAGATAGACCGCCTGCCCGCCAACCACGAACGCATTCACCGAAGGATCGTTGATCAACACAATATCGACATTCTTCGGATCAAGGCCAGCCGCAGCGATCAGCGGAGTTGCCATATCGTGGAACAGCGCCTCAGTTTCGGCATCACGCAAGATCGATTGTGCGGCAGCCGGCTGAGCGGCGAGTGCTGTTGCGGCCAATGCAGCAGTAATATGGGCAAGAAAGCGCATGGGTAGCTCCTAGCCTTCCGGTGCCTGAACCGGTGCTGAAGCTGAGGCATCATAGCTTGCAAGAAACGCAAGAACCGCATCGATAACCCTGCGATCACGGCCCATGAACGGCTGGGCCAGCTTCATGATGATCCCTTCGTGGGTCATGCCTTTCAGGACCACTGCCTGGGTCGGTGCACCAGCTGCGGTCATCGCCTTGGCCAACGCCATACTGTTGCGCGGCTTCACCGTGGTATCGAGATCGCCGGTCAGGAGCAGCAGTGGCGGAGCATCGCCGCGAACAAAATTGATCGGCTGGGTGATCGCAGGATCTGCCACATGGGCAAATGCCGCCCGCGCTGAATCGCTGGTAAACGGGTAGAAATCATAGGGTCCGGCCAGGCCGATCATTCCCTTGATGAAGCCATCGGGAACCCCTTCGCGGCCCAGCCATTGACGGTCCAGCGTCAGCATCATGCCGTTATAGGCGCCAGCCGAATGCCCCATCACGAAGACGCGGCTCGGATCACCGGCCTGTTCGGCAATATGATCGCGGACCCATTTCAGCGCCGCCGCGCTATCCTGCAACATATGCGGAAACGCCCCGTCCGGGGTCAGGCGATAATTTGGCAGAACCACCACATAGCCGGCGCGGGCCAGTGTCCGGCCGATGAAGTGATACTCGCCCGCTTTGCCTGAATGCCAGCCGCCGCCGTACATGAACACCACCACCGGGCACCGTCTTGCAGCTGGCGCGGCGGGTACGATCACTTCCAGCTGCTGTGCAGGCAGCGGGCCATAGGCGACATCCTGCAACGCCACTTTGGTGCCTTCGGTGCCGCCAAAAGTCTGATCGGCCCAGTCAAGCAGGGCAACGCCATTGGTCGCTACGGCATAACGGTAAAGCCCGAACAGCGCGGCTGCGAGCAATACCAGAGTAATCAGAGTCGAACCCATCCAGCCGATCCGCCTGCGCTTTGGGATAATTTTCATCCTGCTGCTGGTATCGTGCAAAAGCAAAAGGCGCCATGCCTCATCGGCATGACGCCCTTCCCCCCCTCGCTGGAAAGTTCGGTTGGTTTAACCCAAGAGCTTGCGCGCGGCCTTTTCAAGCAGCGCCACATCGTTATCTATTTCGCCCAGCAGCACGACTTCGCCATTCGGCAAGCGGCGCGCCACGAGCAGAGTGAACTCGTTGCCCTCTGGGGACACCGCCTCAAGCGGCTGATAGTCAAGCTTGCGCAGCTTGCGAGCCAAGGCTTCACGCGGAGTGTCGCGCACTGCGACAGCCTTGCCGCTTTCTTCGCGGCGCAGGCGACGCTCGGCAGTAACCACGCCTTTGAGCCCACCCGGAGCGGAGGACAAATAGCCGGCCAGCGCGCCGCGGGTCAGGCCAAGCCGCTGGGCATGGCCCAGCGCTGAGGCATATTCGGTCAGGCGGGTCTTGTCATAATCCGCACCGAATACCAGTTTGACCACCGGGGTCATCGGCGCGCGCTCTTGCACGGACAGGCCCGCATCAATAACCAATTCGTCAAATTCCGCCGGCGCATCAGCAGCGGCGAGCGAGAAATCATATGCACGGCCGATTGCGACATACAGCGTACTGCGGGTACGATCTTCAGATCCTTGCGCTGCCTGCGCCAGTTCGCGGGCAGACGCGAGCCAATCGGCCAGCCCCATATCCTCATCGATCGCGGCTTCATCAATTTCGGTACCGCCAAGTTCAAGGATGGGTCCAGCGACAAACTCGGCCTTACTCTCAGCCGCGCTGCCGAAGTCTGGCTTGATCCCCAGATCGTCTGTGAAGCCTGGTACAACTTCGGTCATCGGCAGGTCGGGGCGTCCGCCGAAGGCAGGCTCGGGGAAGGCCACGTCAGAAGCAACTATATCGTCTTCTGACAAATCATGGACGTCAGTCGGGCCATCCGCCCATTCGGTCAGTGGTGGTTCGAGCGCGATTGATTTGGGCGTGATATCCAGCGCCTGATCGATTTCGAGCAGCAGTTCGTCGGTAGTCTTCTGGTCAGCCAGTTCCTTCCAGTTGATCACGCCATAGATGAAATCAATCGCATCATCGTCGCTCGAAAAAGGCAACAGAATCCCCCGATAAAGAACGGTCTGCGCGCGTTGATTGACGAATTCGGCTTCGAACCCGATCGGCGCCTGGTTGGCGAGGATTTGCATATAATGATCAGTGATGCGTGACAGCAACGAGCGGCTGGGCACATCGTCGAGCGAATGGATCGGCCCGGACGCGCCGCATTCCGCAGCCAGTTGGTGCCCCAGATACTGGATCGACGGATTCTCGATGCCACCAGTGAAATCCAGCAGAACACTGAATGGGCCAAAATCAGGCAGTGCATCGGGATCGAGATCTTCGACCGAAGGGAAGTTGCGATTGTCCAGCAGGCTGGCCCAATGATTGTAGGCGCGCACCTGCATGCGCCGCTCATCCTGCCCCACCGGACTGGGCGGCGGCTCGCGTGCGGCTTCGTCTTCGACGAAATCGATATCCGGTGAATCTTCACCTGCCCCGGTGAGATCGATGAAATTTCCGCGATACGTATCCATGTGGGCTTCCCGTCAGCGTCCCTGTTCAAGGACCTTCTGGCGCAACATGGTAAATTAAGCGTTAAGTCGCGCCGCCAACTGCCAGGGATCACACCACGTTGGCAGGTGGCGCGTGGCAGGGGGTAAGTGCCGCACTCAAAACATATAGCGCATCCGCACCGTCAGCTGCACCGAAGTTTCGGCAACGGCAAAGGCCGCAGAATTGAAGCTCGGCGGACCGAATCGGACCGGGGCATCGCGCGAAAAGCCGAATCCTTCCTTGGGCATAAACAAGACCATATCGGCTTTGCCATTGCCGTTCTCATCATGAAGCAGCGAAATGGCATAGCGTCCCGGCGCGACCGCCCCGAACTCAAGCCGGACGGTGGTTGCGGTCAGTGGGACAACCAGCTTGTGCGAGGCCGGATCCTTGGCGCAATCGGGAAAGACGCGAGGCTGGGTAGTGAGGCAGCCCAACACCTGCCCTTTGGCTGAGCGTAGCCCGATTACGGTGACGCTAATCTCACTCAGTGGCGCACTTGTCGCAGGCAATGAAGCCGCGACCAGGGCGGCTGGGAGGATCAGGGCTCCGAAAGCCCGCGATCGGTGCCGCATACATGATCCCAGATGCGGAAATAGAGACCGTAATTGCATAAATAGCTCTCGTGATGCCGCTGGTGATGGCTGGCGCTTATCAGCCAATGTCCCAACCTAGAGTGAACAATGACCTGCGGAAACATCTCCCAGCCCATATGATTGGTGATGCCCATGACGGTCATGATGGCGAGCACAACCCCAAGCACTGCGATGTGGACCGGAATGAGGAAGACCAGCGCCGGGATAACCACAGCGCCGGTCAAGGCCTCGAGCGGGTGAAAGCTCATCGCCGCCCAGGCGGTGGGCGGACGGCTGGCGTGGTGAACGGCATGGGCGATCCGGAATGGCCTCGGGCGGTGCATCCAGCGGTGGGTCCAATAGAACCAGCTATCATGAGCGAATAGATAGAGCAGCAATGAAACCGGCAGATACCACAGTGGGTAGCTGCCCAAATCGGTGTAAATCCGGGTCCAGCCTTGTTCCTGCCAGCCCCAGGCGACGATTCCGGCTGGAATGCCGTAGATCGCTGCCGAGGCGAGCGACCAGCCTATTTCGCGGCGGATCTGCAGTTCCTGTCCGGTGTATAGCCCGGGCCGGACGATTCGGGTTGCCCAGGCAAAGGCGCCACTGGCCAACAGATAACGCAAGCCGACAATCATCGACATTGCTACTGCGGACAGGGCCGCTGCAGCTACGGCGGAGGAGATTGAACCCGGCATTGCCAAGCTATGCCCCGCCGCAGCTGTTAGTGCCAGTGTCTGCCAGCATTTGTGCTCAGCGAGTGGTCGGGCGCGGTCCGCCAGAGCGGTTGCCGCCGCCAAAGCGGCGCTGGCCGCCATTGCTGCCTTCAGGACGCGCGGGACGGCGATCACCTTCAGGACGCGCGGGACGGCGATCACCTTCAGGCCGAGCCGGACGGCGATCACCATCGGGACGCGCGGGGCGTGCCGCCGGGCGATCACCTGCAGGGCGGGCCGCACCGGCAATCCGATCCTCATGGGCGAGCGGATTGTGGACCGGGCCACGGTCACCTTGCGGCCGGCCGCCATAGCGCTGCTCGTTGCGGACATAGGCATCGCGCGATTGGCCATCGCGGGCCTGGCCGCCATTGCTGCGGTTGTTGTTGCGGCCCTGACCAGAACCACTGCGCTGGCCGCCACGGCCTTTGGCATCGCGGGCATCGCGGCGGGCATCCTGCTCGGCCTCGGCCGGCTTGCGGGTCGGCGCAGGCAAGCGCGCCGCTTCCTTGGCGAAGTTTTCAGGCAGCGCCATCGGCATCAGCTTCACGCCGGTCAGCTTTTCAATGTCTTTCAGATAGGGCTTTTCGTCAGCGGCAACGAAGCTCACCGAAATACCGTCGGCGCCGGCGCGCGCGGTGCGCCCGATCCGGTGGACATACTGTTCGGCCACATTAGGCATCTCGAAGTTGAACACGTGGCTCACCCCGGTCACGTCGATCCCGCGCGCCGCGATATCGGTGGCGACCAGCACCGGGGTCGAACCCTGACGGAACGCGCTGAGCGCGGCAGTGCGCTGCGGCTGGCTTTTGTTGCCGTGGATTGCTGCAGCATTGACACCGGCCGAAACCAGGTGGCGCACGACGCGATCCGCACCATGCTTGGTCCGGGTGAACACCAGCGCGCGTTGAACCTTGCCATCGGCCAGCCCGGTCTTGAGGCTCAGTGTCAGCAGCGCCTGCTTTTCGGCCTGGTTGACATGGGTGACGAACTGGTCGACCCGCTCAGCCGTGGTGGCCTGCGGGGCCACTTCGACGCGGACTGGGTTGTTGATGAACTGGCGGCCCAGCTCGGCAATTGCTTTGGGCATGGTGGCCGAGAAGAACAGGCTCTGCCGTTCTTTGGGGAGCATGTTGGCAACGCGCTTGAGCGGCACGATGAAGCCAAGGTCCATCATCTGGTCAGCCTCGTCGAGCACGAAAATCTCGACATTGCGCAGCGTCAGCGCGCGCTGATCGATCAGATCGAGCAGGCGGCCAGGGGTCGCAACAAGGATGTCGGTTCCGCCAACCAGCGCGCGGGACTGCTTGCCGACGGGGATCCCGCCAAACACAACCTGGACGTTGAGGCTAAGATATTTGGCATAGCTGCGGAAGTTCTCGGCGATCTGGGCGGCCAGTTCGCGAGTTGGCGAAAGCACCAGCATCCGGCACGAGGCGTTCTGGCGCGGCTTGGGATTGGCCGCAAGACGGTGGAGCGAGGGCAGCGCGAAAGCTGCGGTTTTGCCAGTCCCGGTCTGGGCAATACCCAGCAGGTCACGGCCTTCGAGCAGCGCCGGGATGGCCTGGCGCTGGATCGGGGTGGGATCGGAATAGCCCTTGGTTTCAAGCGCACGGAGCAAAGGCTCGGCGAGGCCAAGGTCGGAAAAATAGGACATGGAATTCTTTCAATATGAAGCGGCGCGCACGGAAAATCCCGTGCCGCGAAGCGAGGTGTCGTTAGATGCGACCCTGCGTGAAGAAGGAAGCTTCAGCGATAGCGGCGACCGTAAGTCCGGGCTGATCTCACGTTGAAACGCATGACCTCACGCTGCCGGGACTGCGGCGGGACAAGGCCCGCGCGCCGATTGCTGGAAATGTGCTTAGGGTGCGTTGCAGCAAAAAGCAAGAAAATTACGTGAGGGATTGTAATTATGCTGGCTTGTCCGAGTTCCAGCCGTCCACTGCGACACGCCATTTACCGTCGGCGTCGTGGTGAAAAATGTTGATTCCCTTGCCGATGTCTGTGGTGACAGCGCCGGTTTTCTTGTCTGTGTCAGTCGCATTATAGATATAGCGTTCAAAGGCCCAGTCACCCGAAACAGTAAAGCCGAGCGAGGTTTTGGCCCATTTGGTCTGGTAGGCCTCGAAATAGCCCTTGATCCATTCGCGCACCGCTTCCTTGCCAACGACTTCGGGTGCGCCGGGGGCCTGATAGACAATATTGTCAGTCGGGTCAGCAAGCAAGGTTTCGGTATTATTGCTGTTGATCGCAGCAACATAACCATCATGTGCCGTCTTTTCGATCACCTTCACATCAACATCTGGCTGAGCTTTGGTGCAACCGGCCATGGTCAGTGCAAGTGCGGCAGTAAACATGATATTGCGCTTTATGACATAGCCCCGATTTAGAATGTCAAGAATATCAAAAGATCCGCAACTGGTCGAATTATTTTTGCTTTTTTAAAAGCTGCCTGCCGCTGCTTAATGCTTGCTATGATCCGCTGGCAGTGCTTCGGCAGCGAAGATGCATCATCCGCCCAGCCCATGCACCGGCATTTGCCGGATCGAACTGGCCACAGGCTGGTGTGAAGGCTGCAAGCGGACGCTCAAGGAAATTGCCGACTGGCCGATGCTGCGTGCTTTTGAAAAGCGCGCAATCCTAGCGGCGCTG
>JANMKT010000099.1:0-51061 GCA_031372185.1 Novosphingobium sp.
CATCAAAAATACCCCTCCTGCTTCTTTTTTTCCATGCCCGCGCCGCCCGCATCCTTGTCAATCGCCCGGCCCTGCCGTTCGGAGGTGGTGGTCAGCAGCATCTCCTGGATCACTTCTGGCAGTGTCGCGGCCTCGCTCTCCACCGCGCCGGTCAGCGGATAACAGCCCAGCGTGCGGAACCGGATCGAGCGAAGGGCCGGAACCTCGCCGGGGCGCAGCGGGAACCGATCATCGTCAACCATCAACAGCATCCCGTCACGTTCAACCGTCGGACGCTTGGCCGCAAAGTAGAGCGGCACGATCGGGATATCGTTCAGCTGGATATATTGCCAGACATCCAGCTCGGTCCAGTTGGAGATCGGGAAGACCCGGATACTCTCACCTTTGTTCTTGCGCGCGTTGTACAGATTCCACAGCTCGGGCCGCTGGTTCTTGGGATCCCAGCCGTGGCTGGCGGTGCGGAACGAGAAGATCCGTTCCTTCGCGCGGGCTTTTTCCTCGTCGCGCCGCGCCCCGCCAAAGGCCGCATCAAAGCCCCATTTGTCGAGCGCCTGCTTGAGCCCTTCGGTCTTCCACAGATCGGTGTGGAGCGCCCCGTGATCGAACGGATTAATGCCGCGTTCGATGCATTCGGGGTTCTGGTAGACCAGCAGCTCCATGCCCGATTCCTCAGCCATCTGGCTACGCAGGGCGTACATCTCGCGGAACTTCCAGGTGGTATCGACATGCAGCAGGGGAAACGGCGGCGGCGCGGGGTAAAACGCTTTGCGCGCCAGATGGAGCATCACCGCGCTGTCCTTGCCGACCGAATAGAGCATCACCGGACGCTCCGCCTCGGCCACAACCTCGCGCAGGATGTGAATCGCTTCGGCTTCTAGCCGCTGTAGATGGGTTAGGCTGATTGACATGAATGGCCCTGTTGATGCGCCTCTGCACTTAGCGCGATGGGATTTTCATGGCAACCATAGCATTTCCTTGGGCCGCACAAACGATGCTGTCTGTGGAACACTGAAGACCGCAGCCGGGGCATCATGCTGTTCCTGCTCTCATCCTATTCGAACTCCGCATTCTCGCGCAGCGCCGCCCATTGCTTGCCGTCATGTCCGAACAGGATCCGCGCTCCACCGGCGCGGGTCTTTGCCAGCCGTTCAAAAGTCAGCATGCCCTGCTCGATATCGACCGTCGCGCGGGGCAGCACCATCACATCCAGATTGCGCTCGGTATAGCAGCAGTCCCCCGCCAGCAGCACCTCGCCCTTGGGCAGCTTCACGATCACACTCTGGTGGCCCGGGGTGTGGCCATAGGTCGGCACCACCCGCACCGTGCCATCGCCAAACAGATCGAGCTCGCCTTCGATCGCCCGAATCGGCTGGCCGGTGTCATAATCCACCGCCTCGTAGAGCCCGGGTTCGGGATTGTGCCGGGCGACCTCTAGCTCGTGGCGCTGGATGATCATCGTGGCATTGGGCAGGTGTGAATTGCCGCCGCAGTGATCGATATGGAGGTGCGAATTGATCACGTAATCGATGCTGGCGGGATCAATTTCGATCGCCTTCAAACGCGTGGCGATATCCATTCCCTCGAACCATTGCAGTCCGAATTTATTGGCTGGCAGCGCGGTTTCCAGATCACGGCGATAGCGTACGCCCATCCCACTATCGAACAGCGCCCGTCCCTTGGGGTGATCGATCAGGTAGGATGGCACCGGCCCACGCAGATAGTCGCCTTCGTCGCCCTCGACAAAATAGCCGGGCCGGCACTGGAACCAGCCGCAGTTGAAGGCGTAGAGGCGCAGCGTCTCGGTCACATCCGGGCCCGCGCGCTTTGCCCGTCATCGACCCGGATCACCGCGCCGGTGACACATTCGCTGGCCGGGGCGACGAGGTAGAGCAAGGTCGAATCGAGTTGCTGCGGCACCGGCACGCGTTTGTGCGGCAGGTGCTCGGCTGGGCTTCCGCCCATCCGCTCGAACATGCCGTCGGTCATTTCGCTGACGAACATGCCGGGCGCGATGGCGTTGACGTTGATATTATAATGCGCCCATTCGACGCTGAGTGCCTCGGTCATCCGGGCAATCGCGCTCTTGGTGATGGTGTAAAGCGCCGCCCCGCCGCCGTCGTAACGATAATGCGCGGTGGAGCTGATATTGACCATCCGGCCCGGCAGTTTCGCCGCAATCAGTCGCCGGGCAACCTCGCAGGACAGGATGTAGGGCCCGCGCAGATTGACCCCGAGCACCTGGTCAATCAGTTGGGTCGACATCTTGTGAGCGCGCTGGGCGTCGGGAATCCCGGCATTGTTGATCAGGATATCGACCGTACCGAAAGCCGCCTCTGCGATTGCAACGGCGGCGATGAGGGAATCCGCGTCGGTAGCGTCCATCGGCACGGCCAAAGCTTGACCGCCTGCCGCATTGATCTCCTCAGCCAGCGCCACCAGCCGGTCCTTACGACGGGCGCAGAGCGCCACCTTGGCACCCGAAGCGGCCAGCACCCGGGCAAAGCGCGCACCAAGCCCCGCAGAAGCCCCAGTGACCAGCGCGACCCGGCCCGAAAGGTCGGTGGAATTGTTGGGCAGCGGAAAGTCACTCATGATCGGCTCCTTCTAGTGCCGCTTGTTCGACATCTTGCAACCGTTCCTTGCCGAACCACATCGCCTGCCCGAGGAAAAATGTTGGGGAACCGAAAGCTCCGCGCTCCACCGCGCTGGCCGTATTGGCGACCAGCCGCTGCTTGGTAGCATCATCGCCCGCGCCCTCGGCCAAAGCATCGGCAGGCAGCCCCGCTTCGGTTAGCGCATGGTGCCAGACATCGGGCAGATCGAGCTTCAGTCCCTGCTCCCACATTCCGGCAAACATCGCCTCATTGTAAGCCGCGGCCACACCCAGCGGCTCAGCCGCCACCGCGCCGCGCATGATCAGCAAGGTATTGACCGGGAAATGCGGGTTCATCTGGAACCTGTCTACCCGATATCTCGCCATGAACCGCTGCATTTCCAGCCGGTCGTAATCGCGCTTGGCAGTGATATGACCATAGGCCATCATCGGCGACTGGTTGCCGATCGCCTTGAAAATCCCGCCCAGCAGCACCGGTACATAAGCGAACTTGACCGCCCCGCGCGCCTCGACCCCAGGGATGGCACGGTGGACCAGATAGGCGTTGGGGCTGCCAAAATCGAACAGGAACTCGGCGATCCGGGCGCGGGCCAAATCTGTGTCGACCCCGGCGCCGATCACTGCAACGATCCCATATTCTCGCGCATTTTCATCGATTCCATCTTGTCGCGAGCCAACCGCTCATCCACAGTCGGCTATCAGTTTCCATTTGGTACCTTTGCCGGTGCCGATGTCCATCATTTCGTAATCCGGAGAAAGCCCGTGGATCTTGAATTCAGTCCTGAAGAACTGGCCTTCCAGAAGGAAGTCCGCAGCTTTATCGCTGAAAATTACCCTACGGAACTCAGGGGCAAACAGGACGAGGGCGACGAGTTGTCCAAAGAGGATTTCCTTTCGTGGCACCGGGTTCTTCATCGCAAAGGCTGGGTCGCCCCGGCCTGGCCGGTCGAATTTGGCGGCACCGGCTGGACCGCGACTCAGAAGTATATCTGGTCGGAAGAGACCGCTGCGGCCGATTGTATCCGCCTGATGCCGTTCGGATTGGCCATGGTTGGCCCGGTTATCTACACTTTTGGTACCGCTGAACAGAAAGCCAAATTCCTCCCCCGGATCCTTTCGGGCGAAGATTGGTGGTGCCAGGGCTATTCCGAACCCGGTTCCGGCTCAGACCTTGCGAGCCTGCGAACCAAGGCCGTTCAGGACGGCAGCGATTATATCGTCAATGGCCAGAAGACCTGGACCACGATGGCCCAGCATGCCGATTGGGGCTTTTTCCTGGTTCGCACCAATGCCGAGGGCAAGCCGCAGGAAGGGATCAGCTTCCTGCTGATCGACATGAAGACCCCCGGCATCACCGTGCGCCCGATCATCACACTGGGCGGCGAGCATGAGGTCAACGAGGTGTGGCTGGAAGATGTGCGCGTGCCAATCGCCAACCGGATTTATGAAGAGAACAAAGGCTGGACCTGCGCCAAGTTCCTGCTGGCCCATGAACGCACCGGGATCGCCGGGGTCGCATCGTCCAAGCGCGGCGTGGAAAAGGTCAAGGCAATTGCCCGGACCGAACTGGATGGGGACAAGCCGCTGATCGCCAACCTGTTCTTCAAACGCAAGATCGCCGAGCTGGAAATGGATCTGACCGCGCTCGAATTTACCGAACTGCGCAGCCTCGCCGGTGAAAATGCCGGCAAGGGACCGGGACCGGAATCAAGCCTGCTCAAAATCAAGGGTTCGGAAATCCAGCAGCGACTGACCGAGCTCAGCCTGGAGGCGGTCGGCTATTACGGCGCGCCCTATTTCCGCGGCTTCGGAGAGGGCGACAATGAACACCCGATCGGCCCCGATCACGCCCACCGCACCGCGCCAACCTATTTCAACGCGCGCAAGACCACGATTTACGGCGGCTCGAACGAGATCCAGCGCAACATCATCGCCAAGATGGTGCTGGGCCTCTGAGAGTTTGGGTCTCTGAGACGCTGACAAGCTGCCGGGCAACGGCAGCCATTTGATTGGGACAGGATTACATCGATGGATTTCAGCTATACCGAAACGCAGGATATGCTGCGCGATACGCTCGCGCGCTTTCTGGCTGACACCTATGATTTTGAGAGCCGCAAGAAGATGCTGGTCAGCACTGAGGGTCGCGATCCTGGGATCTGGCGGGCACTGGCGCAGGATCTTGGCATCCTGTCCGCCCCCTTTGCCGAGAAGCACGGCGGGATGGACGGCGGCGCGCTGGAAAACGCGATCATGATGGAAGAGCTGGGCAAGGTTATCGCGATCGAGCCCTATCTTCAGACCGTGGTGATCGGCGGCGGGGCGCTGAAGCACAGCGGCGGCGCGATCGCCGATGCGATGATCCCCGAGATCATCGCCGGCAATGCCACCATCGCCTTTGCCTATGTCGAACCGCAAGGCCGCTATGATCTCGCCAATCTGCGCACCACCGCCAAGACGGATGGTGCCGGCTATGTGCTGAACGGCCACAAAGGCGTGGTCTATGCTGCACCCGGGGCCAGCCATTTGCTGGTCACCGCCCGGACCGGCGGCAGCCAGCGCGAACGCAGCGGCGTTGAGCTGTTCCTGATCGATACCAAATCGCCCGGCATTGTCCGCCGCGATTACCCCACTGTCGATGGCTTCCGCGCTTCGGAAATCTATTTCGAAAACGTTGCCGTGCCCAGCAGTGCACTGCTGCCCGGCGGCTTGGCGCTGATCGAGCGGATTGTCGATGAAGCCACCGTGGCGGTCTGCGCCGAGGCCTGCGGTGTCACCCGCAAGCTCCACGAGGGCACGCTCGACTATTCCAAGCAGCGCCAGCAGTTTGGCCAGCCGATCGGGCGGTTTCAAGTGTTGCAACACCGCATGGCCGATATGTTCATCGAGGTGGAGCAGATCATCTCGATGACGCTGATGGCGACGCTCAAACTCGATCTGCCCGAAGACCAGCGCAAGGCCGCAGTTAGCCTGGCTAAAGCCAAAGTATCGCGCTCGGCCAAATTCGTCGGGCAGAATGCAGTGCAAACCCACGGCGGGATCGGGATTACGCAGGAGCTGGCGATCGGCCATTACTTCAAGCGCGCCACGATGATCGAGAGCCAGTTCGGGACCGCCGATTATCACCTCGAACGGTTCGAGCAGCTGACTCTGTCCGACTGAAGTCTCAACTTTCCGCCAGCGCCGCCCATTCCTTGAGCGGACGGGCCGGGTCGGCAAGCTCCTCGGGCAGGGCGACCAGCTGCTGTTCGACCAGCTTGCGGCCATGCGCATAATCGCGAACATTGTTGACGCAATCGAGTGCGATCAGCCGGCCCTGCTTGAAATAGAGCACCGAAAAACTGCGGGTCACCGGATCGCCGCGCAGCACCGTTTGGTCATAGCCGGTCGAGAGGCCGACTGTCTGCAATTTCAGATCATACTGGTTCGACCAGAACCACGGCGTCGCGACATAGTCCTTGTCTTCCCCACAGATCGCCTTAGCGGCGATGCTGGCCATGTCATAGGCATTCTGGACCGATTCCAGCCGGATTACCTGACCGTCGGCAAATGCATTGGAATGGGCGGCGCAATCACCGATCGCAAACACATCGGGCAACGAAGTGCGGCACTGCGCATCGATATCCACCCCGTTGCCCCCCGCTGCACCCGCCAGGATCAGAGGCGCGATCGCCGGAATGATCCCGATCCCAACGATCACCAGTTCAGCCGGCAGCACTGTGGCATCGTCGAGTTCCACGCCGCTGACCCGGCCTTCGCCGGTCAAGGCGACAACCCCGCAGCCGGTTCGCAGATCGACGCCGTGGGCGCGGTGTTCGGCTTCGAAAAAGGCAGACAGCTCTTCTCCGGCGACCCGGCTCAGCACGCGCGGAAGCGCCTCGAGCAACGTCACCTGCTTGCCCAGCTTGGTCAGCACCGCCGCGGCTTCCAGCCCGATATAACCACCGCCAATCACCACGATCCGGTTGGCAGTTTTCAGCTCTTCCATGATCGTGTCGACATCGGCGCGGTTGCGCACCGCATGAACCCCGCCAAGCTCGCTGCCCGGGCAAGGCAGCGCCCGCGGACTGCCGCCGGTTGCCCAGATCAGCTTGCCATAGCCTATCGCCGAACCTTCTGCGGTGGTCAGCTGATGGGCGGACGGATCAACCCTCACCACCTCTTGCCCAAGCAGCAGTTCCACATGCTTTTCAGCCCAATAGGCTGGTGGACGGATATAAAGCCGCTCAAACGGCTTTTCTTGCGCAAGGTATTCCTTGGACAACGGCGGGCGTTCATAGGGCGGCTCGGACTCGTTACCGATCATCGCGACCGATCCGGCAAAGCCCCCTTGCCGCAGCGCCACTGCAGCTTGCGCCCCGCCATGCCCAGCCCCAACTATCACCACATCAAAGCTGCGTTCTATGCTCACGATATGCCTCTCAATTCGCAGGTCCCGGCGGGCAGGACGGCGGGCGGAACTTTCAATTCTGCCAGGACGGAACTTCAGTCTGCGGCGCTATCCCATGCGCAGTCCAGCTTCAAGTCAGGAGCCGTTGGCGTCCGCGCCAGCTGGTTCCCGCAGGAAATCAAGCAGCGGGGCCAGGAATTCGCTGTTGCGGTCCCCCGCGACCATGTGATCGGCCCCCGCGACATTGGCATAGCGCGCGTGCGGCACCATTTCGCGGAAGGCCCGCACGCCCTCATCGGACACGACCTTGCTGAGTGCGCCCCGAATCAAGAGTGTGGGCACTGTCAGGCCGCGCGCCGCTTCATCAAGGCGCGACTGGGCAGCGCCGATACCGCGCGGCCCCTTCATCATCGCCGGGTCCCAGTGCCAGCGGAACCGGCCGTCCGCCCCTTCGCGCAGGTTCTTGCGCAGCCCGGCTGGTGAAGTCGGGCGCGGGCGATGCGGCAGATATTCGGCAATCGCCTGCGCCGCTTCATCAAGCGAGGCGAAGCCATCGGGATTGCCTTTCATGAAAGTCTGGATAGACTCTGTGCCTTGGGTCTCGAACCGGGGCACCACATCCACCAGCACCACTGCACCAATGGTAGGCGGATCATACTCTCCTCCCATCACCAGCGAAATCATTCCGCCCAATGATGCCCCCACCATAGTTGGGCGATCGGTCAACTCCCCGATCAAGGCCGTGATATCCCCGACATGCGCATCAAGCCGGTAGTCGCCGTCCACCGCCCACGAGCTGTCCCCATGGCCGCGCAAATCGACGTTGAGCGTGCGATAGCCCAGACGATTGAGCGAAACCGTCGCCTCGCGCCAGCTGTGCCGGGTCTGTCCCCCGCCGTGCAGCAATACAACCGTCGGCCAATCCTCCAGCCCACTGTCATCAAAAGCTATTTCCACGCCACCATGGGTTACGATCCGACGATGTTTCACAGGCTCTCCCGAACGGTTAACTTGCCGCAAGTGTAAGCTCGCCGCCAGACTGTGCAACCGTTGAACCACCACCGCCAGGCGGACCTGGGCTTGCCCGAAGATGTTGGGAACAAGTGCTGCATTTCGGCAGGAACGCCCCGGCGGAAATAGAAGGTGCCTTGATGGAACTGAAGATAGGTACACATGTGATTCTTCTGTTACGTTTGTACCAGAAGGCCGTTACAATACCTTGGTTTTCCGCGATTTTCGTTTCCTCTCAACACTTTGAGAGGCGATGGTGCCCAGAAGAGGACTCGAACCTCCACGCCCTTGCGAGCGCCAGCACCTGAAGCTGGTGCGTCTACCAATTCCGCCATCTGGGCACGGTGCACCATGCCAGTGTGCATGATGCTGGGGTAGGAGCGGGCCGATAGCCGGGGGTGGGGGTGGTGTCAACGGCGCGGTTGGATTCTTGCCGGATGGGTCGGGGCAATGCGCGATTGACAGGCGTGGCGGCTCCAATATCCTGCTGGCATCATAAGCAGCAGGAGCCGACCATGTCTGTCGATTACATCATGATTGGAACCAATGATCTCGCCCGGGCGCGGGTCTTTTTCGATGCGGTGTTCCCGGCGATCGGTGGAGTTGTTGAGGCGGACTATGCCGGATTTACGTTTTGCTATCGATTCCGCAATGGCACGCGGGCCTGGGTCGCACCGCCCAATGACCAGCAGGCCGCCGCGCCCGGTAATGGCAATATGCCGGGCTTCCGCTGCGCATCTGTCGACGAGGTGATCGCCGCCCACACGGCTGCACTGGCCAGCGGTGGGTCTACCGAAGGTGATCCCGGCCCGCGCCCGCTGTATGGCCCCGAATTCTACGGTGGCTATGTTCGCGATCCTGACGGCAACAAGATGAGCTTTTTCTGCGATCGCCCCGCCGATAATTGAGTTCACACCCGAGCAATACCCGGGTTCGCCCGTCACACTGCAAACCGCACGCCGGTCATATCCTCGGACTTGGCCCATAGCGCTTGGGCCAACGCCGGGTCGCGCACATGGGGGTGGACGCCGACATAGGGCGGGTTGCCCTCCGTCCAGGGGGCGGCAATGTTGCAATCCGCGCAATAGACCCCGCCCTTCCCATCCAGCAGCGGCGAAACTGCGCACCATACGCTGGTCGAAGCGCCCTGCTCGGTGGTTTTGAACATCGGGTTGAGGTTACCCTCGGCATCATACCAGCCCATCGCGATCTGCTCATCCATCGTCAGATAACGCTGCAATGGTGTGCGGATACCGCCGGGATCGACCGAGAAGGCGCGCACGCCGTGTGCTGCGCCCAGCTGATCGAGCTGGAACGCAAACAGCGCATTAGCCGATTTGGCTTGGCCGTAGGCGGTCCATTTGTCATAATCGCGCTGCGCGAAATTGAGGTCGGCCAGATCGAGGCCATTGCGAGCGTGACCCGACGAGGACAGCGCCACTACTCGGGCCGATCCAGTCTCCAGCGCCGCGGCCTTGAGCAGCAACCACAACCTTGCAGTCAGCTGGAAATGGCCAAGGTGATTGGTCGCAAACTGGCTTTCATACCCGCGCAGATCAAGCCCCTTGGGACAGGCCATGATCGCCGCATTGTTGATCAGGATGTTCAGCGCCGGCGCTTCAGTCGCGACCAGCGCGGCGAAACGATCGATCGAGGCGGGATCGGCCAGATCGAGCGGCAGGATCAGCACTTCGCCCGCGACATCGGCAAGGTCTGCTGCGGCCACCTCGGGCCGCCGGGCGCCGACAATCACTTTTGCGCCGGTGCCGGCCAACGCGCGCACGGTTTCCAGCCCCAGCCCGGAATAACCGCCGGTGACCAGCACGACCTTGCCTGTAAGATCGATTCCCGCAGCGACCTCGGTAGCACAGGAGCGGTAGCCAAAGGGCGAGGTGAGCGGGGTTTGCGAGGTGGTCACTGGCGACTCCATGCTGGGCAAGGTTCAACGGTTAAGGCAACAGTCAGTCAAATCAAGCCAGACACTTGACCGTTTCACGCAACAACCAGCAGCGCAGAAGGTTTTAACGTCATGTCCCCCCGCAAGATCTTGTTTGCCGCCCTGCTGGGCACAGCCACCCTCGGCCTTTCGGCCTGCGCCACCCTCTCACGCGGACCGGTCGGCAATACTGCAGTGCCGCAGCCGGCCAAGCCATTAGAACTGGCCCGTTATCTGGGCTTGTGGCACGAATTCGCGCGCTACGAAAACGGGTTTGAAAAAGACTGCGAGGCGGTGACTGCCACCTATTCCCAGCGCGATGACGGCATGATCGCTGTGCGCAATTCATGCCGCAAAGGCGGGATCGATGGCGCCGAAAAGATTGCCAATGGCAAAGCCAAGATCGTTCCCGACAGCCGCAGCGCCAAGCTGAAAGTCAGCTTTTTCGGGCCGTTCTATGGCGATTACTGGGTGCTTGACCATGCGGACGATTATAGCTGGTCAATCGTGGGCGAGCCGAGCGGACGCTTTCTGTGGATCCTGACCCGTGCGGCCCATCCCGATCCAGCCCAGGCCAAAGCGCTGATGCAACGCGCCCGAGCGCTTGGTTATGACGAACAGCTGATCCGGCTTACGCGCCAACCATAGGGCTAGGGGCAGGCCGCGACCGGGATATTGCGCCACTGGCCCACAACGCCAGCCAGATCAGCAGCGGCTGCGCAGCCAGGCGCGGGATGTGATAGCCCAGTCCCGCTCCGCCATCGGCCCTGCCCAGATCATTGAACAAGTGCTGAAAATTGGCAGGCCAGACACATACCGCATACAGCGCGAGGCCCCAGCCAGCCGCGCGGCGCAAGTCGGGCCAGCGCCATTGGGCAATGCCCAGCGCGCCCGCCAGTTCGGCCACTCCGGTAAGGGCGATTACCCCAGCGGGGAACGGCACCCAGGCCGGGGTGATCGCCAGGAACGGCGCGGGAGAAGCCAGATGCATCACCCCGGCGAAGCCGTAAAACAGAGCCAATAAGGCGCAAGCGATCATTCGGGCACGGCTCATCCAGCCCGAATTGCCCAAATCGCAGCTCAGGGCAAGCCCCTAGTTTGCCTTAGCGATCCGGCGATAGGGGACAAAATCGTTGAGATTGACAAAGCCGCGATAGAACCCGCTGCCCCGATCATGCAGGGTGACCGAATCGAGCCGGCACAGCTGGCTGCCGGTCATCCTGATCACCAGCACATCATCGTCATCGAGCACTTCGGGATTGGCCGGGCGGTTCACATAGATGACATTGCCGGTATCATAGACCAGCGCGGTCTTGTCGAGGATCTGCAAATTGTGTGACGACCAGGTGCTGATGCAGCTGATTGGCTTGCCCGGCTCGCGGCCTTCGAGGATTTTTTCAAGCCGCTGATCAGGGGTTAGCTTGTCACGCGCCTGAAGTGCCGGGCCAGCCAGCAGCGCGGCGGTGATAGTGAGGGCAATGGCGATCTTGCGCATGGTAATTCTCCCGTATCGGCAGAGTGACTGTTCCTTGCTTAACCACGGCTGACTGATCAGCCGGTTCCACCAACAGTGAGCCCGGCGACCAGCAAGGTCGGTTGGCCAACCCCGGCAGGAACGGTTTGTCCGCCCTTGCCGCAAATCCCGACGCCTTCATCCAGCGCCATATCATTACCGATCCCCATCACCTTGGTCAGCACGCTGGGGCCATCGCCGATCAGCGTGGCGCCCTTGATCGGGGCGCCGAGCTTGCCGTTCTCGATCTTGTAAGCCTCGGTGCAGGAAAATACGAATTTGCCCGAGACGATATCGACCTGCCCGCCGCCAAAGCTCTTGGCGAAGATCCCGCTCTTGACCCGGGACAGCAGCTCGCCCGGATCATCATTGCCGCCGCGCATGAAGGTATTGGTCATCCGCGGCATCGGCGCATGAGCATAGCTTTCGCGGCGGCCGTTGCCGGTGGGAGCCACTCCCATCAGCCGCGCGTTCAGCCGGTCGTGGATATAGCCTTTGAGGATGCCATCCTCGATCAGCACATTTTCCTGGGTGGGCGTGCCTTCATCATCAATCGAGAGCGAACCGCGCCGCCCGGCAAGCGACCCATCATCGACCACGGTGACGCCAGGCGCGCCGACGCGGCTTCCGATCCGGCCGGAAAAGGCGCTGCTGCCCTTGCGATTGAAATCGCCTTCCAGCCCGTGGCCGATCGCCTCATGCAGCAGTATGCCGGGCCAGCCGGGGCCAAGCAGCACGGTCATCTCGCCCGCAGGTGCGGCGACGCTGTCCAAATTGGTCAGTGCCTGGGCCAAGGCCTGGTCAATCGCGCGGTTCCAGCTGGCCGGTTCGAACAGCCGGTCATATAGCCAGCGCCCGCCCATCCCGAAGTTGCCGGTTTCGCGGCGGCCACCCGCTTCGGCGACGATCCCGACATTGAGCCGGACCAGCGGGCGGACATCATGCGCGACAAAGCCATCGGCACGGACGATCTCGACCACCGACCAGCTGCCTGACAGGCTGGCGCTGACCTGTGCCACGCGCGGATCACGCGCCCGGGCGGCGGCGTTGATCGTCTCGAGCAGCTTGACCTTGTCGGCAAACGGCACGGCATCAAGCGGCGAGGCGTCGGTATAAAGATGACGGTTGTTCTGGCGCGGCGGCGGGGCGGGCTGGGCAGTTGCCGGATCGAGCAGGCTCAGCGTTTCGCCGGCGCGGCGGATTGCGGCGGCTGAAATTTCGTTGGCATGGGCAAAGCCGGTCATCTCGCCCGAAACGCCGCGCAGACCGAACCCGGCGTCGCGCGAATAATCGGCCATTTTGAGGCGGCCATCGTCAAACGCGAAAGTCTCACTGGCGATGAACTGGAGATACAGCTCGCCATCGTCGCAGCGCGCGAGTGTTTCACGGGTCAGCGCCTGCGCCTGGGCCGGATCAAGCTGCCCGGAACGGTACAGCAGCGAACGGGGATCGGTCATGGTCATGCCCTTGATATAGGGCGGACGGATGAAAGCACCAGAGTTAGGCTGCGGCCTGATCCGCCGCTCCGCCCACCAGCACGAAACGCCGGTCGCAATAGCCGCAATCGGCATAGCCCGTCTCGTCGATCTCCAGCCAGACGCGGGGGTGGCCGAGTGCAGGCGAAATATCGGTCGCGCCATCACAGGAAACGCGGGTGGAAACGGTGCGGGTGGTTTCGGGTGGCTGGCTCATGGCGCGTCCCTAGCAACAGATCATGCGTATTTCCAGCCTTGCGATGATGCTGCGGCACAGTTGCGGGCTTTACGGGCGCGCGATCCTGCCGCAAGGGAAAGCCATGGAAACTCCCGCCGCCATCTCGATCCGCAACATGGTCAAACGCTATGCCCCGTCCGGCAGCGAACCGGGCAAGCTGGCGCTTGACGATGTCAGCTTCGATGTGCCGCAAGGGCAGATTTTCGGCCTGCTCGGCCCCAATGGCGCGGGCAAATCGACGCTGATCAATATCCTTGCGGGCCTTGTGATGAAAACCTCGGGCAGCGCCAAAATCTGGGGCTTCGATATCGACAAGGACAGCCGCAACGCCAAGCGCGCGATCGGAATTGTCCCGCAGGAGATTGTATTCGATCCGTTCTTCACACCATTTGAGGTGCTGGAGAACCAGGCCGGGCTATACGGTGTGTCCAAGGCCGCGCGGCGCAGTCTGGAACTGCTGGCCGAAGTGCATTTGTCGGACAAGGCCAACGCCTATGCCCGCACCCTTTCTGGGGGCATGAAACGCCGCCTGTTGATCGCCAAGGCGATGGTCCACTCCCCGCCGGTGCTGGTGCTCGACGAGCCGACCGCCGGCGTCGATGTCGAGCTGCGCCGCCAGCTGTGGGCGCTGGTCGGCGAGCTTAACGCCGAAGGGGTGACCGTGGTGCTGACCACCCACTACCTTGAGGAAGCGGAACAGCTGTGCGACCGGATCGCAATCATCAACCACGGCCAGCTGATCACTAACAAGCCGACCCGTGAGCTGGTTGAAATGGCCCGCGAAAAGATCGTGGTGCTGACCCTGGCCGACGATATCACCGCGCTGCCGGCCAGTTCGGTCTTCGTCAAATGCGTGTCGGCGGGCGAGCGGACAGTCGAGATCACCTATGACAAAGACGTTACCAACGCCGGAGAAGTCCTCGCCGCAGTGCAGTCGCAGGGCTTTACGATCATAGATGTCACCACCCGCGAGGCGGATCTGGAGGATGTGTTCGTTTCGCTGACCAGCGCCGCGAAAGTGGCGGCTTGATGCCATCTGTTACGCGCTATTTCAACGAACAGGTCCTGCGCAAACGGCCCTATCTGACGCTTGCAATGTGCGAAGCTGTGATCGACAGTCCGCTGCGCAAAGCACCGCAGGAGGATGGTCGCATTCGGCATTGGGGCAACGTTAACTTGCCAAACGAACTGGAACCTCGCATTTTGCGGGTCGTTACCCTTGAGGACGGCGTGACAATCCATAACGCCTTCCCCGATCGCAATTTTCGCGAGGACGCGCCATGAAGCTGCACTATTACGCCGAGACGGACAGTCTCTACATCGAACTGCGCGAAGGCGCGGGCGTCGAGGTGCGCGAGATTGCGGAAGGGCTGAATGCCGATCTCGATGCCAGCGGGCAAGTGATCGGTCTGGATATCGATCATGCTTCGATCAAGCTTGATCTGTCCACGCTCGAAACCGTGGCGCTCCCGCATACGACCATGAAGGCGGCTTGAGGCGGCATTCGGTATTCCTGACATGAACCACGATGTCATCGTCGTCGGCTCGGGCGCGGCGGGGCTGACGGCGGCGCTGGCATTGGCTGAGCAGGTCAAGGTGCTGGTCCTGGCCAAGGGCAGCCTGACCGGCGGCTCAACCGCATGGGCGCAGGGCGGGATCGCTGCGGTGCTCGATGCGGGCGACACGTTCGAGAACCACATTCGCGATACGATGGTGGCGGGCGCTGGCCTCAACCGGCTCGAGACGGTCGAATTCGTGATCGAACGCGCGCCCCATGCGATCGACCGGCTGGTGCAGCTGGGGGTGCCGTTCAACAGTGAAGCGGGCGATCTTCACCTCACTCGTGAGGGCGGCCATTCGCACCGCCGGATCGTTCATGTCAACGCTGCGACCGGCTGGGCGGTGCAGGAAGCCTTGCTCAGGGCCGCCGAGGCTCATCCCAACATCACCCTGTTGCCAGGGCAGGCCTGCATCGATCTGATCACCGGGCGGCATGAGGAACGCTATTCCGGCTCAGGCCGGGTTTGGGGGGTCTATGCGCTGGATGAGGCCAGCGGCAAGGTCCAGGCCCACACCGCCCGCGCCACCGTGCTGGCCACCGGCGGCGCGGGGCGGGTCTATCAGTTCAGCACCGCGCCGCGCGGCGCAACCGGCGACGGGATCGCCATGGCCTGGCGCGCAGGTGCACGGGTCGGCAATATGGAAATGATGCAGTTCCACCCGACCTGCCTTTACAATCTCGACGTCAAGAACTTTCTGATTACCGAGGCGGTGCGCGGTGAGGGCGGGCGGCTGCTCAACCCCAAGACCGGGCACCGCTATATGCCCGATTATGACGAACGCGCCGAGCTTGCCCCGCGCGATGTGGTGGCCCGCGCCAATGACGCCGAAATCAAGCGCGATGGGCTCGATTACGTCCACCTCGATATCAGTCACATGGACCCGGAGTTCGTGAAGGGCCACTTCCCCAACATCTATGAAAAGCTGCTCGGCCTCGGCATCGATATGACCAAGGGGCCGATCCCGGTCGTGCCTGCCCAGCATTACACCTGCGGCGGGATCATCATCGATCTTGCCGGACGGACCGACCTGCCCGGGCTTTATGCGGCGGGCGAATGCACCGAAAGCGGGCTGCACGGCGCCAACCGCCTGGCCTCCAACAGCTTGCTCGAATGCTTCGTGTTCGGCGAAGCGGCGGCGGCGGATATTCTGACGCGCTGGGGCGAGTTCGATGCCCCTCCCCCGATCCGCCCGTGGGATGAAAGCCGGGTTACAAACTCGGACGAAGAAGTCATCATCCAGCAGAACTGGACCGAAATCCGCCGCTTCATGTGGAATTACGTCGGGATCGTCCGGACTACCAAGCGGCTGGAACGCGCCGCCCACCGGATCCGCCTGCTCAATACCGAGGTGGAGGATTACTACGGCCACTTCCGCGTTTCGACCGACCTGATCGAGCTGCGCAATCTGTTGCAAAGCGCCGAACTGATCGTCAACTCCGCGCTGGCCCGCCACGAAAGCCGGGGGCTCCATTATATCCTCGATTATCCCAAGACGCTGAAGCTGGCCAAAGACACGGTGCTGGTGCCGTGAGGTTGGCGAAGCATCGCAATGCAGAAAAGTTTGTTCACGCAGAGGCGCAGAGACGCAGAGAAGTTTCGCAAAAGGCGAAGCCGCTTCCAAACTCGGCGCTGCAACTACCGGGACAACCGGGGTTGAAAGAAGTTCCTGCGGCGCAATGCAACACCTCCGCGTCTCTGCGCCTCTGCGTGAACCAATCTTTTTCGACTACCAGGGAGTCCGAATGACCCAGATTACTGGCAATGGCATCAAGATCGAGTATGAAACCCACGGCGATCCGGCGCATCCGCCGATGCTGTTGATCATGGGGCTGGGCGCGCAGCTGACGCTGTGGCCGATCGAGCTGGTCGATGCGCTGATGGCGCGGGGTTATTACGTGATCCGGTTCGATAATCGCGACATTGGCCTCTCGCAGCATTTCGATGAGGCGGGCCGTCCCAATATGCTGCGCGTGATGGCCGCCCGCCTGTTCGGGGTGCGGCCGCGCATCGCCTACCAGCTGTCCGATATGGCCGCCGACGCTGTCGGCCTGCTCGATGCGCTGAAGATCGATCGTGCGCATATCGTCGGCGCCTCGATGGGCGGGATGATCGCGCAGCATGTCGCCGCCAGCTATCCGACCCGGACACTCTCGCTGACCTCGATCATGTCAACCACCGGCAACCGGGCGGTCCCGCGCGCCACTCCCGAGGCGATGGCGGTGCTGACTGATCGCCCGCTCACCGCCGATATGCCCGTGGTGATCGGATTCGGGATCAAGGCCGCCCGCGCGATTGGCAGCCCGGCCTATCCCGTGCCGGAAACCCACCTGCGCGAGAATATCGAGCGCGATTTCCGCCGCAGCTTCCACCCGGTCGGCGCGCTGCGTCAGATGGCGGCGATCATGGCCGATGGCGATCGGCGCGAACTGCTCCACAAAATCACCGCCCCGACCATGGTGATCCATGGGCTCGCTGATCCGCTGGTCCCGGTCGAAGGCGGCAAGGATACCGCCGCCAGTATCAAGGGCGCGAAGCTGCATTTGATCCCCGGCATGGGCCACAATCTGCCGCTGGAGCTGGTCGATGAAGTGGCGGGCAAGATTGCCGAAGTGGCGGGGTAGGGGCGCGGACGGACGCCCACCACGCTGCGATTAACCTTGCCTCGGTTCCGGCAAGCCTCGCGCCGCTCCCGCTTGCGGAAAGGGGAGTTAGGCACAACGCTGTCCCCCTCCCGCTTGCGGGAGGGGTTAGGGGTGGGTCGTTGCGCCCACAGCCAAACGGATTGCCCTAACCACCCCCTCACAATTGCCAAACACATCTGTATTGGCAAAGTGAAGCACCCGATATCCGGCCTCGCGCAGATAATAGTCGCGCCGGGCATCCCGTTCCGGCGCAATATCATGTGAGAAGCCGTCCAGTTCGATTATCAGCTTGCGCTCTCGGCAAAGGAAGTCGGCAAAGAACGGTCCGACCGGCATCTGACGGCTGAATTTGACTCTAAGCTGAGAGCGGCAAAGATAGCGCCACAACTCGCGTTCCGCAGGTGTCGCGTTGTTGCGCAATTCACGGGCGCGCTGGGTGTTTCTCGGGCGAAAGCTGCCGTCGCCGGGTTTGTTACCCACCCCTAACCCCTCCCGCAGGCGGGAGGGGGACTGGCCGGCGGTCCGTTGATAATCACCCCCAGCCGAAATGGCGGCCGATAAAGATCAGCGCCATCCCGCCCAGCACTGATGCCAGGCAGCCGGCCCGGTTGAAGCCCTGGCCTGCGCCGCGGTTGGCGATCAGGCCCGCCAGCAGCGAACCGCCGACGCCGAGCAGGATGGTCATCCCCCAGCCCATCGGCACATCGCCCGGATAAAAGAACCGCGCCAGCGCGCCGACGATGAGCCCGCTAATGATTGCGCCGATGATGTTGAACATGCGTATGAGCCTCCTGATTCAGCCCGGAGCGTAGCCTCGGATTTGGCTGCCGGAAAGTGCCCTGCGCAATATCGTTGCCGGGCCTGATTCGATCCTGAGTCAACCGCCTCGGAGCGCTGTCCCCGGACAAAAATTTTTTCACAGATTCACTTTGACTCTTGCACTCTCCGGCAGTCCAGACTTTCCCGCGCGTCGCTGCATTGCAGCAGGCCGATCAGAGCGGCCCACAACCCCCGATCATGGTTACCGGTTAATTTACCCTCTTGCGCGCAAAGCTGGTTGAGGCACTATAGGTAGTGGTTCGGCATTTGGGGGGCCATCTAGTCCTAGTTTTTACTTGGTGAGCGCGGTTCGCGCTGCTGGTGTGGATTCGGGTCTGTGAAATTTCCTCTGCAAGCCGGTCCGGGGACAAATCCGGGATAAGTTTTTTCCCAGATCGTCCGGTAATTTGCTAGGCTGGCTGCTTGCCCGCCGATTCGAACGAATGCGGAACATCGCGGGGCGCGAGTTCCGTAGGGATAACAGATTTTGGGGTTAGGGGCACAAGTGGATTTCAGGAACGGAGAAGAGCCGGCGATGGCTGAGGTAGAAGACGCGATTGCGGTAGCTGAGGCACCAGCCCAGACCCGTTCGAGCGCGGATAATAAGGAGGCGGGCAATGGTCCGGCAATGGCAATGACGGAAAAGAGTGATGCCGGTTCTGCCGAGCTGATCGCCCAGCTTGGCGTGGAAGCGCTGGCCAAGGCGGTGACTGCGCCCAAGTACGAAGACAGCAAGGCGATTGCCGAGCGGCGCTTCACGATCGTGACCGATCACGCCCGCGATGAACTGCTGACCCTGTTCGGCAAGGACACGCTCGACGATCGCTATCTGCTGCCCGGTGAGAAGTATCAGGATCTGTTCGCCCGCGTGGCCGATGCCTATGCCGATGATCAGGAACACGCCCAGCGGCTGTATGATTATATCTCGAAGCTGTGGTTCATGCCGGCCACCCCGGTGCTGTCGAATGGCGGCACCGGCCGCGGCCTGCCGATCAGCTGCTATCTCAATTCGGTGTCGGACAGCCTCGAAGGGATCGTGGGCACCTGGAACGAGAACGTCTGGCTTGCATCACGCGGCGGCGGGATCGGGACCTATTGGGGCAATGTCCGCGGGATTGGTGAGCCGGTTGGACTCAACGGCAAAACTTCGGGCATCATCCCGTTCGTGCGGGTGATGGACAGCCTGACGCTGGCGATATCGCAAGGCTCGCTGCGGCGCGGCTCGGCGGCCTGCTATCTCGACGTTTCGCACCCCGAGATCGAGGAATTCCTCGAAATCCGCAAGCCCTCGGGCGATTTCAACCGCAAGGCGCTCAATCTGCACCACGGCGTGCTGCTGACCGATGCTTTCATGGAAGCGGTCCGCGCTGGCGGCGAGTTCCATTTGCGCAGCCCGAAGGACGGCTCGATCCGCGCCACGGTCGATGCCCGCTCGCTGTTCCAGAAGCTGGTCGAGACCCGGCTCGCCACGGGCGAGCCCTATATCGTCTTCTCCGATACGGTGAACCGGATGATGCCCAAGCATCACCGCGATCTGGGGCTCAAGGTCTCGACCTCGAACCTCTGCTCGGAAATCACTTTGCCGACCGGCATCGACCATCTCGGCAATGATCGCACTGCGGTCTGCTGCCTGTCCTCGCTCAATCTCGAGACCTGGGAAGAATGGCAGGGCGACAAGAATTTCATCGAGGATGTGCTGCGCTTCCTCGATAATGTCCTGCAGGATTATATCGATCGCGCGCCGCCCGAAATGGCGCGGGCGAAGTATTCCGCGATGCGTGAGCGCAGCGTCGGCATGGGGGTGATGGGGTTCCATTCCTACCTCCAGAAGAAGGGCATCGGCTTTGAAAGCGCGATGGCCAAGGCGCTCAACCTCAAGATGTTCAAATACATCGCGGGCAAGGCGGACGAAGCCTCGATGATGCTGGCCGAGGAACGCGGCGCCTGCCCGGATGCCGCCGATATGGGCGTGATGCAGCGCTTTTCATGCAAGATGGCGATTGCGCCAACCGCGTCGATCAGCATCATCTGCGGCGGCACGTCCGCCTGTATCGAGCCGATCCCAGCGAATATCTACACCCACAAGACGCTCTCGGGCAGCTTCGTGGTCAAGAACCCCTATCTCGAACGGCTGCTCCAGGCCAAGAGCAAGGATTCCAACAATGTGTGGAACACGATCCTGGAAAACGGCGGCTCGATCCAGCACCTCGATTTCCTCAGCCCTGAGGAAAAGGCGGTCTACAAGACCAGCTTTGAGATCGATCAGCGCTGGCTGCTCGAATTCGCCGCCGATCGCACTCCGTTCATCGATCAGGCGCAGAGCCTCAACCTGTATATCGCCGCCGATGTCGACAAATGGGATCTGGCGATGCTGCACTTCCAGGCATGGGAGCGCGGGATCAAGTCGCTCTATTATCTCCGCTCGAAATCAGTCCAGCGCGCCGGTTTTGCCGGCGGGGTCGAGGCGGACAACACCGCTGAGCCCGCCAAGTACGAGCTGCCGACCACCGATTATGACGAATGTCTGGCGTGTCAGTAGATTCCGGCAGATAATCGGCCGCTCCCCGTCTTCCACTTTTCACGTCTGATACAGGACCGCTACCATGCCTCTTCTTGAAGCCCGCGCCACTTACAAGCCCTTCGAATATCCGTGGGCCTATGACATGTGGAAACGCCAGCAACAGATCCACTGGATGCCCGAGGAGGTGCCCTTGGGTGAGGATTGCCGCGATTGGGCGCAAAAGATCTCCGAGCACGAGCGCAATCTGCTGACCCAGATTTTCCGCTTTTTCACGCAGGCCGATATCGATGTCCAGAACTGCTATCACGAGCAGTACGGGCGGGTGTTCAAGCCGACCGAGATCAAGATGATGCTGGCCGCCTTCTCCAATATGGAGACGGTGCATATTGCTGCCTATAGCCACCTGCTCGACACCATCGGCATGCCCGAAAGCGAATACGGGATGTTCCTCGAATATGAGGAAATGCGCAACAAGCACGATTACCTCGCCAATTTCGGGGTCGACAGCGACGAGGATATCGCCCGCACGCTGGCGATGTTCGGCGGGTTCACCGAAGGGCTGCAGCTGTTCGCCAGCTTTGCGATGCTGATGAACTTCCCGCGCTTCAACAAGATGAAGGGCATGGGCCAGATCGTCACCTGGTCGGTCCGCGATGAAAGCCTGCACTGCGAAGGCATTACCAAGCTGTTCCACGCCTTCACCCAGGAGCGTGACTGCCTGACCAAATCGGTCAAGGAAGACATCATCGATTGCTGCCAGAAGACCGTGCGGCTGGAAGACGCCTTCATCGATCTGGCGTTCGAGCAAGGCCCGGTTCCCGGCATGAGCCCCAAGGAAATCAAGCGCTACATCCGCTACATCGCCGATTGGCGGCTGAGCCAGCTGGGCCTGCCCGCGATCTACATGGTCGAAGACCACCCCCTCCCCTGGCTCGCCCCGCTGCTCAACGGAGTAGAGCACGCCAACTTCTTCGAAACGCGGGCGACCGAATATTCCAAGGGCGCGACCAAGGGCAACTGGAACGACGTCTGGTCGAACTTTGATCAACGGCGGAAAGCCAAGGCCAATGACGGCGCGGATGATGTGGTGGCGGCGCCCGAGCCGGATATGTTTGGGGATAGTGTGGCGGCGGAGTAGGGGATGGCGTTTGAGCTTGATCCGGACAAAGCCATGATCAACTTCGCCAAACACGGCCTCAATCTGGCGCTTGGTGTCGAAGTTTTCGACCAGGCCTTTATCGAGGAAGAGGACGACCGGATCAACTATGGCGAGACCCGTTTCCTTGCAATCGGTCCGGTCGCTTCGCTCGGTGACAGAATTTGCGCGGTGGTATATACGTGGCGCGGCAACGAACGCCGATTGATCAGTTTCAGGAAAGCCAATGACAAAGAAATCGGAAAATACCGTCAAAGTCACTCCTGAGTTGCTGGCTGCCGCGCGCTCCGAAATCACGCCCGAATTCCTCGCCTGGTTCGACGCGCTGAGCGACGAAGATATCGCCGCACAGATCGCCAGCAATCCCGACGCCGCGCCCGAGCTGACCGACGAATGGTTCGAAAATGCTCGGCTGGTGATCCCGCTCAAGGGCCGGAAACGGGCTGCGTGATGGTGCGCGGGAAGTGGGGCGTTGTGGGGTCGAACTTCGACCAGCGGCGGAAGGCCAAAGCGAACGGCGGCGCGGATGATGTGGTGGTAGCGCCGGAGCCGGATATGTTCGGGCATCAGGCCGGGATCGCGGCGGAGTAGATTGCTCCGATTTGACGATTTCTATTGCCCGGGTGGCTTGACACTTTGCTCCTGCTAGAAGAAGATCTCGATATGTTCCATTCAGAAGATCTTCCAGTCGCACACATTGACCTTCTCGCTTCGGCAAAAGGCAAACGCTTTGGCACCATCCTTGCCGATCCGCCTTGGCAGTTTCAGAACCGCACCGGAAAGGTCGCACCAGAGCATAAGCGTCTCAATCGCTATGGCACGATGGTGCTGGATGAGATCTGTGCGTTGCCGGTGGAGGACATCGCGGACGACCCGGCGCATCTCTACCTTTGGGTGCCCAATGCGCTGCTGCCAGAAGGCCTCAAGGTCATGGACGCATGGGGTTTTCGCTACATCTCCAACATCGTCTGGCATAAGGTGCGCAAGGATGGTGGGTCCGACGGACGCGGTGTGGGGTTCTACTTCCGCAACGTCACAGAGGTCCTGCTGTTCGGTGTGCGGGGCAAGAATGCTCGCACCCTTGCTCCGGGTCGAAGTCAGGTCAACATGATCCAGAGTAGAAAGCGCGAACACAGCCGCAAGCCCGATGAGCAGTATAGGATAATCGAGGATTGTAGCTGGGGACCGCGCATTGAATTGTTCAGCCGTGGCAAGCGCAAGGGCTGGACCGTCTGGGGGAATCAGGCGGATGATAGTTATGCCCCTGATTGGGCGACCTATGATTATAATAGCGCCATGACGGTGGCAGCTGAATAGGCATGACGACCGACCATCTTGTTCCAGGTGATATTACAGAACTCTACGAGATTCACGAGTGGCGGAATGCTGTAGGCGTCCTGTCAACTGCCTGCCCGGTTGAATGGCTCGAAATCCAGAACGCATTGCGCGCATTTCGCTTGTTGCGGAGCGAAGTCGTTGCCGCTGGAGGTAACAGATCTTCCATCGTCGAGCGACTCGAGCGCCCGTTGAAGGATGCAGGCTGGATTGAGAAGCAGTTTGCCACTGCCATCCTCATCGATCGCGAAGCACGGGAATCACCAACACACAGCGTCGATTGTTTCAAAGGCCGAGTGGCGCTGGAAGTGGAATGGAACAACAAGGATCCGTTCTACGATCGCGACCTCAACAACTTTCGCTTACTCTTCGACCTTCAGGTGATTGATGTTGGAGTAATCATTACCCGTTGTTCCGAACTTCAAGCAATATTCAATACACTGCAAAAAGGCAGCAGTTACGGAGCCTCAACAACACATATGAGTAAGCTGCTACCGCGCTTGAGGGGTGGCTCAGGCGGCGGCTGTCCCATTGTTGCGTTCGGAATCCGGTCTGCCACTTACGTCGAGGACTGACGAACGCACGGTGGGCGGTGTCAAGCTGAAGCGCAACACTGCTGACCAGTTGCTCGCCCCTTCTCCGCGCCTTGGCGTGAGCCCTCTCGTCACGGGACAGGGTGCGCAAGCCAAAAGCCCCCCTATTGCCCGCGCGGAATGTCTGCCACCATCGCGCCCGAACCAAACCGAAAGGAAATCCGATGGCCGCCTACATCGTCTTCACCAAGGAACGCGAGCATGATGCCGCTGCGATGAAGACCTATGCTGCCAAGGCGGGCGGATCGCTCGCCGGGCACGCGGGCAAGCCGCTGGCCTATTATGGCGCGATCGAAACGCTAGAAGGGCCTGAGACTCTGGGCAGTGTGATCATCGAGTTTCCGACGATGGACGAAGCCCGCGCCTGGTATCACTCACCCGCCTATCAGGACGCCCGCAAGGACCGCTTTCAGGGCGGCGATTACCGGGTTTTCATTACTCAGGGCATGTGACGCCGGGGTGCATTGCGCGCGCAGGAGAAACGGAAAAGGATGCGAGCATGAGTGTAGCTGTCTGGATCGCCCTCGGGGCCGTTTTCATCGCGCTGATCCCGGCGTTCATTGCCAGATCGAAAAAGGCGGACAAGGCCCGCAAGGACTCGGGCGATGGCGGGGCAGGCTCAGCGGACTCCACCGGCGCATCCGGGAGCGATTGCGGCGCAGACGGCGGCGGGGGAGGCTGCGATTAGGCGTTTTGCCGCAGAACCAGCAAGGGCATCAGGGCAAACCCCAGCTGACCAGTCAGTCCGATCAGCCCCGGCAGCGTCACCAGACCGGCTACCCACTCACCAGCGCTCTGCCCGAACGCCAGCACCGCCAGCGCATATTCCAGCGCGATCAGCAGCGCGAAAGCCAGCGCACCCATCGCCAGCGCTGCGCGGGCGGTCTTGACACCAAAGCGCGGGATGATCGCGCGGGCGGTAAACCAGCTGGCGGCCAGGATCAGTGGCACCTCGATCAGCACCGCCGCCACAGCGCCAGAGCGCGGGGCCAGCCAGCTCACCCTGAACGCTCCGAAGGCAAAGGCCAGGGCGAAAATCACCGCCAGATAGGCGAGTGCGGCGCGAACGGGCCGTGTAGTGTGCGGCATGGCTCGGGATTTCAGCTCGCCAGCCGCAGCGCCTGCGCCGCGCGGGGCGGCTGCTTGGGCTGATCGAGCCAGATCCCGCGGGTGTCATAGACCAGCTTGCTGGCGCGTTCAGCCAGCGGGACCACGCGGAAAACATCGTGATCGACCAGCACGATCACGATGTCGCAGGTCTCCAGCGCCTCATCAAGGTCGATCAGACTGGTGGCGGTGCCTTCGAATTCGCGCGGCAATTCGCTCGCATAGGGCTCGACCACCTTGATCCGCGCGCCGAATTTGCGCGCGAGCGTGGCCGCCACCAGCTGGGCCGGGCTTTCGCGGAAATCGTCGATATTGGCCTTGAAGGCGAGGCCGAGGCAGGCAACGGTGGCGCCCGGATGGGCCGCGATCAGCGCTTGGGCGCGGGCGATCACGTGGCGGATCTTGCCATCGTTCACGCCCCGCGCAGTGCGGATCAGCGGGGTATCGTCGGGCGCGCCGTGGACGATGAACCACGGATCGACCGCGATGCAATGCCCGCCAACGCCGGGGCCAGGGGACAGGATGTTGACGCGGGGGTGACGGTTGGCAAGGCGGATCACCTCCCACACATCGAGGCCCATTGTGTCCGCGACGATCGAAAGCTCGTTGGCAAAGGCGATGTTGACGTCGCGGTAGGCGTTTTCGACCAGCTTGGTCATTTCGGCGCTGCGGGCATCGGTGGTGATGCAGGCACCGCGCACGAAGCGCTTGTAAAAGGCCAACGCCTTGCGGGCGCAGCGCGGGGTGATCCCGCCGATCGAGCGGTCGTTATTGGTCAGTTCCTCGAGGATCCGGCCCGGAAGGACGCGTTCGGGGCAATAAGAGATCGAGATGTCGGGGGTGTCATTGGTCAGCCCCGGGCATTTCAGGTCGGGGCGCATTTCGGCGATCATATCGCGCATCGCCTCGGTCGTGCCGACCGGTGAGGTTGATTCAAGGATCACGCAGTCACCGGCTTTGAGCACCGGCGCGACCGCGCGGGCTGCTGCCAGGACATAGGAAATGTCCGGCGCGTGATCCTTGCCGAACGGGGTTGGCACAGCGATGATGAAGACATCGGCCGGGGCCATCTGGCAAGCGGCGGACAGCAGCCCGCGCGCGACCACGCCCTGGACCAGCCCGTCAAGGTCAACCTCCTCGATGTGGATTTCGCCGCGATTGATCGTCTCGACCACGACTTCTGAAACATCGACGCCCAGCACCTTGCAGCCCGAACGGGCGACAATCGCAGCTGTCGGCAGGCCGATATAGCCGAGGCCAACCACGCAAACATCTGGTTTAACGTCCGATTTCATTCCCAAGCAGCTCCACAATCCGGCGCGCGGTCTGCCCATCCCCGAACGGGTTATGAGCGCGTGCCATTGCCTCGTAGGCAGCCTTATCGTCGAGCAGAGTGAAAATTTCGGTAACGATGTTGTCGGCATCGGTGCCGACCAGTTTGGCGGTCCCGGCGGCCACGCCTTCGGGGCGTTCGGTGGTCTCGCGCATCACCAGCACCGGCTTGCCGAGCGCCGGGGCTTCTTCCTGAACGCCGCCACTGTCGGTCAGCATGATCTCGGCGATGCTGAGCAGGTGGGCGAAGTTCGGGTAATCGAGCGGCTCGATCATCGCGACATTGCCAAGCCCCGCCAGCGCGCCGTCCATCACGGCACGAACATTGGGGTTGGGGTGGACCGGGAAGATCACCGCGACATCATCGCGCGCAGCAATCCTCCGGATTGCCTCGGCGATGTTTTCCAGCCCCCCGCCGAAATTCTCGCGGCGATGGCTGGTGACGCCGATGATCCGCTTGCCCTTGAAGCGCGCCTCCAGCCCGGCAAGCCCCGCCGCCAGCGCAGGCTCAGCCGCGATCCGCGCGGTGACCCAGTGGAGCGCGTCGATCACCGTATTGCCGGTGACATGGACGCGCGCCGGATCGACATTCTCGGCGATGAGGGCGGCGGCGGACACGGCTGTGGGAGCGAAGTGCAGGCTGGCTATGGCGGCGATGATCTTGCGGTTCACCTCTTCGGGCCAGGGCTGGTAGATATCGCCCGAGCGCAATCCGGCCTCGACATGATCGACCGGGATCTTGCGGTAATAGGCGGCGAGCGCCCCGCACATGGCGGTGGCGGTATCGCCTTGGACGATCACGCGATCCGGCTGTTCAAGGTCCATCACCTGGCCCAGCCCGGTGAGCAGAGCGGCGGTCAGGCTGTCCAGTGTCTGGTCGGGCTGCATCAGATCGAGATCGTGATCGGGAACGATGCCCGCAATCTCCAGCACCTGATCGAGCATGCCCCGGTGTTGCGCTGAAACGCAGACGCGCACGTTGAACCGCGGATCGGCCCCCAGCGCCGCGACAACCGGGAACAGCTTGATCGCTTCGGGACGGGTGCCGAAGATGATCAGGATGGTTTTGGGTTCAGCCATGTTTCTCGCAACTACCAGCCGAGTGTTAACCACGAAATAAGAGCCTGTCGCCTATGGGAATTGCACTGCGGGAACTTCCGCGTGTGTTTGAAGGGCCCGGCTTGACTTCGATGTACCCCAAAATCGCCGCAGCCGCTGGCGGCCAGACCGCGATTGGCGCGGCTACCGGCACCCGCGTCACGGTCGTCGGTCTCGGCTATGTCGGGTTGCCGCTGGCGGTGGCTTTGGCGCGGCAATTCGAGACCATCGGCCTCGATATCGATCCGCGCCGGATTGCCGAGCTGGAAGCCGGGCATGACCGGACCGGCGAGATCGAGGCCGAGCGGCTGGGTGCCTCGACCCTTGCGCTGATCACCGATCCATTGCGCTGTCCGCCGTCAGACTTTTACATCATCACCGTGCCGACCCCGATCGACGGGGCCAACCGTCCGGACCTGCGGATCATCGAGGCAGCGTCACGGACTGTTGCGGCGATGCTTCCAGCGGCAGTGTCAGAGGGCCGTCTGCCAGTGGTTGTCTATGAAAGCACGGTCTATCCCGGTGTCACCGAAGAGGTTTGCGCCCCGCTGCTCGAGGCTGGCTCCGGCCTCAAATGCGCCGAGGATTTTTTCCTTGGCTACAGTCCCGAACGGATCAATCCGGGAGACCGCGAGCATACCATCGACAAGATCACCAAGGTGGTGTCCGGCCAGAATCCTGAAGTATTAGAGCGAGTTGCCGCGCTGTACGGGGCAATCACCAGCGGCGGCGTATTCCGGGCGGCCTCGATCAAGGCGGCCGAGGCGGCCAAGGTGATCGAGAACGCCCAGCGCGATATCAACATCGCCTTCATGAACGAGATCGCGCAGATCTTTGCAAAGATGGATCTTTCGGTGTGGGATGTGCTGGCCGCCGCCCGGACCAAGTGGAACTTCCTGCCCTTTGCGCCCGGCCTTGTCGGCGGGCACTGCATCGGGGTCGATCCCTATTATCTCTCGCACCGGGCCGAGCAGCTTGGCCTTAATCCACGGGTGATTCTGGCAGGGCGCGGGATCAATGATGGCATGGCCGGGTGGGTCGCCAGGCAGCTTCATGACGTGCGCGGCGGCAAGCCGGGCAGCGTGCTGGTGCTGGGACTGACCTTCAAGGAGAACATTCCGGACCTGCGCAACAGCAAGGTCGCCGATCTGGTTTGCGCGCTGGGCTGCCTTGGCCACGCGGTGAGCGTTCACGACGCCCATGCCGATGGCCACGAAGCCATGCACGAATACGGCATTCCGCTGGTGGCAGATGCGCTCGAACGGCGCTATGATCTGGTTCTGCTGGCCGTGCCGCACCGCGAATATCTGGCCCTGGGCACCAATGCCCTCAAAGCATTGGTCAAGAAGGGCGGCATGCTCGCCGATCTAAAAGGCGAGCTGGGTGATGCGGCCGACTGGACGCTTTGATTGGAGTTTTGCGTGAAAGTTCTTGTTACCGGTATCGCCGGGTTCATCGGCCACAGCCTGGCCATCCACTTGCTGGCCCGCGGCGACATCGTGATCGGTGTCGACTGCGTGAACGACTATTACTCGGTTGCGCTGAAGGAAGCCCGGCTGGCGGCACTGCGCGAGGCAGGTGGCAATCGCTTCACCTTCCACCGCCAGGATTTCGCCGATTATCCGGGGCTGACCAAGGCGCTGGAGGGCACCGAGTTTGATCGGATCGTCCATCTGGGAGCGCAAGCCGGGGTGCGTTATTCGATCGACAACCCGCATGCCTATGTCAGCGCCAATCTGGTCGGCCACCTCAATCTGCTCGAAGTTGCGCGGCACCGGGGGGTTGAGCATATGGTCTATGCCAGCTCGTCCTCGGTCTATGGCGGCAACACCAAGCTGCCGTTTTCGGTCGATGACCGGGTTGATCACCCGCTCTCGCTTTATGCCGCGACCAAGAAGGCGGACGAGCTGATGAGCGAAACCTACGCGCATCTGTATCGCCTGCCGCTGACCGGTCTGCGCTTCTTTACCGTCTATGGCCCATGGGGCCGCCCCGATATGATGATGTGGCTGTTCACCAAGAAGATCATGGCCGGCGAGCCGATTCCGGTGTTCAACCACGGCGATATGTACCGCGATTTCACCTATATCGACGATATCGTCAGCGGTGTGGTGGCCTCACTCGATAATCCGCCGCCCGACGATGGGGTGGTAAAGGCCGGCGGCAGCATCAAGCCGCACCGGCTCTATAATATCGGCAATCACAAGTCCGAGCATCTGATGAAAGTGGTCGAAATCCTCGAAGCCGAATGCGGCCGCAAGGCAGAGCTTGAGCTGCTGCCGATGCAACCAGGCGATGCCCGCCAGAGCTTTGCCGATATCGATGCGATCGCCGGAGATCTTGGCTATGCGCCGACAACCTCGATCGAGGTCGGTGTCCCCAGCTTTGTGCGTTGGTACAAGGAATACCACGGGGCCTGAGGCAGGCGTTTCACGCGTCCTTCGACAGGCTCAGGATGAGCGGGCTTGGGGAGCTGGGGTTAGTCCGGTTATGACTTGGCTGGATGACATGCAAATTTGGCGTCAAAAGCTGTCGGCGGGCCGTGAGCGGTTGGTCTGCTTCAATCGGGCGACGGGAAGCCCACCTATTTCTCGGTCCTTGTAACGGTCCAAATGATGTCGAAGCGCTGGACCCTCCACTTAATTAAATCATCGGATTTGCGATCCGCACGTCGCGTTCTGCCTCCGGCCCTGAGGTTATCGCAACGTCATAGCCAGCAAGCTCTTCCGGCACATAGTAGTGCACCTTGTTGGAGTGATAGGCATCCCAAGCGCACTGAGCGACCGCTAAGGCAGGCAACACGCGCCATTGTCCTTCGGTCGGAAGCATTGCCTTTGCTTCGGGCGGCAACATCCCGGTGTCGATAATGCCTGGCAAAACGTCAGCGGCTCTAACTCCGTAAGCCGCGAACTCGACCGAGAGTGCTTCGGTCAGTCCTTTGACAGCGTGTTTCGTTGCAGAATAAACGGCAAGCCCTGCGGTGCCAAATATTGCCGATGCCGAAGCAGTCGAGAGGCACAGCGAGCCCGGAGTCGCTCTCAGCAGGGGCAGCGCGGCTTGGATTGTGCTCATCGAGCCCATCAAGTTCACATCGACGATTTTCTGGATCAAGGACCAGTCCATGTCTGCGAACATGCCTTTGGCATCAATTCCTGCGTTGCTGAACAGCATGTCGAGGTGGCCATCGGTTTGGCGTCCAAAATCATCGACCGCCGCCAGAAGCCCGGCGCGATCGGTCACATCGGCTGCGCGGAAGAACCCGTTGTCGATCCCCACTTCGTGTGCGACGTTCTCCAGCGGCCTGGCATCGCGATCGAGGCAGCCTACGAACCAGCCATTGCCTGAAAACAGTGTCGCAGTGGCCCGCCCTATCCCTGATGCAGCCCCAGTGACCAGAATGGACTTGCGTCTTTGCGGGGCTTGGTCCGACATCTTCCTCTTCCTTGATTATGCAACTCGTTTAACAGTCGGCTCTAGCGATTGCCTAGCTGTATTTCCGCTATGTGGTCGCAAGCAGACCTCGCACCCATGCTGCACCCCGCCGCCTAAACCGGGCGGGGAAATCCTCCGAGCGAACCTTGCCCGAACCGCCGTGCTTCGCCATCACCCTGCCATGGCGATTCTCAGTGACAAATGGATCCGGACCCAGGCGCTCGAACACGGGATGATCGAGCCGTTTGTGGAGGCACAGCGGCGCGATGGCTGTATCAGCTATGGCCTGTCGTCCTATGGCTATGACGCGCGGGTGGCGCCCGAGTTCAAGATTTTCACCAACGTCAATTCCGCAGTGGTCGATCCCAAGAACTTCGATCCCGAGAGCTTTGTCGACCGGGAAACCGATGTCTGCATCATCCCGCCCAACAGCTTTGCGCTGGCCCGGACGGTCGAATATTTCCGCGTGCCGCGCGATGTGCTGGTGATCTGCCTGGGCAAATCGACCTATGCGCGCTGCGGGATCATCGTCAATGTCACCCCGCTTGAGCCGGGCTGGGAAGGCCATGTGACGCTGGAATTTTCCAACACCACGCCGCTCCCCGCCAAGATCTATGCCAACGAAGGTGCCTGCCAGTTCCTGTTCCTGCAGGGCAACGAGCCTTGCGAGATCAGCTATGCCGACCGGGCGGGCAAATACATGGGCCAGAAGGGCGTCACCTTGCCCAAGCTCTGAACCATTCTTTTTGCTTGCGCTTAAGCGCCAGACGGGTGAGTTTCGCTTTGCAATCAATCAAGCCGCACCGCGCGGTCGCAAGGGAGAAACTGCCATGACTGCATTTGCTGCGCCGCTCGGACGCCTGTTGCTTTCGCTGATCTTCATCCTTTCGGGCGTCAGCAAGCTGGGTGATCTGGCAGGCACCGGGGCCTATATGCAGGGCGCCGGGGTTCCCTCAATGCTGGCACTGCCCGCGGGGTTGTTTGAACTGCTGGCCGGCCTTGCGATTGCGGTGGGTTTCAAGACCCGTCCGGTGGCGCTGACGCTGGCGGGCTTCTGCCTGCTGACTGCGGCGATGTTCCACAGCAATCTGGCCGATCAGATGCAGATGGTCATGGCGCTCAAGAATGTTGCACTGGCAGGCGCGTTCCTGCTGCTGTTCGCGCAAGGACCCGGGCCGATGAGCATTGATGCTCGGCAAGGAGGAACCGCTTAATGGATAAGGACAAACGCCCGTTCGATATCATCGTCTATGGCGCGACCGGCTATACCGGACGGCTGGTCGCCGAATATCTGGCGCATCACCATAAGGGGCAAGGTCCAAAATGGGCAATGGCCGGGCGCAGCGCGACCAAACTGGCCGAGGTGCGTGATCTGATCGGCGCGCCCTCCGATACGCCGCTGATCGTGGCCGATGCCGATGATCCGGCCAGCCTTGCCGCTATGGCAGATCAGGCGCGGGTGATCATCACCACTGTCGGCCCCTATCAGCTGTATGGCGAGCCGCTGCTCAAAGCCTGTGTCGATGCGGGCACCGATTATGCCGATCTGTGCGGTGAACCGGTCTGGATGCGCCAGATGATCGACAAATATCACGCGGCGGCGCAGACCAGTGGCGCACGGATATCCTTCTCGTCCGGCTTTGATTCAATCCCGTTCGATCTGGGCGTGTTCATGCTCCAGCAGGAGGCCAAGGCGCGCTTCGGCGCGCCCGCACTGCGGATCAAGGGCCGGGTTCGGGCAATGAAAGGGACGTTTTCGGGCGGGACCGCAGCGAGCCTCAAGGAAAGCCTCAAGACACTGGCCAAGCATCCGTCGCTGATGCCCTATATGATTAGCCCGTTCGGCCTGACGCCAGGCTTTGACGGTCCAAGCCAGCCCAGCGGGATGATCCCCGAATACGACCGGAGCCTCGATAGCTGGACCGCCCCGTTCATCATGGCGGCGATCAATACCAAGAACGTCCACCGCACCAATTTTCTGCTCGGCCACCCCTATGGCGCAGACTTCCGCTATGACGAGATGGTCCTGACCAGCCCTGGCGAGATGGGCAAAAAGGCGGCCGAGACGATGGTTGCGGCGCTCAAGTCTCCGTTCGGCGACGGTGGCGGCCCCAAGCCGGGCGAAGGCCCGTCCAAGGAAGAGCGTGAGAACGGTCTGTACGATGTGCTGTTTGTGGGCGAGATGCCCGATGGGCAGAGCATCCATTATGGCGTGAAAGGCCGTTATGATCCAGGCTATGGCTCAACCAGCCGGATGATCGCGGAAACCGGGATTGCGCTGCTCAGCTGCAAAGCCGCTGGCGGTATCTCCACTCCCGGCGCGCTGCTGGGTGAAGCCTTGGTCAAGCGGCTGCAGGATCATGCCGAGATCAGTTTCGCGGTTGAGGCTTGAGCGCAACCGGCGGCATCGCCAAGCCAGTCGACAGCGAATGGACCGAAGGCTGGCGGATCGAGCTGGCCTGCGGGTTAGCCTCGGCCACAGGTATCGTGCTGTTGTTCTTCTCGTTCAACCTGTTCGTGCTGCCGATCGCCAAGGATTTAGGAGTTACCCGCGGCACGGTGGGCAGCATTCAGGCGCTGGTCGTGGCCGGCGCGCTTGGCTCGCCAGTGATCAGGCATGCCATCAAGAGATTCTCGGCTGAAAGAAACCTGGAGCGGGTGAAGGGACTCGAACCCTCGTATTCAGCTTGGGAAGCTGCTGCTCTACCATTGAGCTACACCCGCATTGTAGCGCCTAGTGCGGGCGCTGCCTTTGCACAGGGCTTGTGAAAAGGTCAATCTCTCAGAGGGTCTTGATGATCGCCGAGAAATCAAGGCCGCCGTTTCCGCCATCCGCGAACTGCCCATAGAGCCGTTCGGCCAGATCGCCCATCGGTACGTTGGCTCCGGCTTCCTGCGCCGCAGCAACCGCAAGCTTCAAGTCCTTGAGCATCAGCGCGGCGGCAAAACCGCCCTGATAGCCATTGTCTGCCGGGCTTTGCGGGCCAACGCCGGGCACCGGGCAATAGCTGGTCATTGACCATGACTGGCCCGAGGCCTTGGAAGAAATATCGTAGAAGGTCTGAAGGTCCAGTCCCAGCTTTCCGGCCAGCTGAAACGCCTCGCATGTGGCGATCATCGTCGCGCCCAGGATCATGTTGTTGCAGATCTTGGCCGCTTGCCCTGCGCCCGAGCCGCCAGCATGGATCACCGCCTTGCCCATGGCGGCAAGGATCGGTTCGGCCCGCGCAAATGCCGCGTCGCTGCCGCCGACCATGAAGGTCAGCGTGCCGCCGTTGGCCGCCGCAATTCCGCCCGAGACCGGCGCATCGACCATCGCATAGCCGGCCGTGCTGGCAGCCCCAGCAACACGCTTGGCGGTCGCCACATCAATCGTCGAGCAATCGAGCAGCAACGCCTCGGATGGGGCCTGCCCGATCACGTCAGCGGCATAGACGCTTTCGACGATCGCCCCATTGGGCAGCATCGAGACCACCGCATCGACGCTCTGCACCGCTTCGCGCACTGTCCCGAATGTCGCGCAGCCATTTTCCTGCGCCCGGGCCAGCGCTTCGCCGGAAAGGTCAAACGCGCGAACATCATGCCCCGCCTTGACGAGGTTTGCAGCCATCCCGCCGCCCATATTGCCAAGTCCGATGAAGGCGATTTTCATGACTTAGCGCCCCTTCCAGTTGCCGGGACGTTTTTCGATAAATGAAGCCATGCCCTCGGCCTTGTCGTCGGTTGCGGTCAGGACCTGAAAGATCCGGCGCTCCATCACGATTCCTTGATCCAAGGTCATTTCAAAGGCGGCGTTGACTGCCTCCTTGTTGGCAATGGCGGCCAGCGGCGGCATGGCGGCGATCTCGGCAGCGGTTTCGAGCGCCTCCGTCAGCAGCTCGGCCAGCGGTACGACGCGGACAACCAGTCCTGAGCGTTCGGCCTCCTCGGCGCCCATCATCCGTCCGGTCAGACACATTTCCATCGCTTTGGATTTACCCACCGCACGGGTCAGCCGCTGCGATCCGCCCATCCCGGGCCCGACCCCCAGCTTGATTTCAGGCTGGCCGAACCGCGCGCTGTCAGCGGCGATGATAAAGTCGGCCATCATTGCCAGCTCGCAGCCGCCGCCCAAGGCGAAACCGTTGACCGCGGCGATCCACGGTTTGCGAACCGCCTTGACGATATGGCTGGTCCACTTCGCGAAGAAATCGGCGGAGAAGAACTCGGCTGCAGATTTATCCGCCATTTCCTTGATGTCGGCTCCGGCCGCAAAGGCTTTTTCACCAGCGCCCGTCAGCACAGCACAGCGCTGCGCCGGATCGGCCTCATATGCGGCAAAGGCGGCGATCAGATCCTCTAGAACCTGGCTGTTGAGCGCATTGAGCGCCTGCGGCCGGTTCAGCGTGATCAGTGTGACCGGCCCACGCGTTTCGACGAGGATGGTTTCGTAACTCATAGCGGTTTCCATTCTTCCTGCGCGGGCAGGGCTGCGAAAATCTGATCGATTAGCGCGTCGGTCACGCCTTCGGGTGTTGCCGGATTCCATTCGGGCGCATTGTCTTTATCGACGATCACTGCGCGCACGCCTTCGGCAAAATCAGGCCGGGTCAAGACACGCGATGCAATGCGATATTCCATCACCATGTTCTCCGCAAAATCAGTGCAGGTCAGGCTGTTATGGAGCTGGCGCAGCGCAACCTTGCAGGTCTGCGGGCTCTTGGTGCGCAAGGTCGCCAGTTCCTTGGCGGCCCAATCGCTGTCTTCTGCGGTAAGGCTGGCGATGATGTCCTCATAGCGATCCGAGGCGAAATGCTTGGCGATGCGAGCCGCATTACCCTCAATCCGCGCTTCTGGTGGGCTGGCCGCCAGCGCGCTAAGCACCCCGCCCGGCTCGTGCCCATGCGTGATCCGCTGTTTGGCTTCTGCTAGTGTTTCATGCGACAGATAGTGCGTAGCAAGTCCGGTCCAGTGACACTCCGCTCCATCCAGCCGGGCCCCGGTGAGCGCAAGGAACTGGCCCATCCGTCCCGGCAGGCGTGAGAGGTGCCAGCCGCCGCCGACATCCGGAAACAGGCCGATCCCGGTTTCGGGCATGGCTAGCCGGGTATTCTCGGTAGCGACGCGGACCCTTGCAGGCAGCGAAATGCCCACCCCGCCGCCCATGGTGATCCCGTCCATGAACGCCACCACCGGCTTGGGATAGGTGAAGATCAGATGGTTGAGCTGATATTCGTCATAAAAGAATTTCCGCCCCGATGCGCCGCCATCGTTGAGCGCCGAATTGCGCAGGAAGGCAATATCGCCTCCGGCGCAAAAGCCGCGGCCTTCGGCATGGTCGATGATAATCGTGTGAACCTGAGGATCGTCGCGCCATTCGAGCAGCGCGGCGGTCATCGCGTGGCACATCTCCAGCGTCAGCGCGTGAAACGCGCCGGGCCGGTTGAGCGAGAGGAAGCCTGAGCTGCCTTCGCGGCGAGTGAGAACTTCACTGGTCATTGCCGCAGCAAATCCCGGCCAATGATCATCCGCATCACCTGATTGGTCCCTTCAAGGATCGAATGGACGCGCAGATCGCGCCAGAATCGTTCGATCGGATAGTCTTTCAGATAGCCATAGCCGCCGAACAGCTGCAAAGCACGATCAACCACGCTGCTGCCAGTGTCGGTCGCCAGCCGCTTGGCCATCGCCGAAAAGCGCGATTTGTCGGGCGCATTGGCGGAAACCTTGCAGGCGGCAAGATAGAGCAGGGCACGCGCCGCTTCCAAGTCGGTCGCCATATCGGAGAGCGTAAACTGCGTGTTCTGGAAATCGGCAATCGGCTGGCCGAACTGCTGGCGATCCTTGGTATAGGCAATCGCCTCGTCCAGGCAGCGCTGCGCTCCGCCGAGCGAGCAGGCCCCGATGTTGAGCCGCCCACCATCAAGCCCGGCCATCGCGAAACGGAAGCCATCGCCCTCTGCACCGACCCGGTTTTCGAGCGGAACCTTCGCATTGTCGAAGATCACTTGCGCAGTGGGTGAGGCGTTCCAGCCCAGCTTGCGCTCAGGCACGCCAAAGCTGACGCCCTCCATGCCTTTCTCGATCACCAGGCAGGAAATACCCTTCGGGCCATCGACCCCGGTGCGGACCATAGTGACATAAACATCGCTGACGCCGGCACCCGAGATGAACTGTTTGGTGCCGTTGACGATATAGTGATCGCCGTTCAGCCGTGCAGTTGTTTTCAGCGCGGCCGCGTCCGAGCCCGAACCCGGCTCGGTCAGGCAGTAGCTTGCGATTTTGTCCATAGTGACAAGGCTGGGCAGGAACTTGGCCTTGACCGCATCGCCGCCGAAACAGTCGATCATCCACGCCGACATATTGTGGATCGAGATGAACGAGGAGGTCGCTGGGCAGCCATAGGCCATGGCTTCCATGATCAACGCTGATTCCAGCCGCCCCAGCCCGATCCCGCCCGATTCCTCGGTGACATAGATCGCTGCAAAGCCGAGCTCAGCCGCCGCCTTGATTGTATCGCGCGGAAAGATATGGTCCTCGTCCCATTGAGCCGCGAACGGCGTGATCGCATCGGCAGTGAACCGCCGCGCCATTTCCTGAATGGCGAGCTGATCGTCGTTGAGCTGGAATTGATCGGTCATAGGCTCATTGTTTCCGCTTCGATTTCTACCCGCCATTCGGGCCTGATGAAGCCCGCCACGATCAATGTGGTCGTTGCCGGGCGGGCAACCCCGAACCACCGGCCATGGATCGCCGCGATGCTCGCAAAGTCTGCACGGTCGGTCAGGTAAATACAGGTTCGTACGGTGTCGGCAATATCCCCGCCAAGATCGGCAATCGCCTTGGCAACGATTGCGCAGCACCGTTCCATCTGGGCTGCAGCATCACCCGGCGTGGTCGATCCATCGGGCTCGATCGGTGCGGTTCCGGCAACCATGATCTGGTTGCCGGTCCGCAAAGCGCGGCTAAAACCAAGGATTGGTTCAAGCGGCGATCCGCTGCTGACCCTTTGTTTTTCTGCAAGCTGGAACTGATCGGTCATGGTCCTCGGTTCAGCCTAGCAGCGTGTATATTGCAAGGGGCCAGGTGCAGCGTCCGCGCCATATTCACGCCGAATCAATGTTTTTCCGCCATCCTTCACGTCAAGGATCAAATCACGGCTCCATTCCATTCCTTCACCGGTGAAGGCGAAGGCCGCCCTGATGCGGGTGTTTGAACGGTCGGAAATCGCGCCAAGTTTTCCCGTCGACTCGTAAAAGCGGACGGTGCTGGACGAGATCGTGAGTAGACCCTTATTGTCACCCAGCTTGCTGATACAATCTTTTGGGACGAGACCCCAGCGGCCTTGTGCGGCGACAGGGATGGTCGATCCGCTTTCGGGCGATGCGGGGCTGGCGGAAGCAGCGAGCCCAGTAACAGCAGGTGAAGGCATATCCGTTCCGCTGGCAGACGGCGGTGCAACAGGCTCGTTCGAGCAGGCGGACAGGGCCGCAACGAACGTCAGACCAGCGAGTTTGGCAGCTAATGTCGGTTTCATCGTTCGGGAACTCCAGTTCGGTCGAGCCAGGGACTGCCCGTGACTATCCTCGGCCAACACTTGGCCAGACAAATCGTTCCCGAACCGGATCAGCCGAGCGCCGCCATCAACTCCTTGCCGAACAGTTCCTCATCGCTGAGCAATTCCTTGGGAGTGACCAATGGCTTTGACACCCAGGTTTCGTTGATCAGATCGCGCCAGGTGATGTTGTTGTTGGTGCCGTTCCCGCCCCAGCTGCCGCAGCCGAGCGAGAAAGTCTGGCGCATTCCATTCCACAGATTGCCGCTGTTGGAAGCGGCATGGGGCTGATTGACCATCACCCGGCTAGTGCGGGTGCCGTTCGCCAGCTTCAGGATGTTCTCATCCGATCGCGAATAGATCCCGCAGCTATGGCCCTGTCCCTGATAGGCCTGAATGCGGTTGGTCAGCGCAATCGCATCGTCAATATCAGCGGCGCGGTAGAGCGCCATGGTCACCGTCATCTTCTCGCCCGAGAAGGGATAATCTGGGCCGGCACCGGTTTCAGGAACGATGAAGAACTGGACGCCTTCGGGTATGGTGAAGCCGGCATAGTCAGCGATAAACGCAGGGGTCTGCGCAACGACTTTGGCGTTGATGTGGCCATCAACCCAGAGCGCCGCCTGAAGCTTGGCCTTTTGGGCAGCGTCAAGGATCAAGCCGCCCTTGGCCACCAGCTTTGCCAGCATCTCGTCATAAATGGCATCGACTAGGATCACCGCATTGTCCGACGAGCATGACGCCGCCAGATCGAGGGTCTTGGACATCCGGATCTTTTCTGCCGCGTCGTCCAGATCGGCAGTTTCATCGACCGTGATAACTGCATTGCCGACACCAACGCCCAGCGCCGGAGTGCCCGAAGAATAGGCCGCCGTGACCATCGCTGCGCCGCCGGTGGCGAGAACCCGATCGCATTGGCGCATCAATTCGTTGGTCTTTTCAACCGAGGGCGTATCGATGCTGAGCACCAGATCGGCAGGCGCGCCCATCTTGACGATCGCTTCGCGCATCAGGTCGCAGATCAGCTTGTTGGTCAGCTTGGCGCGCGGGTGCGGCGCAACGATGATCGAGTTGCGGCCCTTGACCGCAGAGATCGCCTTGATCACCGGGGTCGCCTCGGGATTGGTCGAGGGTGAGAGCGCGCCGATCACTCCCACCGGCTTGGCAATCTTGATCAGGTTGCGCGCCTTGTCTTCCTCGATGATCCCAACCGACTGGTCGTCGATGATATCCATCAGCGTGGCGCGGGTTTTGCGGAAGATTTTGAGGAATTTGCCGTCATAATTGCCGAGCTGGGTCTCATCGACGGTGTGCTGGGCGATCTTCCTGGCGACATCCTCGCGGGCGACGGCCCAGACCATCGCCCGGATCAGGCGATCGACCTGTTGCTGCGTGTAATCAGCGATCTGCTCTTGCGCAGCGCGCGAACGGGCAACCAGTTCAGCGATCTCTTCGGCTTCGGTGGTCGATTGAATCATCACGGCAGTGGCCATCGGGGTGCTCCTTTTCATCTGGAAACCAGCAACGCGCAACCGGCATTGGCGCAACCCGCGGGGAGCCAGAATCCTCTCGTTCTATTATGCTTTTTTATTCTGCACCCATCAGGCATTGCAGGCAAGAGGTGTATATGCAATAATTGCCTGCAATTATGCAGTCTATCCACTGGAACGACCTGCAAGATTTCCTTGCCATCGCCCGCGCCGGCCAGCTGGCGCGCGCCGCTGCGCTCGCAGGCGTCGATGCTACCACAATGGGGCGCCGGCTGCGGCGGCTTGAGATGCGACTGGGCCAGACCCTGTTTGAGCAGACCCGCGAAGGTCAGATACTGACCGAATCGGGCGAGGCTTTGCTTGCTCAGGTTGAGGGGATGGAGGCAGCGGCAGGCCGGATCGCCGAGGGGGTTCGCCCTGCTAGCGGCCCCAGCGGAACGGTGCGGATCAGCCTGTTCGAGGGCTTTGGAACCTGGATCGTTGCCAGCCAGATCCACCGATTTGTTGCGGCCCATCCGGGCCTGACGCTCGATCTGGTCGCCAGCAGCGGCTTTCTGAGCCCCTCAAAACGTGAAGCGGACATCGCCGTGGTGCTGTCCAGACCGCAGGCGGGGTCGGTCATCGCCAGCAAGCTGTCAGACTATGAGCTTCAGCTTTACGCCACGCCCGAATATCTGGCCGCAGCCGGAACCCCCACGCAGGCCGCCGAACTGGCGCATGGCCACCGGCTGATCGGCTATATTCCCGATCTGCTTTATGCGCCGGAACTGCGCTATCTCGACGAGCTCCATCCCGGCCTTGCCGCAACGGTCCGGTCCTCCAGCATCAATGCCCAGCACCGATTGATCGCGGCAGGGACCGGAATCGGCGTATTACCCTGCTTCATAGGCAATGCCGATCCGATGCTGATCCCGGTCCTGACCGGACGACGGATTCGCCGCAGTTTCTGGCTGGTGACCCACAAAGACACGCACCAGCTTGCCCGGGTCCGCGCTTGCCGTGACTGGTTGATCGAAACTGTCCAGCGCAATCGCGAGGTTTTGTTACCTGTAACCAAGTGGTGAATTGCTCCGAACTTCGGTTCGGGATAGTAGTGCAGACAGCTTGGGAGACCCCGGATTATGGTAGCGGATGAAGTGGTTATTCCAGAAAGCGAACCAGCCACCCCGCAAGGCGGCGAGCTGATCAAGCGGCACAGCAGCGTGACCCGAATCTGGCACTGGATCAATGTGCTGACCGTGCTGGTCATGCTGATGAGCGGGCTGATGATTTTCAACGCCCACCCCCGGCTCTATTGGGGGCAGTTCGGGGCCAACCCCGATCAGGCTTGGCTTGAAATCCCGGAAACCAATGGAGTGGCCTTCCCCGGATGGGCGACGATTCCATCGACCTATAGTCTGGCCGATGCGCGGTTGTGGCACCTGGCCTTTGCCTGGGTGCTCGCCCTCGGCTTGCTGTTCTATCTGATCTGGGGTCTGGTTCGCGGCCATATTGTTCGCGATCTTCATATTCGCTCCAACGAATGGAAGCCGTCGCATATCTGGCATGATTTCAAGCAGCACGCTGCCTTGCACTTTCCCACCGGAACGGCGGCGTTGCGCTATAATGTGCTGCAGAAGCTGGCCTATTGCGGGGTGCTGTTCGTGCTGCTGCCGCTCATCATCCTGACCGGCCTGACCATGTCGCCCGGCCTTAACGCCGGGCTTTCGGGGCTGGTCGAACTGTTCGGCGGGCGGCAATCGGCGCGTTCGCTGCATTTTATTGCCGCCTTTGGCCTGGTCGCGTTCTTTCTCGTGCATATCGCGATGGTCATTCTGGCCGGGCCGATCAACGAGGTGCGCTCGATGATCACCGGCTGGTACCGATTACCAAAAGACAAGGAGGAAGCGGCATGAGCGCGCAGATCAGCCGCCGCAGCTTGCTGGGCGCGGGCGCGCTTGGTGCGGGAAGCCTGATCCTGTCGGGCTGTGACAAGCTTAACTCCAGCCCCGGCTTCCGTTCGCTGCTGCAAGGCGCGGAAGGGCTGCATATGCGCAGCCAGAGGCTGATTACCGGCGCTGCGCTGGCCCGCGAATACAGCGAGGCGGAAATGTCGCCGCTGTTTCGCGCCAATGGCAGCACTTCGGTGGAGGAGGCCGGCTATCGGCGGCACGCTGCCAGCGGATTCAGCGGCTGGGCGCTGGTGGTGGACGGTCTGGTCAAACAGCCCCTCTCCCTGCCGTTGAGCGCTCTCCAAGCCATGCCGCAGCGCACCCAGATCACCCGGCATGACTGTGTCGAGGGGTGGAGCGCGATCGGCAAGTGGCAGGGGCCGCAGCTTTCCGCGATCCTCGCTCTGGCCGGGTTGCAGCCAGCTGCGCGCTATGCGGTGCTCCACTGCGCCGATGTGCTGGATGGTTCGCCCTATTACGAATCAATCGATCTGATCGACGCATTTCATCCCCAGACGATCCTGGCTTGGCGGATGAACGACCAGCCTCTGCCCATTGCCCACGGCGCACCGCTGCGGCTGAGGGTGGAGCGCCAGCTGGGTTACAAGCAGGCCAAATATGTCATGCGGATCGAGCTGCGCAATACGCTGGCCGGGCTCTATGGCGGCAGCGGCGGGCACTGGGAGGATAACCGCGATTATCCTTGGTATGCAGGGATTTAGGAGCCGCACCAATCGCCGCGCCGCCCTTTCCACGACTCGGCTAGTCCCTCAGTCACCAGCTGCGCGCCAAGGCTGCGTCCGGCGCGGGTTACGGTGCGAAGCGAGCGCCCATAACGGTCGCGATCGCGGGTTCCGGGCTCCAGCCCAAACGGCCCGGCATTCAGCAGCGTAATCAGTCGTTTGGTCGCTTCTGCGCCACGCGCTGCCTCAGCCTGGCAGGAGGCTCCATGCGTTTCGGGCGCGTTGATATCGGCGATGCGGACCTTCTCGCCGTGGAGCCAGAAGGTGTCGCCATCTACGACGCAGGTGGTGCGGGGGCTGGTCGCGCAAAGTGCGAAACTGGCGGCGAGGGTGATTAGTGCAACGGCCATGCATCGGCATTGCAACGCCAAGGCACCCGGTATGAATCCGCATAACTACCGGGTTTTGCTCCGGATCAGAGGCTTAAGAAGAGGCCCGCGAGCGCTGCGCTCATCAAATTGGACAGGCTGCCCGCGACCAGTGCCTTGATCCCGAGCCGCGCGATCACCGGACGCTGGTTGGGCGCAAGGCTGCCGGTCACTGCCATCTGGATCGCGATCGAGCTGAAATTGGCAAACCCGCACAGCGCAAATGTCACGATCGCCACGGTCCGTTCGGACAATCCCTGAACCTGACCCAGGTCGATGAAAGCGACGAATTCATTCAGTACCACTTTGGTTCCGAAAAAGCCGCCAGCGCGCAAGGCTTCGGCCCAATCGGGCGCGCCGAGCAGATAGAAGATCGGGGCAAATACATAACCGATCAACATTTGGAAGGTCACGCCCTCATAACCCATCAGCCCACCGGCCCAGCCAACGAAGCCATTGGCCAGCGCCACCAGCGCCACGAAAGCCAGCACCATCGCGCCCACCGCAACCGCCAGCTTCACCCCGGTTTGCGCGCCTTGGGCGGCGGCCATGATGATATTGGCGGGGCGTTCCTCGTCATGGGTCGCCGCCGGCTGGCCATCCTGGGGAATAGCTTCGGCGACAATAATTGCGCCGGTCGGATCGGGCATCATGATCTTGGCCATCACGATCCCGCCCGGTGCCGACATGAAGGCGGCGGCAACCAGATAGTCGATCCGGATCCCCATGCTGGCGTAAGCGGCCAGGATCGTTCCGGCGACGCCTGCCATCCCGACAGTCATCACGCAGAACAGCTGCGAGGGGGTTAGTGCGGCAAGATAGGGCCGGATCACCAGCGGTGATTCGCTTTGCCCGACAAAGATGTTGGAGGCCGCGCACAGGCTTTCCACCTTGCTGATCCCGGTGATCTTTTCCAGCGCGCCGCCGATCCATTTGATCACCAGCTGCATGATCCCGAGGTAATAAAGGATCGAGATCAGCGCAGCGAAGAAGATGATCACCGGCAGCGCCTGGATTGCGAAATTCTGACCCAACGGATCGGTGGCCAGCGCGCCGAACAGGAATTTGGTCCCTTCGCCGGCATAACCGAGCAGGCTCGAAACCCCGGTCGCGACGGTCTGAAGTACGCGATTGCCGGCCGGCACATAAAGCACCAGCGCGGCAAACCCGGCCTGCAGCAGGAAGGCCGCCCCCACCACCCGCAAGCGAATGCCCCGGCGATCGGACGAAAGGATGAAAGCGACCAGCAAGATACCCAGCATCCCCAGCAAGCTGTAAACGATATGCATGAAGCGGTTTTCCCCGGGCGATCCCTATTGCGCCAACGTGGTAACGAGTTCGAGGTCAATCAGTCAAATTCTCGCTGGCCTTCCCAGCAGCGATCTTCCTCGCTAGTCCTGCGCCATGACCGCACCCGCCTCCACCCCCCGCTCGCTCCTGTTGTTCGCGCTGTTCTACGGCGGCATGGTCACACTGGCGGGCGTGCTGGGGGCCAAGCAGGTCGCGATCGGGCCTTTGGTGGTCGAGGCCGGAATTTTTCCGTTCCTGACGCTGGTCGGTATTTCCAGCGGGATTGCCGAACTCCACGGCAAGGATATTGCCGACCGGCTGGTGCGCTATGGCTTCATCCCGCTGGTCGGCGCGATCGCGATGACGCTGTTCGTCCTCCAGCTGCCAACCGATCCGGGAATGTATGAACCGGCCAAAGAGGCTTTCCCGGTGATCCTGGGGCAGAGCTGGCGGATGATGGGGGCCGGGATCATATCCTATGGCACTTCGGTGACACTCAACGTGTGGATTTTCAACCGGCTGCGCGAAGCTGGCGGACCGTTTGCCAGGCTGCGCGGGTTCATCGCCGCCGCATTGTCGCAGATCGTCGACACGCTGATCTTCATTACCATCTCGTTTTATGGCGTCCGCCCGATCATGGAGATCATGGCCGGGCAGATGATCGCCAAGATCGTGCTCTCGGCGGTGATGGTCCCGGCGATCATCTGGATTGTTGTCCACCTGGGCCGCAAGCTGGACAACGCGTCATCCCCGGCTTGACCGGGGATCGCTGGCCTCATCGATGAATGGCCGCGTCGATGCGGGGTCGCGTCGATGAGGCCAGCGATCCCCGCTTTTGCGGGGATGACGATTCCCACGTTGTAAATTGAGTCCCGCTTCTGCAAAGCGCATCTATGCCTGACCCACACAACCAAACCGGCCTCGCCAAAGCCGAAACGCTGATCGAGGCGCTGCCCTATTTGCAGCGTTATGCCGGGCGCACTTTTGTGGTGAAATACGGCGGCCACGCGATGGGCGATCCCGAACTGGCGCGCGACTTTGCCGAGGATGTGGTGTTGCTGAAAGCGGTCGGCATCAACCCGGTGGTGGTCCACGGCGGTGGCCCGCAGATCGGCGCAATGCTGAAAAAGCTTGGGGTCGAATCGCGGTTCGTCGATGGGCTGCGCGTGACCGACAAGGAAACCGCCCAGATCGCCGAAATGGTCCTGTCGGGCGCGATCAACAAGGAACTGGTCACCTGGATTGCCGGCGCGGGCGGCAAGGCGCTGGGGATCTCGGGCAAGGACGGCGGGCTGGTCATCGCCAGCAAGGTCCAGCGCACGACGCGCGATCCTGACAGCAATATCGAGCAGGTGGTCGATCTGGGCTTCGTGGGCGAGCCGCAGAGCGTCGATATTTCAATCCTGGAAACCGCTTGCAACGCCGGAATGATCCCGGTCATCGCCCCGATTGCGCCGGGCGCGGACGGCGAGACTTACAATATCAACGCCGATACCATGGCCGGGGCAATCGCGGCGGCGCTGGGTGCGGCGCGGCTGTTCCTGTTGACCGATGTGGCGGGCGTGCTCGACAAGGATGGCGAACTGCTGGCCGATCTGACCCCGGTCGACATCGCCAGATTGCAGGCCGAGGGCACGATCTCGGGCGGGATGATCCCCAAGCTGGAAACCTGCATCCATGCGGTTGAGGCCGGATGCGAGGCGGCGGTGGTGCTCGATGGGCGGGTGCCCCACGCCATGCTGCTCGAATTTTTCACGTCGCGCGGCGCTGGCACGCTGATCCGCAAAGGATAAACAGGCCATGATGAAACAGGCTATGATGAAGTGCGCAGCGGCCCTCATCGCGCTCACTGCAATTACCGGCTGCGACAGCAAGGCTCCCCAGCCACAGGCTACTAAGGCCTTGGCCCGTTCTGCGGTGCTGACCCCTTCCGCCTCGCTTGTTCCCAGCGAGGTTCTGATCGGCTGGGCGAAGGCGGTCTCGCTACGCGACTGGGCATCGGCGCGGGCCTATTGGGGCGACAAGGGCGCGGCCAGCGGGCTGAGCGAGCAGGCCTTTGCGCAAGCCTGGAACGTGATTAAAAACCCTGACGTCAAACTCGGCATGGGCCAGCTTGAAGGCGCGGCCGGCTCCAGCTTCTACTCCGCGCCAGTGATCATTGCCGATGGCCAGCGGCGGATCGCCGGTTATGTCGTGCTGCGCCGGGTCAATGATGTGCCAGGTGCCACCCCCGAACAGCTGCGCTGGCATATCGAGAGCAGTACATTAGAGCCGTGAGTTGCGGTTGCGCCGATGGGGATCCCTCGGCTATCAGCCCGCCAGATCCGAACCATTCCCTAAGCACACGAGGAAATGCCGATGCTGTTCATCACTCTGTTTGAAATCGTTGGTTACCTGATCAACATCGTGGTGATGTTGGTGATCGTGCAGTTCGTGATGAGCCTGCTGATCTCGTTCAACGTGGTAAATTTGCACAATGATTTTGTCTCCGCGATCTGGCGCGCGGTGAATGCACTACTCGATCCGGTGCTTAAGCCGATCCGGCGCTATATGCCCGATACCGGCGCAATCGACATTTCGCCGATGGTCCTGATAATCGGGCTGACCATCATCCAGATCATCCTCAAGAATTTGGCAATCGCAACCCAATGACCTCAGCCTCGATTATCGACGGAAAAGCCTTCGCCGGGGCCTTGCGCATGCGCGTGGGGGAATACGCCGCCGCGTTCGAGCGACACGCGGGCCGCAAGGCTGGGCTTGCCGTGGTGCTGGTGGGCGAGGATCCGGCCAGCCAGGTCTATGTCCGCTCCAAGGGCAAGGCGACGCTGGCGGCCGGCATGAACAGCTTTGAACACTGGCTGCCCGCCGATACCGCGCAGGGCGATTTGCTGGCGCTGGTCCGGCAATTGAATGCCGATCCGGCGGTTGACGGCATCCTGGTCCAACTGCCGCTGCCGGGGCAGCTTGATGAGCAGGCGGTGGTCGCCGCGATCGATCCGGCCAAGGATGTTGACGGGCTGACCCCGATCAGCTCTGGCCGTCTGGCGCTCGGCCTGCCGGGCCTCGTTCCCTGCACCCCGCTTGGCTCGCTGATGCTGCTCAAGGACCGGCTCGGCAGTCTCTCCGGGCTTGAGGCGGTGGTGATCGGGCGCTCGATCCTGGTTGGCAAGCCGATGGCGCAGTTGCTGCTGGCAGAAAGCTGCACGGTGACCATCGCCCACAGCCGGACCAAGGATTTGCCAGCCGTGGTCCGCCGGGCAGATATCGTCGTCGCTGCCGTCGGCCGCCCCGAAATGGTCAAGGGTGATTGGCTCAAGCCCGGCGCGGTGGTGATCGACGTTGGCATCAACCGGATCGCGGCGGCCGAAGCAGGCAAGACGCGACTGGTCGGCGATGTCGATTTTGCCAGCGCCAGCGCGGTCGCCAGCGCGATAACCCCGGTTCCCGGCGGGGTTGGCCCGATGACGATCGCGGTGCTGCTGCGCAATACGGTGGTTGCCGCCCATCGCAATGCAGGGGTGGCGCTGACTGAGGGAGCGCTCTAAGCTTTATCCCATGAAGCGCGCCATCCTGTTCCTCGCCCTTGCCGTCACCGCCTGTGCCAGCGCTGCCCCGCGCCAGTATCCGGGCGTCAAGCTGATGCCTTCGGCCAACCCCAGCACGGTGATTGCCGCCGAACTGGCCTTTGCCCAATTGGCACAAGCCAAAGGTCAGTGGACTGCCTTTCGCGCGACTGCCACCGCCGATGCAGAGATGTTCGTGCCCCAGCGGGTGAACGCGCAAAGCTGGCTCAGAGGCAAAGCCGATCCAGCGGTTTCAGTGAAGTGGCAGCCTCATGCAGTCTTTATGAGCTGCGATGGCAGCTACGGCGTCACCCGGGGCGCCTGGCAAGGGCCCAAGGCGACCGGCTATTTCACGACAGTTTGGCAGCGCCAGAAGGACGGCAAGTTCAAATGGGTGCTCGATATGGGCGATCCGGTTACGGAGCCGCTCGCTGCGCCAGAGATGATCGCGGCCAAGGTCGCCGATTGCAGCAAGGTAACTGCCGGACAGGTTAGTGCGACCGGCAATGCCGCTGGCAGCATCGTCAGGCAGCGCGACGGGGCTTCGGATGATGGCACCATGGAATGGACATCGCTTGTGCTTGCGAGTGACAAAGCGCAGCTGACCGTGCGTATCTGGGACGGCAAGGAGTTCGATACCATGATCGACACCAGCGCCGCGCCGCACGCGCACTGATGCTCGATCTGTTCCTCTCTGCCTTTGCCACCCTGTTCGTGGTGATCGACCCGCCGGGCTGCGCGCCGATCTATGCTGGCCTCGTCAGCGGCGCGAGCCAGCGGCAGGCCACCACCATGGCGCTGCGGGCCTGCTTTATTGCCACGGTGATCCTGATCGTCTTCGCCCTGTTCGGCGAGCAATTGCTGGGGAGCTTGCATATCGAGCTTAACAGCTTCCGGATCGCGGGCGGGATCATGCTGTTCGTGATCGCGCTCGACATGGTGTTCGAAAAGCGCACCCAGCGCCGCGAGGAACGGGCCGAGAAGATCCGCGCCACTCCCGAAATCGAAGATGTCTCGGTGTTCCCGATGGCGATGCCGATGATCGCCGGACCCGGCTCGATCGCCACCATCATGCTGCTGATGGCCCGCACGGAAGGAACGCAAGCGACGCTGGTGATCATGGCCGCGCTGGCTGCGGTGATGCTGCTCACGCTGGTTGCACTGGCCGCAGCGGGGCCACTGATGCGGCTGCTCGGTAAAAGTGTCGAGGCGGTGATCACGCGGCTGCTCGGGGTGCTGCTGGCGGCTTTGGCGGCGCAATATGTGATCGATGGGCTGAAGGCGGTGTCTACTGCAATGTAAGCCGGCCATCGTCGCTGTCACGCCGCCCGAAGAACTGCATCAGCTGGACCAGCAGTTCGCACCGCGCGGGCAAATCCCTGGCTTCCAGCAAAGCCTGTTTGGCCGCCGCATCGAACGGCGCAATCTGGGATACGCCATCGATCAGCGATAGATCGTCCAGCCGCGCGACTGATTCCCAATCGACCATATAGCCTTGGCTATCGGCAAACCGCCGGGCTTCGCGCTCAAAACTGGCCCGTTCGATCGGCGCAAGCGCGGCCGCGGCGTTCTCTTCAAGCAGTTCCGCCTCGATCTGGCGGAACGGGGTGACCACATCCAGTTCGCGCAGCAAGCGGAACCGCGCCTCACCTTCCAGCACCAGGTTGAAGTGCCCATCATCCAGCGCCTCAACCTCGCCAATCCGGCCCAGGCAGCCGACCGCGTACAGCGGCGCGCCTTCTGCGGCGCCCCCTTTTTGCTGGGTAGTTCGCGGCTGGATCATCCCGATCCGCCGGTCGCGGGCCAGCGCATCCTTGACCAGCGAACGATAGCGCGGCTCGAAGATATGCAGCGGCAGCTGCATGCCAGGAAACAGGATCGCCCCGGAAAGCGGAAAGATCGAGATGCGCATCTTATGCGCTCACCCGAACAAGACCGTCGAAAGCCGCCGCCGCGTGGCGGCAACCCAGGGATCTTCCAGCCCGATCGCCTCGAACAGCTGGAGCAGCTTGGCCCTTGCCGCTCCGCCTTGCCATTCGCGGTCGGCAGCGATCATCGCCAGCAAGGTCGTAGCGGCATCGTCGCGCTCACCCGCTGCAATAGCGGCACTGGCATAGGCCAGCTGGGCCTCCATATCGGCAGGCCGCTCAGCCGCCGCCGCACGTAGCGCCGCCAGCTCGTCATCGTCCGGCTTGTTGCGCGCCAGCTCCAGCGCGGCACTCGCGCGTTCGATCGCCGGATCACCGGACAGCGCAGGATCCAGCGCCGCAAGCGCGCCCGCCGCGTCCTCGATATGGCCGGCAGCCACCAACGCGCGGATCAGCCCGCCTTGCGCTGCGGGATTGGTGGGAGCCATATCGGTAATCTGGGCAAACATCCCAGCCGCACGTTCTGCATCGCCTTCGGCCAGCACGTCTTCGCCCATCGCGATCAGCGGCACAATATCGGGCGCAGCTTCCGCTTCGCCGGGCTGCACCGGCAGTTTGGCCAGCAGCTGATCGAGCAGCGCCTTCAACTGCGATTCACTGCGGGCGCTGGTCAGGTCTGCGACCGGCTGGCCCTGGAACATCGCATAGACTGTGGGGATTGATTTCACCTGGAATTGCGCGGCGATGAACTGGTCCTCATCGACATTGATCTTGGCCAGGATCACGCCCTGATCGGCATATTCAGCGGCAACCTTTTCCAGCATCGGGGTCAGCGCCTTGCACGGCCCGCACCATTCGGCCCAGAAATCGAGGATGACCAGGCCTGTCATCGATGGTTCGACTACATTGGCGCGGAACCGATCGACCGCCTTCTGCTCATCGAGGTTTAGACCAAGGGTTGCCAAGAGATACTCCGTTCATGCTATCGGTTGGCCCCTAATGTGGGCCTTTGCGCCCATTTGTGAAGGGTGAAAGCGCGTGCGGCGCGCTAATATGATTTTCCCCTTGCGGGCAGGGGGAGCCGATGCTAACCGCCCGCCTCTCCCCGGCCCGCTGGCATTCCAGTCGCAGGCCGCAAACGTTCGAGCGGGCGTAGCTCAGGGGTAGAGCACAACCTTGCCAAGGTTGGGGTCGAGGGTTCGAATCCCTTCGCCCGCTCCATTTTTCAGTGGCGCTGCGGACTGCTGGTCGGTTGGTGCTAGAGCGGGATGACGTTTGAGTGAATCGGGAGGGATTCACAACGGGCTGATTTTGTGATTCAAGCTGCTGGCTGGGATTTGGAGGCCAGCAGCGATGACCAGGCCCTATTCGATGGATTTGCGGGATCGGGCGATCACGCGCGTTTTGGCGGGCGAGAGCGTACGCTCCGTGGCGCTGGCGTTGAGCATCAGCGCGGCGACGGTGGTGCGTTGGTCGCAGCGGTATCGGGCACTGGGCAGTGCG
>JANMKT010000019.1:0-5817 GCA_031372185.1 Novosphingobium sp.
TCGATGCCTACAATTACGGGCGGAGGCTGAAGACACTCAAGGGCCTCACGCCCTTCGAATACATCTGCAAAATATGGACAATCGAGCCAGACAGATTTACAATCAATCCAACCCATCAAATGCCGGGACTAAACACTTAGTCCTCGGTGATAAGCTGGGTTTGATTGTTGTTCGTCTCGAGCAAATGGCGCTTGGCGCGCTGCCCGTCGGCGCTATTGAGCCAGATGGCTGTCGCAAGGACTGCGGCAGCGGCGAGAATGAAGTTACGCATAGGCTTACTCCCCAGACAAGGAATACCCCGGATAGCGCGCAATATAACGCAGCATGGTTAGCAACTGGTTTCGAACTTCGGTAATCAGCCGGGGCCATTTCGTTTAGCGTGAAAATCGGCCCATTCGGGGTGTTTGCGAAAGGCTGCGGCGACATAGCTGCACTGCGGATCGACGGTGAAGCCCTGATCGCGCGCGTCGGACATCAGAGCTGCAACCAGCTTTCCCGCCACGCCGCGCCCGCCAATCTCGGATGGCACCAAGGTATGTTCGGCAACCCTGACGCTGCCCCGCAGCACCCAGCTCAACCGGCCGATATGGCGGCTGCCCGCGAGATGGGCGCGATATTCGCCCGAGCTGCCGGAACCGTGCCGGGTGATCGTAACATCGTCCATATTGCGCTCCAGCCGCTTGACGGGAAGATTGGCGGCCACCATGCACCATGGCGATGCAATTCCTCTCAGACAATGCCGCCGCAGTCCATCCCGCCGTGTGGCGCGCGATGCAGGCTGCCGATGCCGCAGATAGCCCCTATGATGGCGATGGCCTGAGTCGGCAGCTGGACGACGCCTTTGCCCTGCTGTTCGGCCGGCCCTGTGCCGTGCTGTGGACCGCGACCGGGACTGCCGCCAACTGCCTTGCCCTGGCCGCCATGGTTCCGCCGCACGGCGCAGTGATTTGCCACCGCGAGGCGCATATTGAAGTGGACGAAGGCGGCGCGCCAGGCTTTTTCACCCATGGCGCCAAGCTGATGCTGGTGGGCGGCGCGGGGGCGAAGATGACGCCAGAGGGGATTGCCGGACTGATCGATCCGATTCGCGATGATGTTCATCAGGTTCAGCCGCAGGCCATCTCGATCACCCAGGCGAGCGAATATGGCCGGGTCTATGCGCCTTCGGAAGTCGCCGCGATCGGAGCATTAGCGCGCGCCCGCGGCCTGAAGCTCCACATGGACGGCGCGCGGTTTGCCAATGCGGTGGTCTTCCTTGACTGCAGCCCGGCACAGGCGTGCGGCGATGTCGATGCGCTGAGCTTTGGTTTCATCAAGAACGGCGGGATGAGCGCCGAGGCGCTGGTGTTCTTCGATCAGAACCTGGCCGATGTGGCGCGTTATCGCCGCAAACGGGCCGGGCATCTCCAGTCCAAGGGACGGTATCTCGCGGCCCAGCTGCTCGCCATGATCGAAGATGGCTTGTGGCTCGCAAACGCCCGCGCCGCCAACGACGCTGCCCGGGAAATCGGCACCGCAGCGCGCGCGCGCTTGCTCCACCCGGTCCAGGCGAACGAGATCTTCCTGACGCTGTTGCCGGCTGAGAGCGCGGCACTGCGCGCGCAAGGCTTCGATTTTTACGATTGGGGCTGCAATGCCGCGCGGCTGGTAACCGCCTGGAACAGCGATGCGGCGAGTGTCGCCGCGCTGGCCCGGGCGATTGCTGCCCTGTGAGCACAGCCCTGTGAGCGCAACCCAACGTTCCAAGCGCCTGCGCGGCATCGTATCCTTCATCCTGATCACGCTGATCTGGGGATCGACCTGGCTGGTGATCAAAGATCAGATCAGCGTGGTTCCTTCAAGCTGGTCAGTCACCTGGCGGTTTGCGCTCGCGGCAGCAGCGATGTTTCTGCTCGCCATGATACGTCGCGATCCGCTGCGGCTCGACCGGGCCGGGACGCGGCTGGCGATGGTGATCGGGGTGGTCCAGTTCGGGGCGAATTTCCAGTTTGTTTACGGGGCGCAGCATTTCCTGACCTCGGGGCTAGTCGCGGTGTTCTTCGCCTTGCTGCTGGTGCCCAATGCCGGGCTGGCGCGGATTTTTCTGGGCGCGCCGATCAGCGCAAGGTTCCTGGCTGGTTCAACCGTCGCGCTGAGCGGGATCGCCCTGCTGCTGCTCCATGAATACCGCATGGCACCGGCCGGAACCTCGGTGCCGCTGGGGATTGCGTTTTGTGCCGGCGCGGTGCTCTGCGCTTCGGTCGGCAATGTCCTGCAGGCCAGCCGGCTAGCCCAGCGCCAGACGGCCCTCCCGCTGATCGCCTGGTCGATGCTGTTTGGGGCATTGGCCAACGCCCTGTTCGCCGTGGCCACGGTCGGCCCGCCGGGGTTCGACCCGCGTCCGCAATATCTGCTGGGGATTGCCTATCTCGCGATTATGGGTTCGGTGGTGACTTTTCCGCTGTATTTCGCGCTGATCCGCGATTGGGGACCGGGCAAGGCGGCCTATAATTCGGTGGCCGTGCCGGTAGTGGCGATGGCACTTTCGACCCTGTTCGAGGGCTACCGCTGGAGTTTGCTGGCGGGAAGCGGCGCGATTCTGGCAATGTTCGGACTGCTGATCGCCTTATCGGGCAGAAATTCTCAAGCCGCGAGCAGTGCGGCAAGTCCTTCGCGGTAGCTGGGATAGCGCGGGCACCAGTCCAGCACGCGTTTGGCCTTGCCATTCGCAACCCGGCGGTTCTCTGCATAAAAGCCGCGCGCCATCGCAGATAGCCCGGCTGCTTCAAGACTGAGCAGCGGCGGCGGTTCCAGTCCGAGCAGGCGGCAGGCCTCCTCGATCACCGCATTCTGGGCGGCTGGCGCATCGTCGGCGAGGTTATAGGCTCCCGCAGGTCCACTGAGCGCCGCAAGCACGCCCGAGACGATATCACCGACATGGACCCGGCTGAACACCTGATCCGGCAGATCAATCCGGTGCGCCTTGCTTATCCGCACCCGCTCGAGCGGGCTGCGACCGGGTCCATAGATTCCCGGCAGCCGCAGCACCCGCGCGCCCAGCTTCAGCCAGGCGGCATCCGCATCGGCCCGGGCGGTGCGGCGGCCCATGCCAATCGCTGCGCTTTCATCGACCCAGGCGCCGCCCGTGTCGCCATAGACTCCGGTCGAGGACAGATAGCCCAGCCACTTGCCGGCCAACAGATCGCCATAGCGCTCCAGCACCGGGTCGCCATCTGCGGTTGGCGGAGCCGACGACAGCACATGGCTGGCATCGGCCAGCGCCAGCGCCACGCTGCCCGCATCATCAAACGACAGCGTGCCGTCGCGTCCGGTCGAGACGATTTCCCAGCCCTGCGCCTGTAAGGCGGCGGCGAAATGGCTGGCGGTATAGCCCAGCCCGAAGATGAACAATCGACTCACCCACTCCCAATGCCGTTCGTATCGAGCGAAGTCGAGACACTGCGCTCAACGTATCTCGACTTCGCCCGATACGAGCGGGTATGGGAAGCATCATGAACCTGCAATCGACCCCTGAAGCCCCGCCGCCCGTCATCCGCGCTGCGGATTACCGCCCGCCTGAATGGCTGGTTCCCGAAGTCGCGCTCGATTTCGCACTGGGGCTTGATGAAACGCGGGTCTCGGCCCGCCTGCAAGTCACCCGCAATCCGGCTGGATCAGGCAGCGCGACATTGCGGCTTAATGGTGATGGGATTGCTGCGCGCACGGTGCTGGTCGATGGCAAGGCCACCAACGACTGGCGTATGGACGGGGCTGATCTGCTGATCGATCTGCCCGGCGCGGCGCATGAGGTGGCGGTTGAAACGGTGTTGAACCCGGCGGCCAACAGCCAGTTGATGGGGCTCTATGCCTCGAACGGGATGCTCTGCACCCAGTGCGAGGCGGAAGGGTTCCGCCGGATCACCTTCTTCCCCGATCGGCCCGATGTGCTGTCGGTCTATACGGTGCGGATGGAAGGGCCGCGCACGCAGTTCCCAGTGCTGCTCGCCAATGGCAATTGCATCGCCAAAGGCGAAGGCAGCGATGGCGCGCATTGGGCTGAATGGCACGATCCCTGGTCCAAGCCATCGTATCTGTTTGCGCTGGTCGCAGGCGACCTCGTTGCCAATTCGGACAGCTTCACGACCTGTGGCGGGCGTAAAGTCGATCTGGGTATCTGGGTCCGGGAGGGAGATGAAGACCGCACCCACCACGCGATGACCGCACTCAAGGCCGCGATGAAATGGGATGAGGAGGTGTTCGGCCGCGAATATGACCTCGATCTGTTCAACATTGTCGCGGTGTCCGATTTCAATATGGGAGCGATGGAGAACAAGGGCCTCAACATCTTCAACACCCGCTACATCCTCGCCGATCCCGACACCGCGACCGATAGCGATTATGACGGGATCGAGGGCGTGGTCGCGCATGAATATTTCCACAATTGGTCGGGCAATCGAGTTACTTGCCGCGACTGGTTCCAGCTGAGCCTGAAAGAGGGCTTCACCGTTTTTCGCGACCAATGCTTCTCTGCCGATATCGGGTCGCAGGCGGTCAAACGGATCGACGATGTGCGGCTGCTGCGCGCGGCGCAATTTCCCGAGGATGCGGGGCCGCTGGCGCATTCGGTGCGGCCAGACTCCTATCTGGAAATCACCAATTTCTACACCGCCACCATCTACAACAAGGGTGCCGAGCTGATCCGGATGATGCGGACGATGCTTGGCGCCGAGGCTTTCCGCGCCGGGGCCGATCTCTATTTCGAGCGGCACGATGGCGAAGCGGCGACGTGCGACGATTTCGTGGCGGCGATGGAGGAAGCGAGCGGGGTCGATCTCGGCCGGTTCAAGCGCTGGTACGAGCAGGCGGGAACGCCGCGCGTGTCGGCGAAGCTGGTCCATGACGCGGTGGCGCGGACGGCGACACTGGAGCTTACGCAGGCCGTACCGGCGACCCCCGGACAGCCCGACAAGGAGCCGATGCCGATCCCGCTGGTGACCGCGTTGATCGGGGCTGACAGCGGCGCTGAGATCGCGGCCGAGCGGCTGGTGCTGCTGGAAGATGCGGCGCAGTCATTCGTCTTCGAAGGCGTGGGAGAACCGCCCTTGCTGTCGATCAACCGCGGGTTCTCGGCACCGGTGATCATGCAGGTCGATCGGCAGCCGGGCGAGCTTGAGCGGATGGCGGCGTGCGACGGCGATCCGTTCGCGCGTTACGAGGCGTTGCAGGAATTGATGTTCGGTGCGCTGATCGCCGGGGCGCGGGGCGAAACGGTCGATCCGGCGTCGGTAATTGCGGCAATGCGCGATACGCTGACGTCCGATGCGCTCGACCCCGCGTTCAAGGGCGAGGCGCTGACCCTGCCGTCGGAGGCACTGGTTGGCGACCGGATGGAGACGGTCGATCCCGATGCGATCCATGACGCGCGGGAAGGCTTGCGCGCGGCGATCGGGCAGGCACTGGCGGACGAACTTGGCGATGCGCAGGCCGCTAGTGCGTCGGGAAGCGACCTGTCGAGCGCGGCCAAGGGCGTGCGGCGGCTGAAGACGGTCGCATTGTCGCTGATCGCGGCGGGCGACGGGCCCTGCGGCGCGGCGCTGGCCAAGGCGCAATATGACGGGGCGGACAATATGACCGACCGGCAGGGGGCGCTGGCCGTGCTGACGATCCTAGACGGGCCCGAACGGACCGCGGCGCTGGACGATTATTATGCGCGCTTTGCCAATGACGGGCTGGTGATCGACAAATGGTTCGCGCTTCAGGCGGGGGCGCCGCGCGGCGACACGATCGACACGGTCGAGGGGCTGCTCGAGCATCCCGACTTCACGATGAAGAACCCCA
>JANMKT010000027.1:0-33920 GCA_031372185.1 Novosphingobium sp.
TCCAAGCGGATTTGACCAAAATGGCCCATCGCAGCGTTGGACAGGCTTGAAATAGAATAACTATTCCCGCACCTATCCGCCTCGCGCTGGACCATTTTGCTTCAAACCTCGATGGCGCGGTTAACAGGTCCTGACCCTAAGTAAAATGTCGCCGTACTACCAAACCCGAAATTACCCTGTAATTACTGACCAGGATCGGGCCTCGCCGGTTTTTTGCAGGGTGCGCCGCCCTTCGCTCGAATGCACCAGATTTGCGATGAACGCGGCGCATTCGGTCACATTGTCATCCCGCGTTAATGTCTTCTCCCCCATCGACGTTACTGCCTCGGGAGGATACAAACTGATGAAATCTGCTGGAATCTTAGCCGCGCTGGCGCTGACCACCTCGTTCGTCTCGTCCGTTGCGCTGGCCGATGATCCCAACGATCCGGACATGCGCGATCCCCGCGCCCGGGCGCGTGACCGCCAGATCATCAGGCAGCTTAACATCGACGAACTCGCCCATGTTCGCAGGCGCGACGCCGGCTATGCCGCTGGCTGGAAAGCCTATCGCGAAGCAAAGAACGGTGGCGGAGCCGATTATGCGAGGGCCAGAGCGGACAATGATCGCCAGCGCGCAGGCTACAATCGCGAGCAGGCCAGGCACGAACAGGAGATGACCGCCTGGCGTCGCGCCGTTTCGATGTGCCGCGCCGGCCACTACGAATACTGCGACCACTGAGCGTCGCCGGCTAATCGCGCGGAATACGGCGACCGGATTCCGTTATAGATGCAATGACACCCTAACCACCTACCACCATGACGGCCTCGCCAACCGCCCCAGCCGATCACGCCCCTTGATCCCCGCGCACCGAGGCCTACATGCAGTATCATGTTTATTGAAACCGAAACCACGCCCAATCCGGCCACGCTGAAGTTCCTTCCCGGAGAGCAGGTGATGCTGGCTGGCACCCGCGAGTTTACCTCGCCCGAGGCGGCAGCGGCGTCCCCACTGGCGGAGGTGCTATTCGATCTGGGCGATGTGACTGGGGTGTTTTTTGGGGGTGAGTTCATCTCGGTAACTGCGGCACCCGGCGCTGACTGGAGCCAGCTCAAGCCGCAGGTCGTGGGCATCCTGCTCGATCATTTCGTGAGCCAGGCCCCGCTGTTTACCGGGCCTGACGCCAGCGGGATTGTCGTTCCGGCTGAAGATGAAGATTACGGCGATGATCCGGCGCAGGCCGATATCGTCGCGCAGATCAAGGAGCTGATCGAAACCCGCGTGCGCCCTGCTGTCGCCAATGACGGCGGTGACATCATCTATCGGGGTTTCCGCGAAGGCGTAGTCTACCTCCAGATGCAGGGCGCCTGTTCGGGCTGCCCATCGTCCACAGCGACGCTCAAGAACGGGATCGAAGGGCTGCTGAAGCACTATGTGCCCGAAGTGAGCGAAGTCCGCGCCGCCTGATTTTCTCAAAAGTCCCGGAGACTCCATGAACCAGCCGCTTTCCGATGCTGCGCTCGATCAGCTGTTCCGCACCGCCCGCACCTATAATGGCTACCTCGACCAGCCGGTCAGCACTGAGCAGCTTCACGCAATCTGGGAGCTGATGAAAATGGGGCCAACCTCGGCCAATATGCTCCCCGCCCGGCTGGTGTGGGTGGTCAGCGACGAGGCCAAGCAGAGGCTTGCCGCCTTCTGCTTGCCCGCCAATGCCGAAAAGATCCTCAAAGCCCCGGTTTCGGTGATCATCGGCATGGACCTCGATTTCCACGAGAAGTTGCCGGAGCTGTTTCCCCACGCCGATGCCAAAAGCTGGTTTGATGGCAATGAGCCGCTCAAGGAAATCTCCGCGATGCGCAATTCGACGTTGCAGGGCGGCTATTTCATCATGGCCGCGCGCGCGCTGGGCCTCGATACCGGGCCAATGTCGGGCTTCAGCAATGATGCGGTCGACGCGGCGTTCTTTGCCGAAACGCCCCGGGTTAAATCGAATTTCATCTCGACGCTGGGCTACGGCGATCCGGCCAGCATCTTCCCACGCAGCCCGCGCCCCGATTTCGATACTTTCAATCGGATCGACTGACGCCTAACTGGCCGCATGATGCGGACTCTGGTGATCGATTGCGCGACCGAGGCCTGCTCGGTTGCCTTGCTGGAAGACGGCGCGCTGATCGGCGGCAAATTCCGCGTCCTGGGCCGCGGCCATGCCGAACAGCTGGTACCGATGATCGCGGCGCTGCCCGGCAAGGGCAAGGCGCAGCGAATCGCGGTTGCCATGGGTCCGGGCAGCTTTACCGGAGTGCGCGTCGGCCTGGCCGCTGCCCGCGCGCTGGCTTTCGCCTGGGGGGCGGAATTGCTCGGCTATCCGACGCTTGATCTGGTCGCCGCGATGGCGCGAAGCCAGCACGGAGATCAGCCGGTTACGGCTGCGATGACCGGCGGACATGGCGAATGGTTTGTGCAAGCCTTTGCTGCCAGCGGTGCGCCGCTTGGGCCACTGGCCTCGCTTACTCCTGACCAGGCGGCCGCCCAATCAGCGGTGCTGGTCGCGGGCACCCAGGCCGAGGCGCTGGTTGCCATGCGCGGTTCGGGGAAGGCCTTGGCGCTGCTGCCCGATGCCCGGGATTTCGCCCTGCTTGGGGCCGGGTCGCTCGAGGTGGATCCCAAGCCGCTCTATGGCCGCGCGCCCGATGCGAAACTTCCACCGGCTTCGCGATGAACGACGATATCGACCAGATCATGGCGATCATGGCCATTGCCTTCGATCCGGCGTTTGGCGAGGCCTGGTCGCGGCGGCAGCTGGAAGATTCGCTGATCCTGGGCAATTGCCATTATGGGCTGGTCAACGCGGTGGGCGATGAACCTGCGGCCGGCCAGGCAGCGGCCGGATTTTTCCTCTCGCGCAGGGGGGTTGAGGAAGAAGAACTGCTGCTGCTGGCAGTAGCGCCGCAGTATCGGCGCAGCGGCTTTGCCACCCGCTTGCTCGGCTCGTTTACCGCTGCCGCGCGCGTCCGCGGTGCTGTGCGGCTACTGCTGGAAATGCGCCAGGGTAACCCGGCAGAAGCGCTCTACCTGCGTCACGGCTTCTTGCCGATTGGCCGCCGTCCCAACTATTACCGGACCGCAGGGGGCGTGCGACTCGACGCGATTACCTTTGCACGCGATTGCAAATAGTGCTCTGAAACAAACATATACTGATTTGTTCAACACTTTGTCAGAAATTCACCACAATACGGCTATCTTCTCTTGTATTTGAATATCCGCCGGATTAAGTGACTCTCACCAGAGCGCAGGAACTGTGCCTGGTGCCTCCGAAAATGAGGTCGCACCGAAAAATGAGAGGAGCTATCATGGACTCGACCTTGAGCGACATGAACGAAACACTGATTACACTTACTTCGGATATTGTCGCCGCGCATGTCAGCAACAACAGCGTCGCCGTGAGCGACCTGGCAGTGCTGATTACCAACGTTTATGGTGCACTCGCCGGGCTTGGTCAGGCTGCAACTCCTCCCGCTGCCGCGCCAGAACCAGCGGTTTCAATCCGCGCTTCGCTGAAGCCGGATTACATCATCTGCCTGGAAGACGGCAAGAAGCTGAAAATGCTCAAGCGTCACTTGATGACGCATTACAACCTCACCCCCGATCAGTACCGCGCCCGCTGGGGTCTTTCATCGGACTATCCGATGGTCGCGCCCAATTATGCCGAAAAGCGGCGGGAACTGGCCAAGAAGATCGGCCTTGGCCGCAAGCCTGGCCAAAAGCGTGGCCGCAAGCCCAAGGTGGCCTGACAGACCGTTTGGGAATTGGTTGTAGAATCGCCTCGCCAGGCTATGACTTGGCGAGGCTTTTCTTTTGTTCGGACAATACGTGCACCATCCTATCGACATTGAGGCGCTTTGCGCCGAGCGCGGACTTCGCATAACCGAGCAGCGCCGGGTGATCGCGCGGGTACTGTCGCAAAGCGATGATCATCCCGATGTCGAGAAACTGCATGCGCGCGCGGTTGCGATTGACGCGCGGATTTCGATCGCCACGGTCTATCGCACCGTGCGCCTGTTTGAAGAAGCCGGGATCCTCGATCGCCACGATTTCGGCGATGGCCGCGCGCGCTATGAAGCTGCGCCCGAGGCGCATCACGATCATCTGATCGACGTTGAAACCGGCAAAGTCGTCGAATTCGTCGATCCGGAGCTGGAGGCGCTCCAGCGCCAGATTGCCGAAAAGCTGGGCTATCGGCTGGTTGACCACCGGATGGAGCTTTATGGCGTACGTCTGGGCCGTGAGGGCTGAGGCGCCGGCAATGGCCGCCGCGATTGCCCAGCCTCTGCCCATTCCGCTGATCGGCTGGGCCCGGATTGTCACCCGCATCCTGGCCATGGTCAGCCTGCTGAGCGCCTGCGTGCCGCTCTATTATGTCTGCCGGATGCTCCGTCTCAAAAATCCTCTGCCGCGCATATTTCTGGGCGGGATTTCATGGATCGCCGGAGTGGAGCTGAAAGTCAGGGGCGAAAAGGTCCATCGCGGTGCCTTCCTGCTCGCCAACCACGTCAGCTGGATCGATATTCCGGCCATCGCCGCGACCACCGGCAGCGCCTTTGTCGGCCATGATGGTCTGGCCGCGATGCCATTCCTGCGCTGGCTTTGCGCGATGAACGACACCGTTTTTATCGCGCGGCACGATCCCGGTAGCATCGCCGAGCAAGTGGCCACGGTCCGCGAGGCAATCAATGACACCGGAGCACTGACGATCTTTCCCGAAGGCACCACCAGTGACGGCACCGGGTTACTGCCCTTCAAAAGCTCGCTACTCTCCGCGCTCGATCCGGTTCCGCCGGGGATCGCCATCCAGCCGGTGCTGCTCGATTACGGCCCGGAAGCGGCGGATATCGCTTGGGTCGGCGATGAACACGGGCTCGACAATTTCAAGCGCATCATGGCCCGCGGCCGGGGGTTGGTGGTGACGGTCCATTTCCTGCCGGTGTTGAAAGGCGATCAACTTGCCAATCGCAAGGCGATGGCAGCGGCGGCAAGAAATGCGTTGATGCAGCGGTTAGTGGGCTAGGGTCAGGACCTGTTAACCGCACCTTCGAGGCGGCAAAATGGCGAACATATCGGGCGGAAATGCGCGCCGTTAAGACTGGACGTCTTTGCAAGCGCATTTCTGTTCGAGCTGGAAGCCATTTTGCCGTCCAAGCGGATTTGACCAAAATGGCCCATCGCAGCGTTGGACAGGCTTGAAATAGAATAACTATTCCCGCACCTATCCGCCTCGCGCTGGGCCATTTTGCTTCAAACCTCGATGGCGCGGTTAACAGGTCCTGACCCTAGATTCCGCCGCCGGTCAGCCGCTGGCAGATCAGATCGAGCTGATCGAGCGTGCGATAACGGATCGTCACCGCGCCCGAGCGCGGATCAGCATCAGCATTTATCCGCACCGACAGGCCAAGAAACTCCTCCAGATGGCTTTGCACTGCGGCAATATCCGCGGCATCCCCGGTATCGCGGCCTGACCGCACACGGCGCGGCGGGGGCAGGGTGGCACTGCGGCGCCGGACCAGCTGTTCGACCTCACGCACCGAAAGCTGCCGGGCAATTGCGGTCTCGGCTAGCGCCAGGGCATCTTCAACCCCGACCAGCGCGCGGGCGTGGCCCATCGTCAGCCGCCCTTCTTCAACCAGTTCGATCACCAGGCCGGGCAGGCTCAACAACCGCTGGAGATTGGCGACATGGCTGCGGCTCTTGTCGACCATCCGGGCGATATCGGCCTGGGTCAGCCCCTCATCTTCGGCCAGGCGGTGATAGGCCCGCGCCTCTTCGATCGGATTCAGGTCTTCACGCTGTAAATTCTCGATCAAGGCCAGCGCCATAACCTCACGCTCGCTCAGCTCCCGAACAAGCGCTGGTATTTCATGAAGCCCGGCCTTTTGTGCGGCCCGCCAACGGCGCTCTCCCGCAACCAGCTGATAGCCCCCGCCTGCCAGCGGCCGGACGATTACCGGCTGTATTACGCCGCGGGCCGCAATTGACGCGGCGAGCTCATCCAGCGCGGCTTCATCAAAATGGCGGCGCGGCTGGCCGGGATGCGGGACGATATCAGCGATCGCCAGAACCGCCAGACCGCCATTGGCCGCATTCATTCCGGCCAGCTGTGCAGATGTAACCAGTGGTTCCTCGCGCCGGGCTTCACCCATCAGCGCCCCCAACCCCCGCCCCAGTGCGAGCGGCTTGCGTTTTGCGGGCGCTTCGACAGCAGGATAGGGGGTGACGGAATCATCGCTCATGCAGCTTTCCTTCGTTCAGGCAGGCGGCCAATCAATTCGCGGGCAAGCGCCATATAGGCCCGGCTTCCCGCGCAGCTGTGATCGTAAACCAGCGCGGGCAGGCCGTGGCTTGGTGCTTCGGACAAGCGGACATTGCGCGGGATAGTGGCCTCGAACACCAACCCACCAAGGCACGAGCGGACATCCTCGGCAACTTGATCGGTCAGCCGATTGCGCCGATCATACATGGTCAGCGCCACACCGATGATCCCCAGATCGGCATTGAATCGTTGCTGCACCAGCTCGACGGTCTTCAGCAGCTGGCTCAGCCCTTCCAGCGCAAAGAACTCGCATTGCAGCGGAACCAGCAGCGTATCCGAGGCCGAAAGCGCATTCAGGGTCAGCAACCCCAACGAGGGCGGACAATCGATGAAGCAGATGTCGTGGTCGGTATCCTGGGCCAGTGCATGGCGCAGCCGGTCGGTCCGCCGATCAACCGAGACCAGTTCGATCTCCGCACCGGACAAGTCAACGGTGGCAGGAATAATATCAAGTCCCGGGATTCTGGTCGGCTGGATACATTCGGCTAGCGGCATTTCATCGACCAGCAGATCATAGGCCGATCGCTCGCGCTGATCCGCGCTGATCCCGATTCCGGTCGAGGCGTTACCCTGCGGATCCAGATCGATCAGCAAGGTTTTCCAACCGGTTGCGGCCATCGCCGTGGCAATGTTGATCGCCGTGGTGGTCTTGCCCACCCCGCCCTTCTGGTTGGCGATCGCTACGCGAATCACGGCTTACCGTCCTTTCCTTCGAGCCTGAGCTCCGGTCTTTCCAGCCAGAGTCCCGGCAATTATCCCGGCCTCGGGATCGGTCAGCGAGTGTTCCACGTGGAACACATGGTTCCAGCCGGTGAGCTTATGCAATTCCTGCGGTGCAGACCGCCCCTTGGGCAACAGCCATCGAGTGTCCGCTGTGGAAAACCTTGCGGATAATTCAAGAAGGCGGGGCAATGGCGCGAAGGCCCGTGCCGAAATGACGCAGACCGGTTGAGTTGGCACCAGTTCGAGCCGGGCCGCGACAATTTTAGCCCGCTGTAACCCTAAAGCGATTCGCGCCCGCTCCAGCCACTCGGCCCTGCGGGCGCGCGATTCGATCATCACCACTTCGCATTCCGGCCGCAACGCTGCGATCACCAGCCCCGGAAAGCCAGCCCCAGTCCCCAGATCAAGCCAAGGAGAACCCGTTTCACGTGGAACGAGACGGATAAGCTGAGCAGAATCAACTACATGGCGCAGCCACACCGCGTCAAGGCTGGCAGCGGATACCAGGTTCTGGTGGGCGTTCTCTTCCACCAGGAGCGCCACCAGCTGTTCAAGCCGGCCTGCGGCTTCAGCGTTCCATTCGGGCAGCCGCTCCAGCCAACTCCGCGCTTCGCCCTCGGTAGAAATCATGCCGCTTGTCGGCGCGCATGGACCAGCAGCGCCGCCAGCGCCGCCGGAGTGATCCCCGGAACCCGGCCCGCAGCAGCCAGCGAAGCCGGACGGGCAGCGCCCAGCCGCTCGACCATTTCGCGCGACAGACCGGGGACGGCGGCATAGGGGAACGCATCGCCCAGCGCCAGGCCCTCGGCAGCCCGCAAATCGCGCAGCTCGCTGTCCTGCCGGGCCAGATAAGGCGCATAGGCAGCATCCTCGGCCACTTCCTCGGCAAGGCCCGCATCAGCCAGAACCGCCGGATCAAGCCACGGGGCCAGTGTATCAAGTTCCACCCCGCCAAAGCGCAGCCACTCACGCAGGCTCAGCCGCCCGGCGTCAGTCCGCACCGGCAGCCCGGCCCCGCTCAGTTCATGCGCGGTTGCAGTGGCATCAAGCGCCGCATCCAGTTGCACCCGTGCACCCTGGCGCCGGGCAAACCACTCAGCCCGCTCGGTGCCAACACAGCCCACGCCCAGCGCCAGCGGGGTGAGCCTGGTGCTGGCATTGTTGGCCCGCAGTCGCAGCCGGTATTCGGCCCGGGCGGTCAGCATCCGGTAGGGCTCGCTCACCCCGTGCATAGTCAGATCATCGATCATCACTGCCATATAGCTGTTGGCACGACCCAGCGGCGCAGGCTCGCGGCCCAGCACCGCCGCCGCCGCGTTCATCCCGGCGACCAACCCCTGCGCAGCTGCCTCTTCATAGCCGGTGGTGCCATTGATCTGCCCGGCGCAATAAAGCCCCGGCAGCGCCCGCAGCTCCAGTGTCGAGCGCAGCGCGCGCGGATCGATATGATCATATTCCACCGCATAGCCGGGCACGACTATCTCGGCCGCTTCCAACCCGTCCATCGTATGCAGCATCGCCAACTGGACATCGGCGGGCAGCGAGGTGCTGATCCCGTTGGGGTAAACCAGATGCGTGCCCAGCCCCTCGGGCTCAAGGAACACCTGGTGACCATCGCGATCGGCAAAGCGGTGGATCTTGTCCTCGATCGAGGGGCAATAACGCGGGCCCTGCGCACCGATTGCGCCCGAAAACAATGGCGAGCGGTGGAGATTGGCCCGGATCACCTTGTGGCTCGCCGGATTGGTCCGGGTGATCGCGCAGAACAGCTGCGGGTTGATTCGCGCCGGGGTGAGCGCCGACATGGTCCAGGGCTGGGGATCGGAGGGCTGTTCCTCCAGCCGCGCCCAGTCAATCGTCCGCCCGTCCAGCCGGGGCGGCGTACCGGTCTTGAGCCGGGCCATCGGCAAAGCCGCCTCACGCAGCTGCGCCGCCAGCCGCTGCGCCGAAGCCTCGCCGATCCGCCCGCCTTGCATCCGCTCCTCGCCGCGGAACAAAGTCCCGCCCAGGAAAGTGCCGGTGCACAGAACCACGGCCTGAGCGGCAATCTGTGTGCCATCGCCCAGGATCAACCCGCGCACCCGTCCGGCTTCGAGGAGAAGTTCAGCCGCTTCACCCTCAACCAGCGTCAGATCGCCCTGCTGCTTCAGCAGTGCCTGGATCGCCGCCTTGAACAGCACCCGGTCCGCCTGAATGCGCGGACCCTGCACTGCGCTGCCCTTGGAGCGATTGAGCATCCGGTAATGGATCGCGGCTGCGTCTGCCGCGCGGGCGATCAGTCCGTCAAAGGCATCGACCTCGCGAACCAAATGCCCCTTGCCCAGCCCGCCGATCGCCGGATTGCAGCTCATCGCCCCGGTCGCGCCATGATCAAAGCTGACCAGCGCCACCCGGCCGCCCATTCGCGCCGCCACCGCCGCCGCCTCGCAGCCGGCATGGCCACCGCCGATAACTATGATGTCGAAGCTGTGCATCTTGGCCCGGCCTGTAGCGGAACGGTGTTCCACGTGGAACAGGGGATTTACTTGCCGATGCAGAACCGCCCGAACAGCGCATCGAGCATATCCTCGGTTGTAGTCCGCCCGAGCAGTGCGTCGAAGGCGACGCGGGCGATCCGCAAGTTCTCGGCGACCAGCAACGGATCGGTCAGATCGGCGGCGGTCATCAATGCTTGCCCGGCCTCTGCCAGCAAGCGGTGCTGGCGGGCGTTGAGCGCGGCCTCCCCCGGACGCGGCAGCGCAGCGCGAGCAGCCGCGACCAGATCAGCGCGCAGGGTGTCCATCCCTTGCCCGGTCACTGCCGAGAGGCGGTGGCGGGGTTGCAGCTTGGCTGCAAGGGGGTTGCGGTCTGTTTGCGGTTCGATCTCCCAGGCGTCTGGTGGGCCTGCGCCTTCCGGCCCCAGCCACAGCACCAGATCGGCCTGTTCAAGCGCCGCGCGGGCGCGTTCGATACCGATCGCCTCGATCGAATCGCCGGCCAAATCGCGCAGACCAGCGGTGTCGACAAACCGGAACGGCACCCCGGACAGCGCCACCGGATGCGTCAGGACGTCACGCGTGGTCCCGGCAGTGGGCGCGGTTATCGCGGCCTCACTCTCAATCAAAGCATTGAAAAGTGTGCTTTTACCTGCATTCGGTGGACCAGCGAGGACCACCCGGAAACCTTCACGCAAAGCTTCGGCCCGAGGCCGGACAAGCCAAGCGGAAATCGTCGCCTCAAGTTCTGCCAACTCAGCCAAAAACTCAGCCGGAAGCGCGCTGACATCATCCTCGTCGGAAAAGTCGAGCACGGCCTCAACTGCGGCCGAGAGATTGAGCAGCTGATCGCGCCACTGCGCCACCAGCGCCGAAAACGCTCCGCCCGCCATCGCCATGGCCGACTGGCGTTGCAGTTCGGTCTCGGCCGAGAGCAGATCGGCCAGCCCTTCGGCCTCGGCCAGATCGATCTTGCTATTGGTAAAAGCGCGGCGAGTGAACTCGCCGGGAGTAGCAGCGCGCAGACCCGGAAGCGCCGTCAATGCCGCCACCACCGCCGCTATTACTGCGCGCCCGCCGTGGCAGTGAAGCTCCAGCGTATCCTCACCTGTCGCGGTTTGCGGTCCGGGCAGCCACAGCGCCAGCGCCCGATCGAGCAGCGCCCCTGCTCCGTCGCGCAGGGTCACGCTCACCGCGCGGCGCGGCGGCAAGTCTCTGGCCGCAAGCGCAGCCAGCGCCGCGCCCGCGTTCGGCCCGCTGATCCGCACCACCGCAATCGCGGCAGGCGGAGCGCCACTGGAAAGGGCAAATATCGTCTCGGTCATCAGCTGGAAAAGCGATCAGTCCTCGCTCTTCTTCTTGGCCGATTTGCCAAAGCTCCCGCCGCTTTCCATGAATTGCTTAAACAAATTCACGCCGATCTGGCCCATCGGTGCGATCTGTTTGGCGAAATCCTGAAGCTGATCGACATTGGTCGCCCCCTTCATCGCCTTGGAGATGGCATCAACATAGACGTCATTGGCCTTGCTCACATCGGGAAAACCCAGAAAGCTCCGCGCCTCTTCGGGCGAGCAATCGATCTCTATATTGACCTTCATTTCGGTTTCTCCTTGGCAATTGGAGCAAGGCTGACACACAGCCTTGGCAAAGTCCACGCCAAGCGTAGGGTGGGCGGCAAGGCAAATTCAATTCAACGGAGATTCCCATGGCCAAAACGATCGCGGTTCCGACGCTGGATGGTAGCGGCACCTTCCCCGCTTATGTTGCAAAGCCGCAGGGTGCGCCCAAGGCGGCGATTATCGTGATCCCGGAAATATTCGGAGTGAATGCCGGGATTCGGCAGAAATGCGATGCCTGGGCCGCACTTGGCTATCTTGCCGCCGCGCCCGATGTATTCTGGCGGTTTGCTCCGGGGAGGGAGCTCAACCCTGACGTGCCGGAGCAGTTGGAGGAGGCGTTCGGCTATTTTCAGCAGTATGATCCGAACGACGGGGTGCTGGATATTGAGGCGCTGATCCACTGGATCCGGCGCGAGCAGGGCGTCGCCAAAGTGGGTTGCGCCGGGTACTGTCTGGGCGGGCGGCTGGCCTATATGGCTGCCGCGCGCACCGATATCGATGCCTCGGTCGGCTATTACGGCGTGATGATCGACCAGATGCTGAATGAGAGTAACGCCATCGCCAGGCCGTTGATGCTGCATATTCCGACCGCCGATCACTTCGTCGGGCCGGAGGCGCAGGCCGCGATCCATGCCGGGCTGGATGGTCATCCCCGGGTGACGCTGCATGATTACCGCGGCCTCGATCACGGCTTTGCCGCCGAAATGGGCGATCGCCGGGACGCAGCCGGAGCACAGCTGGCCGACAAGCGCACCGCCGCCTTCTTCGCGGAACATCTGGGATGAGCGGGCCGGCTCATCCCGGTGTCGCCAAATGGCATGCCTATATGGACAGCGGCAGCGACCTCGGCCTGCTCCGCGCGATGGTGGCGGACGATGCGGTGTTCCATTCGCCCGTAGTTCACACCCTGCAGGAGGGCGCGGCCAAGGTCATGGCCTACCTTGGCGCGGCCGCCAAGGTGCTGGGCAATGACAGTTTCCGCTATGTCCGCGAACTGGTTGACGGCGATGATGTCTGCCTCGAATTCACCGCCGAGATCGACGGCATCCACGTCAACGGGATTGATTTGATCCATTTCGATACGGACGGGTAGATCAAGGATTTCAAGGTGATGGTTAGGCCGATGAAGGCGATGAACAAGCTGTGGGAACTGATGGCGGCGCAGCTGGAGAAGGGCTGAGCGGCCAAATAGATTGTCCAATTCCTCCGAATTCCTCAACACAAGGGCACTGCACACTGGACTATTTGTTTTGATATGTTCTTTTGACTCATGGAGTCGGAATTAATGAATCAAAATTCCATCGCGATTGAACTTCACGGGTTCGAAGCCCTCAGACAGATCAATTTGCATAGTGCAGAGTTTTGGAGCGCGCGAGATCTTCAGCCCCTGTTGGGCTATTCTCAATGAAGAATTCAAGCAGCTCTCTGGTGCAGCCAGGCAGGCTGGGGTGGAAAACCGGATGTTCGGGGTGTTTCACGATGCCGGACACAAAGGTCTCTATAACGGCCTCGGAACAGAAGCGATCAAGCGCCACAAGGCCATCGCCGAAAGCGACAAGCTGATGGACCGGATGAACGCGACCGAGCTTGCAGCAAACCAATTCCGAATGACCCAAACCCGTGACAAGCTGGCGCGGGAAAACATTCGCAACCAGAGAACTGCCATTGCTGCGCATGAAACGGTTGGCCGCGAGGTTCGTACCGCAATCGAGCGGATTGGCGGACAAATGCCCGAAATAATCCCGCCTGCCGAACATATCAAGCAAGTGGAAAAGCGTCTGAAAAACACCACACCTAAGCTGGAGCTTGGTGAACGGGATTCAGTCGGGCTTTTGGGTAAGCCCGACGTGTAATCCCCTACTGATTCATCGTTGCGAAGAAGTCCTCGTTGGTCTTGGAATCCTTCATCTTGTCGAGCAGGAATTCCATCGCGTCGATCGTGCCCATCTGCATCAGGATGCGGCGCAGCACCCACATCTTGCTGAGCTTGTCCTTGGCGACCAGCAGTTCTTCCTTGCGGGTGCCTGACTTGCCAACATCGAGCGCCGGGAAGATCCGTTTGTCGGAAACCTTACGATCGAGGACGATTTCCGAGTTGCCGGTGCCCTTGAACTCCTCGAAGATCACTTCGTCCATCCGGCTGCCGGTATCGATCAGCGCGGTGGCGATGATCGACAGCGAACCGCCTTCCTCGATGTTGCGCGCCGCACCGAAGAAGCGCTTGGGGCGCTGCAGGGCGTTGGCGTCAACCCCGCCGGTCAGCACCTTGCCCGATGACGGGACCACGGTGTTGTAGGCACGGCCCAGCCGGGTGATCGAATCGAGCAGGATCACCACATCGCGCTTGTGCTCGACCAGGCGTTTGGCCTTTTCGATCACCATTTCAGCAACTTGAACGTGGCGCGTGGCCGGTTCGTCAAAGGTCGAGGAGATCACCTCACCCTTCACGCTGCGCTGCATGTCGGTGACTTCCTCGGGCCGTTCATCGACCAGCAGGACGATCAGGAACACCTCAGGATGGTTGTCGGTGATCGCCTTGGCGATGTTCTGCAACAGCACGGTCTTGCCGGTGCGCGGCGGGGCGACGATCAGCGCGCGCTGGCCTTTGCCCTGGGGGCTGATGATGTCGATCACCCGGGCTGACTTGTCCTTGACTGTCGGGTCGAGGGTATCGAGATTGAGTTTTTCGTCAGGATAAAGCGGGGTGAGATTATCGAAATTGACCCGGTGGCGGACGGCCTCGGGATCATCGAAGTTGACGCTGATCAGCTTGACCACTGCAAAATAACGTTCGCCGTCCTTGGGCGCGCGGATTTCGCCTTCGACCGTATCGCCGGTGCGTAGGCCCCATTTGCGGACCTGGTTGGGCGAGACGTAAATATCGTCCGGACCGGCTAGATAATTCGCCTCGGGGCTGCGGAGGAAGCCGAAACCGTCGGACAGCACTTCGATCGTGCCGATGCCGAGGATCTGCTCGCCATCTTCGGCCAGTTCCTTGAGGATACCAAACATGATGTCCTGGCGGCGCAGGGTCGAAGCGCCTTCAACCCCCAGTTCTTCGGCCATTTCGACCAGCTCGGCGGGGGTTTTCTTCTTGAGTTCTTTAAGATGCATTGCTGCGAAATTCCGTTTGATAAGTTCAGTTTGTGAGTGACCGGCGGTCTAAAGGCTTGGAGAAAGCAGACCCGTCCGCGACAAAAGCGCGGACTTTACCGGTAAGAATGTCTCGCGAGTATGCCCGGTTGCAGGCCGAGTCAACGCGGTTCACGTCATCCCGGCGAAAGCCGGGATCACTGGCCTCACCGATGCAAGGGTGGAATGATCAGGCTAGCGGTCCCGGATCAAGTCCGGGACGACGTTCCCTCAAAATGGTTTGACGATCACCAGGATGACGATCAGCGCTGCGGCGATACCAGGTATCTCATTCAGCAAGCGAAGCTGTTTGCCGGATAGTTTGCGTATCCCACAAGCCAACGAAGCAGCATATCCAGCCAGCCAGATGTGGTAGGCGCTGAGCGCAAACACCAGTGCCAGCTTGGCCTGAAACCAGCCCTGCCCAAAGGCTCCGATGCTTACCGCCAGCGCCAGGCCGAGTACCCAGACTATCACTAGCGAGGGCCACATGATGATTTTCAGCAACTTGCGCTCACGGTCAATCCACTGCGCATTTTCAGGCGAATCCAGCGCAGATTCCTGATGATAAACGAAAAATCTGGGAAGCATGAACAAGCCCGCCATCCAGAAGATCACGAAGATCAAATGACCGGCTTTGAACCACAGATAGATCATCATGAGGACTTGCTGCATTGGAAAACCATAAGCTAACTTCTCCAGCTGCGCACTATGCCAAGCAATTGTTCGACATGTTCGATCGGGGTGAACTGACCGATTCCATGCCCCAGATTGAGGATATGCGGTCTCTCCCCAAAGGCTTCAAGCACGCGCACCGTCTGCTTTTCCAGTTCCGCCCCGCCGCCCAGCAGCAACAGCGGATCGAGGTTACCTTGCACCGGCAGTCCCACTGGCAGTGCCTTAGCCGCCCACAGCGGATCGACCGTCTCGTCCAGCCCCAGCGCATCAACGCCGGTATCGCGGGCATAGGCCGGCAGTTTTTCGCCCGCGCCCTTGGGAAAGCCGATAACCGGCAAGTCAGGAAAACGATGGTGCAGTGCTGCCACAATCGCTGCATTGGGTGCGATCACCCAGCGCTCAAACTCGGCCGGAGCAAGACTGCCCGCCCAGCTATCGAACAATTGCACCGCTTCAGCCCCGGCAGCAATCTGCCCGGCCAGATATTCGACTGTCACGGCCACAATCGCATCGATGATCGCCTGAAACGCCGCAGGGTCGCTGTAAGCCATCGCCCGGCTCTCATGCTGATCACGGCTACCCTCACCCGCCACCATATAGGTTGCGACCGTCCAGGGAGAGCCGGCAAAGCCCAGCAGCGTCTTGTCAGAGGGTAGCAGCGCCTTGACCCTGCTGACGGTATCATAGATCGGAGACAGCCGCTGTGGCACGGCGTGGAGGCTGTCCAGCGCTGCATCCACCAGCCGAGGCGACAAACGCGGACCTTCACCGGCCAGGAATTCCAGATTCTGCCCCATCGCATAAGGCACGATCAGAATGTCTGAAAACAGGATTGCGCCATCGAAGCCGAACCGGCGGATTGGTTGAAGGGTGATCTCTGCCGCGGCCGCCGGATCATAGCACAGTGCCAGAAATCCGCCCTTTTCCTCGCGCAGCGCCCGGTATTCAGGCAGGTAGCGCCCCGCCTGGCGCATCAGCCAAACTGGTCGCTCGTGCGTGTTTTCGCCGCGCAGGGTGCGAAGAAGCAAACCGGGCATTTCGCCATTCCATTCAATAACAAGAAATTTTTTATAAAAGGATTCTGTAGGTAGTTGGTCTGTGGATATCGATTGTTGTGGCACCCTGCCCGATTTGTGCCGGGCTGAACAGAGGGAAGCAGCAGCCGAATCGAGGGACGCGCGCGTCAAGCAATGCTTATCCCCGCTGGCACCAGCCTGTGGGAAAGCTTGTCCACCTGTCGACAAGCGGTAGATCGGAATCGGTTTAGCGGGCAGTGATTTACGCTGGAAACTTGTCCGCAGCGCCCTCCCGTGGTTTATGCCCCTAGCTATCCACAGGCGGTAAACCCAATCCTTATGCCCCGGCTTCATCTCCACCTTTTATCTGATTCAACCGGCGAAACGCTGGAACTGATTGCCAAGGCGGCCCTCGCCCAATTTGAAGGGGCAGATGTTATCCGCCACTTCTGGCCGATGGTTCGCTCGCAGCAGCATCTTGACCGGATCATGGGCGAGATTGCGGCCAATCCCGGTCTGGTGCTGTTCACTCTGGTCAATGCCGATACCAGAGTGCGGCTGGAAGAACGCTGCCGTGCGCTTGGTCTGCCGATGGTTGCGGCAATGGATGCGGTAACCGATGCGCTGGAACAGCAGCTCGGGCAGCACCCCAAGGCCCGCCCCGGCCGCCAGCATGCGATGGATGAGGCCTATTTTGCCCGGGTCGAGGCGATCCAGTTCACCATTGCCCATGATGACGGAACCGGCTGGGAAAACTGGGAGGCGGCCGATATTCTGCTGGCCGGCGTTTCACGTTCATCAAAAACGCCGACGAGCATTTATCTGGCCAATCGCGGTTTCAAAACTGCCAATATCCCGATCGTGATCGAAAGCCCGCCACCGCCTGCGCTGTTCGGGCTGAAACATCCGCTGGTGATCGGTTTGACCAATTCGCCCGAGCGGCTGGTGCAGGTCCGCCGTAACCGGCTGTTGTCATTGGGTCAGGCGCCTGAGACTGACTATGTCGATACCGAACGGGTGACCCGCGAGGTGCAATACGCCCGGCGGATGTTTGCCGACAATGGCTGGCCAGTGATCGATGTCACACGCCGTTCGATCGAGGAAACTGCAGCGGAGGTGATCAAGCTCTACAATGAGCGGGAATCCGAGCGTCCAGGCAATCCGGTATAATGCTGGTTCTCGCTTCACAAAGTGGTTCGCGCAAGGCAATGCTGGAGGCAGCGGGGGTGCCTTTCACCTCGGTTCCTGCCAGCATTGACGAACGTGCACTCGAAGCCTCGCTGGCCGGCGAAGCGACCGGAGTGATCGCATTGGCACTGGCCGAAGCCAAGGCTCTGGCGGTTTCGGGAAGGCATGGCGAGGCGCTGGTACTGGGAAGCGATTCGCTGGTTGTCGTCGCGGGCCGCCGGTTCGACAAGCCGCGCAGCCGGGACGAAGCAGCCGAGCATTTACGCTATTTTTCGGGGCGCGAGATGCAGCTTCACAGCGCCGCGGCGCTGGTCCGCAGCGGCGCGAGATTGTGGGGCTACAGCGATCGTGCAGTGCTGCGGGTGCGGGCGCTGAGCGAGCGCTTTATCGCCAGCTACCTCGATCAGGAATGGCCGGCAGTGGCGAGCTGTGTCGGGGTGTTCCGGATCGAGGCGCGCGGCGTGCAATTGTTCAATTCGATTGAAGGCAGTCACTTTACCGTACTGGGCATGCCCTTGCTCCCGGTGCTTGAAGCCCTGCGCCAATATGGGGAGCTTGGTGCATGACTGCCGCTTCTACGCGCTATGCCGCTCGTACGCGCTATGCCGAAGTGATCGGCGATCCGATCGCGCAGTCAAAGTCTCCTGCGATCCACAGCTTCTGGCTTGGCAAGCTTGGCCTGCCCTGTGAATACCGCGCAGCCCATGTGACCAGTGCGGGCCTGGCAGATTATCTTGTCGATCGCCGGACCGACCGCAAGTGGCTTGGCTGTAATGTGACCATGCCGCACAAGCAGGCGATCATGCCGCTACTCGACCGGCTCGATCCGCTCGCCGCCGGGATCGGCGCGGTCAACACGGTGGTTCGTGAGCCGGATGGCTCGCTGACCGGCCACAACACCGATGCAGCTGGATTCATCGAGTCATTGCAAAGCTTGCTGGACCAGAAGCATCTGTTCCGGATGGCCCGGATCATCGGTGCTGGCGGGGCGGCACGGGCAATCGTCGCCGCGCTATCCCGGCGAGGCTTTGTCCTGGTTGTGGCGGCGCGAAATCCGGCCAAGGCGCAGGCGCTGCTCGACGAGCTGGCGGTCGGTGATGATCATCACGCGGTCGCCATCGCCCATTTTGCCGGTCCGACCGACTTTGCTTTCGATGATCGCAGCGGTTGCCTTGATCTGATCATCAATGCCAGCCCGCTCGGGATGCCAGGCCAACCGCCGCTGCAGCTGGATTTTGGCCATGTTCCGCCGGGCAGTGTGGTCTATGACATTGTCACCGACCCGCTCGACACGCCGCTGCTCAAGGCAGCGCGCGGCGCGGGCTTTGCGGTGATTGACGGGCTGGCCATGTTGATCGGTCAGGCGGCGGTAGCGTTTGAGCTGTTCTTCGGGCAACCCGCGCCGCGAGAATATGATGCTGCCTTGCGCGACCTGCTGGTGCGATGAACAAGCCTTTCATCCTGGGGCTCACCGGCTCGATCGGTATGGGCAAATCGGCAGTGGCGGCGATGTTCCAGGGGCTGGGTGTCCCGCTGTTCGATGCCGACGCCGCGGTCCATCAGCTGCAAGGGCCGGATGGTCAGCTGCTGGCTGCGATTGAAGCGGAGTTTCCCGGAACGACCGGCCCCAAGGGAGTTGACCGGGCCAGGCTGGGCGGCGAAGTTCTCGGTAAACCCGATGCCCTCGCCCGGCTGGAAGCGATCGTTCACCCTGCTGTCGCAGCGATGCGCGCTGATTTTCTGAAGCGTCATGCGGCCGCGCCGCTGGTGGTGTTTGATATTCCGTTGCTGTTCGAAAAGGGCGCGGCCAGCCAGGTCGATGCGGTGCTGGTTGTATCGGCCTCACCCGAGGCGCAGCGCGTCCGCGTGCTGGCGCGGCCCGGCATGAGCCCGGAAAAGTTCGAGCAGATCCTGGCCTTGCAGGTGCCCGATGCGGAGAAACGCGGACGGGCCGATTATGTGATCGATACCGGCACTTCACTAGCCGAAACCCGCCATGCCGTGCAGCAATTGGCGCACCGGCTCATCCCGCGCGAATAATCCTTTAATCCCCTTGCCACCCGGCTCTGGCAGGCCGATATGTCGGGCAATGCGTGAGATTGTCTTCGATACCGAAACCACCGGCCTTGATCCAAGGACTGGTGATCGGATGGTCGAGATCGGTTGTATCGAAATGGTCAACCGGGTTGCCACGGGCCGCATTTTTCACAGCTATTTCAACCCTGATCGCGATATGCCAGCTGCAGCCGAAGCGGTTCACGGGCTGTCTGCTGGCTTTCTGTCAGACAAGCCGCGGTTCCTTGAACGGGCGGGCGAGCTGCTCGAATTCATCGAGGATTCTCTGCTGGTAGCGCATAATGCCAGCTTCGATTTCGGCTTTCTCAACACTGAGCTGGAGATGTGCGGGCTGGAGCCGGTCAGCCGCACCCGGATGGTCGATACGGTGGCGCTGGCCCGGGTCCGCCATCCCGGTGCCAAACTCTCGCTCGATGCGTTGTGCTCGCGTTACGGGATCGACCGCAGTCACCGCACCCGCCATGGCGCATTGCTGGATGCCGAGCTGTTGACGCAGGTCTATGTCGAACTCACCGGCGGGCGGCAGATCGGCCTGGAACTGGCCGCGGATGCGGGCGCTGGGCTGGTCGTGACAGTTGCACCCATGGTGCGTGAGCGGATTTTTCGGCCAGCCCGCGCCCACCGCGCCAGCGAGGCCGAACTTGCCGCACATGGAGCATTCCTCGAAACCATCAAAGCGCCCTTATGGCGAAGCTGAATCAGCAGTTCTAATCGGGCGGGCGTACTAAACTAAGGAGAAGGTCGACCATGGAAATTCGCGTATCTGGCCACCAGATTGACACCGGCGGAGCCCTTCAGGTTCATGCTCAGGAACGGATGACTGCGATCGTCGACAAATATTTCAGCCGCGCGCTGAGTTCTGCGGTGACCTTTGGCAAAGCACCGGCTGGCGCATTCCGCTGCGATATTGTTACCCATGTGACCCAGGGCCTGATCCTCAAGGGTTCAGCCATTGCCCATGATGCCCATGTCGCACTCGACCAGTCGGCCGAGAAGATCGACAAGCAGCTGCGCCGCTACAAGCGCCGCCTCAAGGATCGCCACGAACAATCAGCCTATGCCCAGCGCGAGGAAGAGGCGGCCTACACCGTTTTTGTCGAATCCTCGCCAGAGGATGAAGTGGCCGCCGATGCGCCGGTGATCATCGCTGAAACCAGGGTCGATGTGCCCGAAGCCAGCGTTTCGGATGCGGTGATGATGCTCGATCTCAGAAACACCGCTGCCCTGCTCTTCAAAAATGCTGGCACGGGAAAGCATAATATGGTTTACCGCCGCGGCGATGGATCGATCGGCTGGGTTGAACCATCCTGAAGTGCAGCCAATCCGCGAGCTTATTCACAGCGAGTATCAGGGGCGCGGCGCGGGCTATTTCGGCCCACCTTGTCCGGTTGTTTCGCGACCTTCAATTTTCGGACCCCATGCCCCGCTATGACAGCTCTTTTTACCCTCCTTCCTGAAGCAGTCGGCACGATTGCGGCGGATAGCAAGCAAGCCATTCTTGAACAGCTCGCGGCCCGTTTTGCCGCCGTCCACGGGCTCGATCAGGCCATGGTGCTTGAGCGAATCGAAGAACGCGAAAAGCTTGGCAGTACCGGGTTTGGCCGCGGGGTGGCGATTCCCCACGCCCGGATCCCTGACCTGAACCGCCCGGTCGCCGTGTTCCTGCGCCTTAAAGCGCCGGTGACTTTCGAGGCGGCCGATGGCATGGCGGTGGATCTGGTGTTCGGCCTGCTTTCGCCTGAGCAGGCCGGGGCGGCGCATCTCCATGCGCTCGCCGCGATCTCGCGGATGATGCGGGACGAGCAGATGCATGCGGCCCTGTCCGAAGCGCCGGGGGCAGAGGCGCTTTATGCGCTGCTGGCCAATGTCATTGATCGCGACGCTGCCTGAACTGCTGGCCCCGATGGCGCACCGCTGCTGTGCCGGGATGAGCGGCTGAGGTGGACGTCAGGCTTCCCGCCCACCTCGAAGTTTCGGCGCTGCTGCGCCAGACTCAGGCCGGTGGCGGCTTTGGCAGCGTGCTGGCCAAGGGGGAACGTGAAGGCGGGACGATCCTGGTAGTTTTGCGCGAAAGGGGCGCAAATGCGCGGATTTTTGAGCGGATGCCGGGGCTTGATGGAACCCGGGATTGGCACCGCTCAAAGCATCAAGTAACTGCAAGTTCACAAGAAATTGACGAGTACCTAGACCGCCGGGCCAGTCAGGACCAGGATTTGTGGATTATTGAACTGGATATCGCGAATGGCGAACGGCTCATCGGATTGGATGAGCCGCAGGGTTGACTTTGCTGCACTGCACAATCTAAGGACGCGGTTCTTTATGTTTGAGCGCAGGCGGCGAGGGGGGCAATCGGTCATCCACGCAAGCACGCAGACGGGGGACAGCCGGCAGGAATTTCGGCGGGGCAACAGGCGCTTAGGCACCAAACTTTCCCCCATCCTGCGCGGGCGCGTTCACCGCCTAATCTGATTGAATAATGAGCTATAAATTGAATAAGGCCAGTGCGTTTGCCGTGGCCGCAACTTTGGTTACGATCCTTGCCAGTGCCGATGGTTCTGGTGCCGCTGCGGAGAGCAAGATTCCCGTCGCGATCCTGTCGGAGCCTGCTCTTCCGATGATTTCCCAGCCGGTTATCCAACCCCTTCCTACAGCTGCCGATGCAGCACCGGCTACCCCCGCGATCATTGATGCTGAGTCGGTGCGCAGCGCCCGTTCGCTGGTTGCGCTGGTTTCAGCCCAACCTCAGCCCAGCGACATTTCGCGAGAGCTTAACTGCCTGGCAGGCGCAATCTATTTCGAAGCGAAGAGCGAAACCCTGCCCGGCCAGCTGGCTGTGGGCCGCGTGGTCGTTGCCCGTTCGAAGTCGGGCCGTTTCCCCAACAGCTACTGCGGCGTAGTGTTTCAGCGCTCCCAGTTTTCGTTCGTGCGCGGCAATGCCATGCCCGGCATCGTCAAAAGCTCGCGCCAGTGGAAAAACGCCGTGGCGATTGCCCAGATCGCCCATTCGGGTAGCTGGCAGAGCCCGGTTGAAGGCGCGCTTTACTTCCATGCCGCACGGGTTTCACCCGGCTGGCGCCTGACCCGCGTCGGGCGGATCGACAATCACGTTTTCTATCGTTGAGGGATCGAGGGGGCTGGCGGGATGCCGGCCCCCTCGATCCGTCAGTTCTGCACCTCAACCCAGATCGGCGCATGATCGCTGGGCGTTTCGCGTCCGCGATGCGCCTTGTCGACTCCGCAGGAAACCAGCCGGTCGGCCAGTTCCGGTGAAAGCAAAGCGTGGTCGATCCGGAACCCGTGATCGCGCGGCCAGGCTCCGGCCTGATAGTCCCAATAGGTCCACACCCCGCCGCGCGGATTGTGCAATTCCAGCGCATCGGTCCAGCCATCGGCGAGGAGCCGCGCATAGGCATCGCGCGATTCGGGCTGCATCAGCGCATCATCGGCCATTGCTGCGGGAGACCAGACGTCGGTATCGTGGGGCACGACGTTGTAATCTCCCAGCACCACCGCTGGGACTTCCTCGGCAGAAATCTCTGCCATCCGGGTGCGCAGCCGGTCCATCCAGCGTAATTTATAGTCGAATTTTGGCCCCGGCTGCGGATTGCCGTTGGGCAAATAGATGCAGGCGATGCGGACGCCCGAGACATCGGCTTCGAGGTAGCGCGCATGCTCATCTTCAAGCTCGCCCGCCAGACCGCGCCGAATTTCGATCGGCTTTACTCCGTCAGCCAGAATCGCGACGCCGTTGAAGCCCTTCTGGCCGTGCCAGATCGCCTGATAGCCCAGCTTCTCGAACGCGGCGACCGGAAAACCCTCGCCCTGGGTCTTGATCTCCTGGAGGCAGGCGACGCTTGGCCGGGTTTCTTCGAGCCATTCCAGCAACCGCGGCAGCCGCGCCTTGATTCCGTTGATATTGAACGAGGCGATCTTCATCAAACAGCGAAGCTTGATCCGCAGCCGCAGCCAGCCGAAGCATTGGGGTTCTCAACCTTGAAAGCCGTGCCGCCGAGCGATTCGACGAAATCGACTACGCAGCCCGCCACCAGCTCAAGGCTCATCGGATCGACCACCAGCCTGACCCCGTCAGTCTCGGCGATCAGATCATCGCTTTGGGGGCTATCTGCCAGATCGAACTTGTATTGAAAGCCTGAACAGCCGCCGCCTTCAACCGAAAGGCGCAGCAGCGCCGGCTTGCCCTGCTTGGCTGCTATCATCGCGACGCGCGCAGCCGCGCTGGAACTGAGGGTGAGGGCGGGAGCGTTCATTATCTGGATGTAGGGTGCAGCCAGCCTTGCGGCAAGCTCTACTCAGGCCGACTGGATATAGCTGCGCATGGCCGCAGCCTCGGATTCGATCAGATCGATCCGGTATTTGACCAGATCGCCGATCGAAACGAAGCCCACCAATGCGCCGCCGCTGATGACCGGCAAGTGCCGGACCCGGCGCCGGGTCATCAGCCCCAGCGCATCCATCACTCCGGTCTGGGGCTCGACCGTGATCGGCGGCGCGGTCATCACATCGCCAACGGTCGCATCGAGCATTGCCGCGCCGTCGCGGGCTAGCTGGTAAAGCGCATCACGCTCGGAAAAAATGCCGACCAGCTGCCCGCCTTCAAGCACCGGCAGCGCGCCAATCCGGCGCTCGGCCAGCAAGGCCACAGCTGCCCCGACAGAGGTGCTGGCAGCACAGCTGATAATCTCGGGGCTTCGTCCCTCGATCAGGCGTGCAATCGTCATGGCCGCTCTCCCGGGTCGTTGAATGACAGCGATGATGCCACGAAGACGGGGCCTTGGCGAGTCGTTGTCTGAGCGTTGTTCCTGGCCGATTCCGATTGCCAGCCCGGTTCGACAAGCGCATTGCCGCGTCATGCTTCCTCGCTTCCCGTTTGATGATCCGAACAAGGCTACCCTGGCCTGGGCCCGCTATCGCCGCCTGATGCGCTTCATGATGGCCGCAACCACCGCCGTGGTGCTGACGGCCTTCATGGTGCTGTATCGCAGCAACGGGATGGTTTCGGTCCACCTCTATATCGCGACCGCGCTGGGAATCGGCTTTGCCATGCTGCTGATGTCGGCGCTGATGGGGCTGGTGTTTCTGTCCAGCGCCAGCGGCCATGATGCAGCGGTGATCGAGCCGCTGGACGATGATCTGAAAAGCTAAAGCGTGATGCGAAAAAGTGGGAACCGGTTTTTCGTAATAAATCACGCGACAACAAAGAATTATAGAGCATGAGGCGATTCAGTTTTATCGCATCATGCTCTGAGCGTTGAGCCGGAATTCCGCGACTGGCATGCCGCCGATCAAATGCTCCTGAATGATCCGCTCGAGTACCGCCGGGCTGCAGCTGTGGTACCAGACCCCGTCCGGGTAGACCACCGCGATCGGACCGGCGTGGCAGACGCGCAAGCAGCCAACCTTGCTCCGCAAGACCCCGGCATTGCCGCCCAGGCCCAATTCGCCGAGTCGGCGCTTGAGGAACTCCCACGCAGCGATTCCGGCCTTGCGGTCGCAGCACTTGGGCTTGTCTGGATCGGTGCACAGGAAGATGTGATGCCGGGTGGCAAACCCGCCCAGCTGATCCAAAGCGGCAGCCGCCCGGGCAATGTCTTCCGCCTTGGCCACAGGCTGGTTAGAGCTTCTTGCCGACGATCCGGGCAATTTCGGTGGCCACCAGCCGTTCCACCAGCGGCGGCAGGTTCTTGTCGAGCCAGGCAGTCAGCACCGGGCGCAGCAATTCGCGGGTCAGCCCTTCGAGCGAGGTTTCGCCGGACCGCACGATCTGCGGCGGAACGCCTGGCTCGGCCAGCATTGCCAGCGCAGCGAGCGAATCGCGCATCGAGCTGCGGGTATCTTCGGTCAGCAGCGGTGCTTCGGGCTCTGCCTGATGCCGATCCGCGGCCTCACCGTCATAGAACTCGGCCGATTCGTACAGGTCGAGCACTTCGCCCTCATCGTCAGTTACCTGATCGCCCGGCGCAGTGGTTGCAGCCGCCGCCAGACCGCGTTCTTTGCGGGTCTGCCGCTCGACTGCGGCGCCGATACGATTGTCGCGCGCGATCACTTTCTTGATCGATTCGAGGATTTCCTCAACCGATGGCTCGCCTGCCTGGGCAATTGCCTGTTTCCCCGTCTCAAGCATGAACAATCATGCGGCATCAAAAATGTCCCAACGCGGGAACGATTCACTGTGGCGGAATTGAACCGTCTTGGGCCACCGTGTCAACGGTTCGCGTTGAAACGGGCTTGGGATGCGGATCCCGGCTCCAGTCCCAGATGGCGTTTTTCACCCGGTTATAGTTGATACCGGGATCATACAGCGGCCCGCCGTCCAGCCCCAGATCCTGTGCTTCGGCCTTGCCCATGGCGGCCAGCAGGTTGAACCCGGCGACATAGGCATTGCGCCGCGCGGTCACCAGCTGGACTTCGGCGCGGAGCAATTCCTGCTCGGCATCGAGGATATTAAGGATGGTCCGGTTGCCCACCGTATTTTCGGCGCGGACCCCTTCAAGGCTAAGCGTTGCCGCATCAACTGCCGATTGCGACGAGGCGATCACGTCGCTTGAGGCCTGCCATGAGGCATAGGCCGCGCGGACGGTGGCGATCACTTCGCGCTCGGCCCCGATTTCCTGCTCGAGCGCTGCGCCCTCGAAAGCCTGGGCCCGGCGCTGCTGGGCAGCAGGCAGCCCGCCCTGGAACAACGGAATGGTAGCGCGGATTCCGGCCTGGGCAGTGGTTTCGCTTTGGGTAAAAGCCGTGCTTCCGCCCCCTAGCGTGCCGAGGTAATCAGTATAGTCGCCGCTGGTGAAGATGCTGACCCTTGGCATCCGGCCGGCACCGGCGGCATTGCTGTCAAACCGGGCGGCCTTGCTGCGGTGGCGCGCCGCAATCAGATCGGGGTTATGGTCCAGCGCGAACTGCATGGCCTCGTCGGTGGAGGCGGGCAGGCCGGTCAGCGGTGGCGGCGATTGCAGATCAACCGGGGCCTTGCCGACGATCTGGATATAGCGTTCGCGCGTGGCGATCAGATTGGCTTCGGAAGTCCGCGCATCGCTGCGCGCCAGCGCCAGCCGCGATTGTGACTGGGCCACATCTGTCCGGGTGAGATCGCCGATTTCGAAGCGGTCTTTACTGGCCCGAAGATTGACGTCGAGCCGTTCGATATTGGTGCGATTGAGGCCCACCACCGCCTGGCCCAGCAGCACATCCATATAGGCCGCAACCACCTGCGAAAATACGCCCGCTTCAGTCCCGCGCAAGTCAGCCTGTCCAGCCTCGACCCGGGTCTTGGCGGCGCGCAGCGAGTTTTTCACCGCCCCGCCCGAATAGATCGGCACGCTTAGCGTTGCATCGGCACTGAACACCCGATCGGGTGAGGTGAAGCTGTTGGTGCTTTTCTTGAGAAATTCATTATAGGTCGCGGTCCCGCTCAGCGAGGGCAGCCCGGAGGAGCGCGCAATCGGCACCCCTTCGTCCACCGCGCGTTGCTGGGCGCGGGCGCCTTGCAAGGTCGGGTTGGTGTTATACGCCATGACCAGCGCTTCGCGCAGATCATCGGCGGTGGCGGGGGCGGCAATCAACGCTATCCCGGCGAGCAAAGCGGCACGATGCAACCGGCCAGCAATCATCAAAAGCTCCAGCGTTTGGGCGCGGCGAATTCGCCCAGCACCGGGATGCCCATTTCGGCAAGGGGCAGCAACGCAACCGTGCCGCCCAGCTTGCGACCAGAGGCCAGGCGGGTCACCCCGCGCATGACCAGCCCAGTGACGATCCGGCCCCCTTCGGCGAGCTGAGCCGCCAGCGTTTCGGGCAGTTCTTCGATCGCTCCATCGATCAGCAGCAGCGTGTAACCGCCTTTTTTCTTCTTGGCTGCCGCATCTTCGGCACCGACTACCTCGATCGAGCTGACCAGCGGCTGGACCAGCGCAGCCAGATAGCCGCTGCCGCAACTGACCAGCAGCACCTTGTCGCCAGCGGTCGGGGCAGCCTCGGTCAGCAGTCGGCCGTGGAACAGGGGGGCAGCCAGCGCCCGGCCATTTTCCAACGGTATCGCCCGGTCGATATAGGCATGGCCACGCGCCGCTGCGGGGACGAAATCCTCCCGCGCAACGCGGTTCATTGCGGCGAGCACAAAATCCTCGGTCACACCGCTGACTCTCAGCTGGCTATCGATCATGGCCCGGCGGGCGGTAGAAAAATCAGTCCCGGTCGGGCGCTGAGCAGTAATGGTCATCCCTGAAACCCTATCGTGCCGCTAGTATCTGTCATCCGGGCTGTATTGCATATCTAATACAGCCACGCAATTGCCGTTCTTGCAAGACGAGCGGCTTCTAGGACAAGGTGGTAGCTGCGCCAAGCGCTTTGACGGCCCCAAGTGCTTTGACGCAAGGGCCATCACGCGCTTATGGGGTCGTGAATTGCAGCCTGAGGAGTGCATGCATATGGCCGACATGGTGACCATCCGCGAGGAAGACCTGATGACAAGCGTCGCCGATGCGCTGCAATACATCAGCTATTATCACCCGATGGATTACATTCTTGCGCTGGGCGAGGCCTATAAGGCCGAACAAGGCCCGGCGGCAAAAGATGCGATTGCCCAGATCCTGACCAACAGCCGGATGTGCGCCGAGGGGCACCGGCCGATTTGCCAGGACACCGGTATCGTCAATGTGTTCATCGAATGGGGCCAAGATTGCCGGCTTGAATCGAGCCGTTCGTTGCAGGATGTGGTCGATGAAGGGGTGCGGCGCGCCTATCTCAACCCGGAGAACAAGCTGCGCGCCTCGATCCTCGCCGATCCCGCCTTCACCCGCCGTAACACCCGCGACAATACCCCCTGCGTGCTGAGCGTCAGTATGGTGACGGGAGCAAAGGTCGGGGTCGATGTCGCGGCCAAGGGCGGCGGAAGCGAGAACAAGTCCAAGTTCAAGATGATGAACCCCAGCGACAGCATCGTCGATTGGGTGCTGGAAATGCTCCCCCAGATGGGCGCCGGCTGGTGCCCGCCGGGGATGCTGGGGATCGGGATTGGGGGAACTTCCGAATATTGCATGATGCTCGCCAAGAAGAGTCTGATGGAGCCGATCGACATGGCCCAGCTGAAGCGGCGCGGGGCGAGCAACGATATCGAGGCGCTGCGGATCGAGCTGTTCGACAAGGTCAACGCGCTGGGGATCGGCGCGCAGGGGCTGGGCGGGCTATCCACTATCCTCGACGTCAAGATCCTCGATTGGCCGACCCATGCGGCGGGCAAGCCGGTGGCGATGATCCCCAATTGCGCCGCCACCCGCCATGCCCATTTCACGCTGGATGGCTCGGGGCCGGTGTTCCTCGAAACCCCCAAGCTCGATCTTTGGCCCGATGTTCACTGGACGCCCGATCAGGCGGCCAAGCGCGTCAACCTTGACACGCTGACCCAGGCCGAGGTGTGCAGCTGGACCCAGGGTGACCGGCTGCTGCTGAGCGGCAAGATGCTGACCGGGCGCGATGCAGCGCACAAGCGGATCCAGGATATGCTGGCAGCCCAAAAAGCAGGCGGGGGCGAGGCTCTGCCGGTCGATTTCAAGGGCCGGGCGATCTATTATGTCGGCCCGGTCGATCCGATACTGGGCGAAGTCATGGGCCCCGCCGGGCCGACGACGGCAACCCGGATGGACAAGTTCACCGACATGATGCTCGAACTTGGGCTGCTGGTGATGATCGGCAAGGCCGAGCGCGGACAGGGCGCAGTGAGCGAGATCGCCCGCCACAAAGTGGCTTATCTGATGGCGGTCGGCGGGGCAGCCTATCTGGTCAGCCGCGCGATCCGCGAAGCCAAGGTGATTGCGTTCGAGGATCTGGGCATGGAAGCGATCTATGAATTCACGGTTGAGGACATGCCGGTGACGGTTGCAGTCGATAGCGAAGGTAACAATGTCCACCAGCTCGCCCCGCTGGTGTGGAAAGAGAAGATCGCGCGCGAGGGGTTGTTGCCGACCGGGTGAGGGAGCTTCCCGAAAAGCCCTAATCGACCAACGCCCGCTGCAATTCGACGAAGTTGCTGGATAATTTGGCGCGGGCCGGGCTATCCTGCCGTGAAATGGAGATAGTTTCAACCGCGCCCGGCCCAACTCCCAGCGTCCCGCGACGCCTTGTGGTCGTCTCGATTGCCGGACTGTGGCTGTGCTATTTCGTGCTGATCACGGTGCGTAGTCTGCTGATCGACAATGAATTTCTGGTTGAGATGAGCTGGCGGCGCGCGGTTGTAGCGCTGGCCGGAATGGGCGTGACTTTCCTCGCCTGGGCGATCATCCGGCTGTTTGACCGGCGGCGGATGGGTGTGCGGATTGCTGCTGCGCTGATCGTCATGCTGCCTGCAGCGCTGGCCTTGGCGATGATCAACCAGCAGGTTTTTGCTCCGCTCGAACGGCGGATGAATGTAAAGTTCGCCAATCCCGCCGCAATCAACATCCGTCACGACACCTCGGGCAATGTCCTGGTCGATGTTCCGGATCCGCCAACCCTGCCGCGTGCCCAGATTGAATCGATCCAGCGCAAGCTGGATGATGAAGGCCTGTGGCGCCAGCTGACCGATATCGCGATCGGCCGCTATTTCCTGCTGATCGCCTGGGCGGCGCTTTATCTGGCGCTGGGCAATGCCGAACAGGCGCGCCGGGCCGAGCGGCGCGAGGGTGAATATCGCCGCGCTGCCAAAGCGGCGGAGCTGCGATCCTTGCGCTATCAGGTCAACCCGCATTTCCTGTTCAACACCTTGAACTCGCTGTCGGCACTGGTCCTGACTGGCAAGCCGCAAGCCGCCGAGACGATGATCCAGACACTATCAACGTTCTATCGCCGCAGCCTGGCAGGCGATCCGACCAGCGAGCTGACGCTGGCCCAAGAGATCGAGCAGCAGCAAATGTATCTTCAGATCGAGGGGGTCCGCTTTCCGGAGCGGCTGGTTGCGCGGTTCGATATTCCGGCCGGGCTGACCGAGGCCCGGGTGCCGGGGATGATCCTCCAGCCGCTGGTCGAAAACTCGGTCAAATATGCGGTCGCGATGACCACCCGACCGGTTACGATCACGATTGCGGCGCATGAGGAATATGGCCGGCTGGTGCTCACCGTCACCGATGACGGGCCGGGCAAGCAAACAAGTGGTGCCGGGCTTGGCATCGGCCTGGCCAATGTTCGCGACCGGCTGGATGCCCGGTTCGGCGATGACGCCAGCCTGATCTCGGAGCCGGCGACCAGCGGCGGCTATCGCACAGTCATCCGCCTGCCCCTGATGCGCCATGGCTGAGCAACAACATGCGCCGCCCTTGAGGACATTGGTCGTTGATGACGAGCCGCTGGCGATCGAGCGGCTGGAGGTGATTTGCGCGCAGCTGCCTTCGGTCCGCATCGTGGGCACTGCCAGCGACGGGGCCGCCGCGCTAAGCCAGATCGAGGCACTGAACCCCGATCTGCTGCTGCTCGATATGACCATGCCCGAGCTTGATGGGCTGACTGTGGCCCGCGCGCTGGTGGGGCGCGATAATTCACCGGCGGTGGTCTTCGTCACCGCACATGACAGCTTCGCGGCTGAGGCGTTCGATCTCGATGCGGTCGATTATGTACTCAAGCCCGTCACTCCCGAGCGGCTTGAACGGGCGATCGCGCGGGCCACTGCCCGGCGGGGCGAACGCCAGAGCAGCGGGACCAGCTGGCTGAGCGAGTTCTGGGTGCCGTACCGGTCCGAATTGCTGCGGGTTGCAGCCAGCGCGGTCGAGCGGATCGACGCCGAGCGCGATTACGTCCGGCTCCATGTCGGCCTGGAGGAGGGCGGTCAAAGGGAGGGAGGCACCCGCAGCTATCTGCTGCTCCAGACCGTGTCCGGGCTTGAAGCGCGGCTGGATCCGGCGCGCTTTATCCGGCTGCATCGCTCCACCATTCTGCGCCGCGATCGGATTACCGGCCTTCGGCATGACGGGCTTGGGGTTTGGTCGGCCGAGCTGCTGGATGGTTCGTCGGTGCGGATTGGCCGGACCTATCTGGCCCGGGCCAAGGCGATGGCTGGAAGGTAGTCTGTGTAAAAGTTTGGCGGAATCGCCGCCGAACCTCTAGACGGGCCAGACTATGGCCCTGATCATCGCCTTCTTGCTCGGCATTGCCAATTTCGCGGCGCATAAGGCGGTGCTGGAAAGCGACCACCCGTTGCTGAGCCAGGTGCCGTGGTTTTTTCACGGGCTTGGCGGGCGGTTCAGCTTGCTGGTCGAATTCGTCATGCTGCTGGGCTCGATGCTGATGATTGCGGGCGGCTCAAGCGGCTGGGCCTGGTTCTATGCTGCCTACAGCGGCTTCAATGCCCTGTCCGCCTGGCTGATCGTGACCGGACGGGTATGACCGGTGCCACAACTGTGCTGTTCCATGTCAGCGATCTTCACTTCGGGCTGGAAGATCGCACCGCGCTCGATTGGTTCGCGCGCGAAGTAGCTCAGCACCGCCCGGCTGCAGTGCTCTGCACCGGCGATCTGACGATGCGGGGCAAGCGCAGCGAATTTGCCGCAGCACAAGATTATTTGTGCAAACTGGCAGTGCCGGTGACGGTGGAGCCCGGAAACCACGACATGCCCTATTATTACAACCCGATTGGGCGGCTGCTCCATCCGTTCCGGCTGTATGACCGGCTGGAGGCGGCGGTGGAAGGCGGGCTCGACTTGCCCGAAATAGCGATCGTGCCGCTGAACACCGTGGCGCCGGCGCAATTCCGGCTCAACTGGTCAAAAGGCCGGGTCAGCCATGCCGGGCTGGATAGGGCACTCCAGGGGCTGGCGCGGCATGCCGGGGCCAAGCTGCGGCTTGTGACCTGTCATCATCCGCTGGTCGAGGCCGATACCCACGGCACCGGTTCGACCCGCGGCGGCAACCGCGCACTGGCGGCGCTGGCCCGGGCCGGGGCGGATGCGGTCCTTTCGGGCCATGTCCACGATGCTTTCGACAAGCTGGTGGAGCTTGATAGTCAGACGATCCGGATCATCGGCGCGGGCACACTTTCGCAACGCTTGCGCGCCACACCGCCGAGCTATAACCGGCTCGAATGGTCGGCACAGGGCGGTCTTGTCGTCCGCGCGCAGGAGCTTTTCTGAATAATCCGGGCGCAACGAAGCGGGGCGGCCCGCTGCCGGACCGCCCCTTGTGTAACCAGCAAAGCGAAACTTAGCGTTTCGAGAACTGGAAGCTCTTGCGGGCCTTGGCCTTGCCGTACTTCTTACGCTCAACCACGCGCGGATCGCGGGTGAGGAAGCCAGCCGACTTGACCGCACTGCGCAGCAGCGGTTCAAACTTCGACAGCGCCTGCGCGATGCCATGCTTGACCGCGCCAGCCTGGCCCGAAAGTCCGCCGCCCTTAACGGTGCAGATCACATCGTATTGACCCGAACGCTCGGACACATCGAACACCTGGTTGATCACCAGACGCAGGGTTGGACGCGCGAAATAGACTTCCTGATCGCGGCCGTTGACGGTGATCTTGCCCGAGCCGGGCTTGATCCAGACGCGGGCAACCGCGTCCTTGCGGCGGCCGGTAGCATAGGCGCGGCCTTGCGCGTCGATTTCCTGCGGACGGATCGGTGCGGGCGGGCCAGTGCGGACCACGGGCGCAGCAGGAGCCGCTTCGTCAGTGGCGGCAACCGGTGCTGCCCCGGAGAGAGTGCCGAGATCGGCGAGATCGGTGACGGTGTTAGTGTCTGAATTATCTGGCATTATGCACCCACCTTGTTCTTGCGGTTGCGGGCGGCCACATCGAGCGCGACGGGCTGGGTGCCGCCATGCGGATGTTCGGAGCCGGCGTAGAGATGCAGTGCGCGCATCTGGTCGCGGCCGAGCGGGCCGCGCGGGATCATGCGTTCAACCGCCTTTTCAAGCACACGCTCAGGGAAGCGACCATCGAGGATCTTGTCCGCGGTTACTGCCTTGATCCCGCCGGCATAACCGGTGTGCTTGTAATAGGTCTTGAGCTTGAGCTTGTTGCCGGTCAGCTTGACCTTGCCGGCGTTGATCACGACGACATGATCGCCACAATCGACGTGCGGGGTATAGCTCGGCTTGTGCTTGCCGCGCAGACGATTGGCGATCACCACCGCGAGCCGCCCGAGAACCAGTCCATCGGCATCGATCAGATGCCATTTCTTTTCCACCTCGGCCGGTTTGATCGACCGGGTGATCTTGCTGAGCGCCTTCATGGCCAGCCTTCCTTGATCTGAACGGGTAAAACCCTGGAGCGCGCATCGATTCGCTAAGGGATGGTGCGCGCGGAAGCGGCCCAATCGTCGAATGGAGAGCGCAAGTCAAGCTTTAGAGCGGCTTTCGCGAGAGGTAAAATAATACCTTGCGAATTGTCGGGCTCAACTGCCGGAGAGCGGCTCGAGACTCCAGACTTCGCGCGAAACCCTCCGGGTGCCGTTCAGATCGGTAATGATTATGCGCTCGAACAGGGCGGGAATGCCGCAGGGGAGCCATTATTCGACCCGCAAGACGACATCGACCTCGCCATGGCTTCCGTCTGCCAGGGCCACGCTGCGGCGCTGGTGCCGCTCGGCATCCTTGGCGCTGAACAGGTCGGTGGGCCATGGCGAGCCCCGCGGGTCGCCCGCCATGCTGCCCAGGACCTGGATCGTGTCGCGCTTGGTCAGATTGGGAATCGAAGTG
>JANMKT010000035.1:0-5589 GCA_031372185.1 Novosphingobium sp.
TGGTCGGCACGGCGGTCGAATTCTATGATTTTTATGTCTTCGCCACCGCGACGGCACTGGTCTTCGGGATGCTGTTCTTCCCCGGATCTGCGCCCGAAACGCAGACGATTGCCGCCTTTATGGTGTTCGGCATCGCCTTTGTCGCAAGACCGGTCGGGGCGATTGCGTTCGGTCATTTCGGCGACCGGGTCGGGCGCAAGTCTACGCTGGTCGTCTCACTGCTGCTGATGGGCGCATCGACGCTGGCGGTCGCCTTCCTGCCAACTTACGCCGCGATCGGCTGGGCCGCGCCGCTGCTCTTGTGCATCCTGCGCTTCGGGCAGGGCCTTGGTCTGGGCGGCGAATGGGGCGGGGCGGCTTTGCTGGCGGTGGAGAACGCACCGAAGGGCTGGGAGGCCCGCTTCGGCGCGGCCCCGCAGCTTGGCGCGCCAGTCGGCTTTCTGGCCGCCAATGGCCTGTTCCTGCTGCTTGGTCTGTGGCTCTCCGAGGCGGATTTCCTCGAATGGGGCTGGCGCGTGCCCTTCCTCGCCAGTGCATTGCTGGTCGGGATCGGCCTGTGGGTGCGGCTGCGGATCGAGGAAACTCCCGCGTTCCGCGCTGCGATCGAACACGAAGCCCCGCCAGCGGTGCCGCTCGCCCGGCTGGTGAAGAACCACTGGGCGGCAGTGCTGGCTGGCAGCGCGGGTGTGGTCGCCTGCTTTGCGATCTTCTACCTGTCGACCGCGTTTGCCCTGTCGCAGGGGACCAAGGCGCTGGGTTATGCCCGCGAGGATTTCCTCACTATCCAGCTTGGCGCCAACAGTTTTCTGGCGTTTGGGATCATCATTGCAGCTGTGCTGGCGGACCGGACCAGCCCTCGCCGGGTGCTGATGATCGGGGCGCTGGCCACCATGCTGCTGGGGCTAGGGTTCGGCCCGGGCCTTGCCTCTGGTTCCACTCCGGTGATTTTCCTGACGCTGAGCGCGGCGCTGTTCGTGATGGGCTTTGTCTATGGGCCGCTCGGCGGCTGGCTACCGACGCTGTTTCCGGTGCCGGTGCGCTACAGCGGGATTTCGGTCGCGTTCAACACTGGCGGAATCATTGGCGGCGCAGTCACGCCGCTACTGGCCCAGAAGCTGAGCGATGCCGGGCATGGCGGAGCAGTAGGCCTGATCCTGTCCGTTGCAGGGCTGCTGACATTGGTGGGGGTAACAGTCGCCAGACCAACGCAATAACGAACGGATGTTGTGGTTTTTAGGGCTTCAGAACTTCAAACACATCAGCGTCAGCAGCGCAATCCCGACCTTGCGCGTTGCCATGGCTTCCAGCGCCTTAACTTGCACTGTTTCACCCACGGCTGTCTCCAGGCTGATCCAGGTTGCCGGGCCAATCCAGCCAAGCCGGGTGAGTTTTTCGAGCGCGACTACCCCCGCGCCGCTGCCATAGGGCGGATCGAGCAGGATCAGATCTAGCGGTGCTTTGGCGGGGCCGAGCGCCAGCACTGATGAGGCGCGGACGTCGGATTGCGACTGGGCCTGGAGCGCGGCGATATTTGTCCGCAGTTCGCGAATCGCGGCGGGATCCTGTTCGACAAAGATGCAGTTCGCGGCTCCGCGCGACAAGGCCTCCAGCCCCAGCGCGCCCGATCCTGCGAACAGATCGGCGACGCTCAACCCCTCGAACGTGCCGAGGCGGCTGACCAGCATCGAGAACAGCGTTTCGCGGGTGCGATCCGAGCTTGGGCGCGTGGCCTCGCCCTGCGGCGCGACGATCTTGCGTCCGCGCCATTGTCCGGCAATCAATCTCATTACCGAGCAGTTGGCCGGTTAGGGCGCGAGCGTTGCATCCGCATCCGGGCTTGCTCGTGCGATTGGAGCGGCGTGCTGGTCTCTCCGGGCATTTTCAGCTCCTTGCGGAACTTCTCGACATCGCCTGCTCGAATTTCGATCGCGCTCCCGCGCGGCAGATCGAGCAGCTTGAACGGGCCATAGGAAATCCTCAGCAGCCGCGAGGTTTGCAGGCCGAGATATTCCAGCACATTGCGCACTTCGCGGTTCTTGCCCTCGGTCAGGGTCATTTCGATCCACTGGTTGCGCCCGGTCTTGCGCTCCATATTGGCGTCGATCTTGCCATAACGCATGCCATCGATAGTCACGCCGTGGATCAGTTCTTCCAGCCGCGCCTGCGAAATTTCGCCGAACGTCCGCGCGCGATAGGTGCGCGGAATGCCGGTCGCGGGCAATTCCATCGTCCGCTTGAGCTCGCCATCATTGGTCAGCAGCAGCAGACCTTCGGTGTTGAGATCGAGCCGCCCGATCGGCATCAGCCGCGGGGTGCCCTTGGTCAGCGCATTGGTCAGCGCGGCGTAGATCGTTGGCCGCCCGGCGGGATCGCGCTCAGCCGTCAGCAGCCCGGACGGCTTGTGGAAGGCAAACAGCCGGGCTGGTTCCGGCGCTTTCACCGGATTGCCGTCAACCGTGATGCCTTTGAGGGTCGTGAGGATTGTGGCTGGCGTCGTGATTACCTGGTCGCCCAGCTTGATCCGCCCCTCGGCAATCATCCGCTCAACCTCGCGGCGCGAGGCAATCCCGGCGCGAGCGAGCAGCTTGGCAATGCGGTCCCCTTCTTTGGGCGGGCCGTCTTTGGGGCGTGAGGTGTCTGTCATGGCGGGGCCTTACGCGGTCAGGCGGCTGCCGTCACCCCTCGGCAGCCGCCATCTGTTCTTCGCAGATTTCATGGAACCGGCGGATCCCGCCTTCAAGCAGGCCAAGCGTCAGTTCCGGGACTGCCCCGGTCGATAGGCCCTGCTGGCCCAGCGCAGCGGCACGGAAATCCTCAGCTCCGAATACCCTGCCATCGAGCAGGTCCCAGCTGCGCTGCCAATGGTCGCGCGCCTTCTCGCTCTGCGGGGCCTCGGGGATCAGCATGAAATCCTCGACCAGCGTGCGGTCATGGCCTTGCGGCATCATCGTCATGATATTCACATAATCCGGGCTGACAATCACTACCGCGCCCGGGAACAGCTGGTAGGTATAGGTCGCAGCCCGGCGCAGTGCGGTCATGTCGGATAAATCCAGCCCTTCCATCTCGGCGGCGCGGCCGACCAGCGAGCGCTGATGCGGACCGATCAGATCACCCGAGGTGACCCCGTCCTTGAAGAACGGCCCGATGGTTTGCGCATGAAGCCGCAGCACGTGGTAGCTTTCCAGGAAAGCATCCATGATCAGCTTCCAGTTGGAGGCGACATCATGCGTGCGGCGGGCAAACAGGTGCAGATCGGCCATGCCGAACGCGGCAAAGTCCTCGCCCAGTGTCTCAGGCCCGGAAAAATCTGCGCCCGTTTCAGGAGCAAACCAGATCAGCCCGCCGGCTTCGCAAGACGGCAGCTCGCGCAGGCCATAGTCCGATTTTTCAAGGCCGGGAAATGTTTCGGGCCGGGGCAGCGCCAGCAGCCGTCCGTCCAGCGCATAGGTCCAGGCGTGATAGGGACAGGTCAACCGCTTGCCGCATTGGGTGTCGCTGCCTTCGACCAGCCGCGTTCCCCGATGGCGGCAGACGTTGAGGAACACATGGGCGCGGCCATCACCGTCGCGGGTGATCAGCAGCGGCCGCCCGGTGCCATCGTGCGGCACGGACATATTGCGGTCGGGCAACAGCGCGGATGGGGCCAGCACCTGCGGCAACCGGTCAAACAGCAGCGCCTTTTCGCGCGCGGCATGGGCCGGGTCGGTATAGACTGCGGCGGGCACGCGGGTGATCCCGGATGAGGCTCTGGGACAGCCATCGACGATCTGCTGGGCGAGGGCCAGCTGGCCGGGGGTGGGCGAGTTGCCGGGAAGGGTGTGGATGCTTGCCATTGCGGGGCTAGGCATAGCGCATTTCGGCGCTAGTCTCGCGCAAAATTCGCTGGAGCAGTCTGATGTGGATGACAATCACTATCATTGCAGTCTCAGTAGTCCTTATCCGCGTGCTCGCGCCGCGAATCCCCTCGCTTCAGCCCTATCTTGAGCGGGAATCGCTGGCGGCGTTCTTCCTCGGCATATCCTCGGGCTTTCCTTATGCGATGATCGGCGCGACGCTGACCACGCGGTTGGCGCAGGACGGGATCGACAAGAAGACGGTTACTGCCTTCACGCTGGCGTTTCTGGTCTACAACCTGAAGGTTTTCTGGGCTTGGGTGGTCGATGGCATTCACTTGCCGCTGCTGGGCCGGCTGGGGCAGCGTGTCTCGTGGATGGTGCTGTCGGGCGCGCTGGTGTTCGCCGCAGTCGTCAACCTGGCGCTGGTTGATCCAAGCGCCAGCCTGCAAGCAACGGTCATCGCCGCGATCCTCGTCGGGGTGGCCGGGGCGACTTTCGATATCGTGATCGACGCTTACCGGATCGAAACGCTCAAGCCCCACCAGCTCGGAACGGGATCGGGCATGTCGCAATATGGTTGGCGGATCGGCTCGGCCGGCGCGGGCGCATTGGCGCTGCTGGTTTCGGCGCGATTCGGCTGGAGCAGCGCCTATATGGCTTGTGCGATCTTTGCCCTGCCGGCGATGGTCACTGCGCTGCTGCTGGGCGAACCGGCGCGGCACCGCGAACCGACCACCAAAAAGGGCCTTGCCGAAGTCTGGGCATCGATTGCCGGGCCGTTTGCTGAGTTCTTCCAGCGGCAGGGAGCATTCCTCGTGCTGCTGTTCATCCTGGTTCACAAGATCGGCGATACGCTGGCAAATCTCACTTTCCGGCTGCTGTTCGATGACCTTGGCTTCAGCAATGACGAGATTGCGATCTATGATGTGGGGGTGGGCTTCTGGGCCTATCTGATCGGCGTGTTCATCGGTGGTGTCGCCTATGCGAAGCTCGGCCTCAAGCGGTCGGTGCTGGTCTCGCTGGTGCTGATGGGAGTCTCCAACCTCAGCTTTGCGGCGCTGGCGGCAGCAGGTCATTCCAACCTTGGCATGGCGGGCGCAATCGGGTTCGAGAATATCGCCAGCGGTTATGGCGGGGTGGTGGTGGTCGCCTATTTCTCGGCGTTGTGCGATCTGCGTTTCACGGCGGCACAATATGCGCTAATCTCAGCCGGTGCCAGTGTGGTCGGCCGGTTCCTGACCGGGACAACTGCGGGGGCCTTCATCGAAAGCCTGGGCTATGTGAATTTCTATCTGCTCACCACGCTGGCGGCGATCCCCGGGATTGTGCTGTTCTGGTGGATGAGCCGGGCCGGCCTGATCGATGCCTCGATGGGCACGGCGGGCGAGGAAACTAGTCCGGAAACTCGCGGTTGAGCCGCAGCACTTCTCCGGCAAGGTAAAGCGATCCGGCGATCAGCACATCACCACCCGTTGGCAGCGCACTCAGCGCTTCTGGAACCGAGGCGAAGCTGCGCACCGGCAGATCGCTATGCGCGGCGAAATCTGCGGGGGAATGGGCCTCGTGCCCCGGCGCGGGGACCACGGACAGGCTGAGCAGTTGGCCTTTAAGCGGGGCAACGATCGCGGCGGGGTTTTTGGCGGACAGCATTCCGATGATCAGGTGGATACGTCGTCCCGGACTTGATCCGGGACCGCTGGCCTCGTCGACGCGAGGTTGCATCGATGAGGCCAGCGGTCCCCGGTCAAGC
>JANMKT010000050.1:0-12898 GCA_031372185.1 Novosphingobium sp.
TCCAAGCGGATTTGACCAAAATGGCCCATCGCAGCGTTGGATAGGCTTGAAATAGAATAACTATTCCCGCACCTATCCGCCTCGCGCTGGACCATTTTGCTTCAAACCTCGATGGCGCGGTTAACAGGTCCTGACCTTAGGAAGCCGCTGGTGCTGCGCTAGGTCACCATGCTAGAGCCAAGTCACCATGGCTGACGCACCCGCGCCCGAATCTATCCGCTACCGCATCCGCCGCGAGGCCAGCGGAGTTCTAAGCTGGCTGCGCGAGCATCCGGTGCGCGAGTGGCCAGGCTGGCTGCGCGAACAACCGGCGTGGGATTGGTTCCAGGATAATTGGCGCGAGAAGCGCTGGTTCCGGATCGGCGGCTATGCGCTGGGCGGGCTGCTGGGGCTGTACTTTCTGATCTGGCTGACCGTGTCGCGTAACTTGCCGTCGGCCGATACGCTGCTCGATTATCAGCCGCCGTTGCCCAGCATGGTGCGCGGCGTGGATGGCGAGATCGTCTATAGCTATGCCCGCGAACGGCGCGTGCAGCTGCGCTTTGTCGATTTTCCAAGGCCGCTGATCAACGCCTATCTCTCGGCCGAGGACAAGACCTTCTGGAGCCATGGCGGGGTTGACTACACCGGGCTGGCTGGCGCGGTGCTGGACTATGTGACCAAGCTTGGTTCGGGTGAGCGGGCCAAGGGCGGCTCGACGATTACCCAGCAAGTCGCCAAGAACATCATGATCGGCGATGAATATTCGGTCACCCGCAAGCTCAAGGAAATGATCCTGGCGCGGCGGATCGAAGGGGTGCTGTCCAAACAGCAGATCCTTGAGCTTTATCTTAACGAGATCCCGCTTGGCCGGCAAAGCTTTGGCGTGCAGGCGGCGGCGCGGGCCTATTTCGGAAAGGATGTGAGCGAGTTAGCACTCAACGAAGCAGCATTTCTTGCGATCCTGCCAAAGGCCCCGGAAAAATACGGCCGGGCCAAATATGCTGCTCAGGCGATTGCGCGGCGCAACCATGTGCTCGATCAAATGGTCGGTAACGACTGGGCCACTCCTGAACAGGCAGCGCTGGCCAAATCGCAACCGCTCGGGGTTATTCCCCGGCGCGCGGATAATTATAACCTCGATGCCGGTTATTTCATGGAAGAGGTGCGCCAGCGGCTGCTCGAAAAATATGGCGAAAAGGCTGAGGATGGTCCGCATAGCGTTTATGCAGGCGGGCTATGGGTGCGCACGTCGCTGGATCCGCAGCTTCAGAAGGCCACGCTCGATGCGCTTCGCGCCGGCTTGATGCGGTATCATTCGGGCAAGGGCTGGCGCGGTCCGCTTGCACAGATCAAGCTTGATCCCGAAGGCTGGCAGAACCAGTTGCTCGCGCTCAACAAGTCGATCAATTACCAGAACTGGCGGATCGGGGTGGTGCTTCAGCGCGCTGGCTCCAACGCCCGGATCGGGTTTGCCGACGGCACAGCGGCAGGGTTGAACGGCTTGCCCGATGCGCTGCGGGCGGGCGATGTGATCACCGCTGCGCCAGTTGGGAACGGCTCATATGGAGTGCGGATCGTCCCCGAGGTGTCGGGCGGAATGGTGGTTGAAAACCCCCACAACGGGCGGGTCCTTGCCTTGCAGGGCGGGTTCGATGCAGGGCTGGGTTCGTTCAACCGAGCGACGCAGGCCCAGCGCCAACCGGGCTCGACAATCAAGCCGTTCGTCTATGCCACCGGCCTTGATTTCGGGATGACCCCGGCAAGCATGGTGCTGGACGGCACGTTTTGCGTTTATCAGGGATCGCAACTCGGCCAGAAATGCTTCAAGAACTTCGATATGCGCGGGACCGGCGGCACCCATACGATGCGCTGGGGGCTTGAGCAGTCACGCAATCTGATGACCGTACGGATCGCCAATGATGCGGGTATGGACAATGTCGTCCAGACGATCGACCGGGTTGGGATCGGCAAGTACCAGCCCTATCTGTCCTATGCCCTGGGAGCGGGGGAGACCACAGTACTGCATATGGTCAATGCCTATACGGCGCTGGCCAACAATGGCATCCAGAACCAGCCGACGTTGATCGATTTCGTGCAGGACCGGAACGGCAAGGTCATCTGGCGCTCAGACCCACGGCGCTGCCAGCGCTGCAACATGGCGCAGTGGGATGGCCAGCCGATGCCGCGTCTCGCCTCGCGGGGCAAGCAGGTGATGGATCCGCGCACCGCCTATCAGACCGTCCATATGCTCGAAGGCGTGGTTCAGCGGGGCACGGCGGTGGTGCTGAGTGACCTTGGCCTGCCGCTGTTTGGCAAGACGGGCACCACTTCGGGGCCGACCAATGTGTGGTTCGTCGGTGGATCGCAAGACATCGTCGGCGGAGTTTACATCGGCTATGATCAGCCGCGCTCGCTGGGTGGGTATGCCCAGGGCAGCACGTTTGCTGCTCCGATTTTCAAGCAGTTCGTGATGGAATCGCGCAATCGCTGGGATCATCGTCCATTCGTGGCTCCGGCCGATGTGCGGATGGTCAAGATCGATCGGGTCAGCGGCAAGCGGGTATTCGATGCCGAACCCGGGACCGATCCCAAAGCATCGGTGATCTGGGAGGCGTTCAAGGCCGACACCGAACCGCTTCGGACCACCCGGCAAGATGACCTTGCGGCGCAGCGCGAGGCTTTGATTGCAGCCATTCGCAAGGGCAGCCAGGCCAAGGCCCGGGCCGCCGCAGTGCCCTCTGCCGCCACCGAACCGAGCGAAGTCTCGTCGATCGTGGCTGAGGGCGCGGTACCGAACGAATAGCCGGTCTGGACATGCAACCCTGATTGGCGCAGGAGTGCAAGAATGATCAAACAAACTTTTGCAACTATCGCCGCGCTCGCCATGCTGAGTCTTCCCGCCACATTGCAGGCTGACCTGCCGCAAGGTGCCCGCGCCCCGAATTTCTCCACCCAGGGAGCGATGGCGGGCAAGGCCTTTGCGTTCAATTTGCGCAGCGCGCTGCGGCGCGGGCCGGTGGTGCTGTATTTCTATCCCAAGGCCTTTACTCAGGGCTGCACGCTGGAAGCCCACGCCTTTGCCGAGGCGAGTGCTGATTTCCGGGCTGCCGGGGCGACTGTTATCGGGATGTCGGCCGACGATGTGCCAACCCTCAAGCGCTTTTCGACCGAGGCCTGCCGCGATAAATTTGCAGTCGCCAGCGCCTCGCCGCAAGTCATCAACGCTTATGATGTCGCGCTCAAAAATCCTGATGGAACGCCCAGCGGACTGACCAGTCGCACCAGCTATGTCATCGGCCGCGACGGGCGGATCCGCATGGTCTATTCCAATATGAATTATGCCGAGCATGTCCGGTTGACGCTGGAAGCGGTTCGGGCGATGAAGCTGGCTCGCCGGAGTTAGCGCTCAGGCTGAGCAATCCCCCCGCGCTTTACAATCGCCGACCTTTCGTTAAGCGCAGCCGCTCAATTTCGGAGAGTAACTGCCATGCGTGCCGAAGGGCAGGCCTTCATTGACCGGATCGATGCGGCGCTGGCCCTCGTCCGCAAGTCCCTTGACTGGGACCGCGCCCTGCGCCGCCTTGACGAGCTTAATGCGCGCGTCGAGGATCCCAAATTGTGGGATAATCCCAAGGACGCCGAAGCGGTCATGCGCGAACGGCGGCGGCTGGGCGCGGCGGTTGGTACAGTCCGCCAGATCAGCCTGGAAATGGCTGACGCGATCGAGTTCATCGAGATGGGCGAGGCTGAGGGCGATGATGCGATCGTGGGTGACGGCCTCACCAGCCTCGCTGCACTGGCAAACCGCGCCGATGCCGACAAGGTGCAGGCGTTGCTGGCGGGTGAGGCGGATGGCAACGACGCCTATCTTGAAGTCCACGCCGGAGCGGGCGGCACCGAAAGCCAGGACTGGGCCGAAATGCTCCAGCGGATGTACAGCCGGTGGGCCGATCGGCATGGTTACAAGGTGGAACTGGTCGATTATCACGCCGGCGAACAGGCCGGGATCAAATCGGCCACGCTGCTGATCAAGGGCGAGAACGCCTATGGCTATGCCAAAACCGAAAGCGGCGTTCACCGGCTGGTCCGGATCAGCCCCTATGACAGTGCGGCGCGGCGCCACACCAGTTTCAGTTCGGTCTGGGTCTATCCGGTGATCGACGATGATATCGATATAGAGATCAAGGAAAGTGATCTCAGGATCGATACCTACCGGGCCTCGGGCGCGGGCGGCCAGCACGTCAACACGACCGATTCGGCGGTCCGGATCACCCATATTCCCAGTGGAATCATCGTCGCCAGCCAGAATGACCGCTCGCAGCACAAGAACCGCGCGACTGCGATGAACATGCTCAAAGCGCGGATGTATGAAGCGGAACTTGCCAAGCGTGAAGCGGTTGCCTCGGGTGAATATCAGGCCAAGACCGAGATTGGCTGGGGTCACCAGATCCGCTCCTACGTTCTCCAGCCCTATCAGCTGGTCAAGGATTTGCGGACCGGGGTAACCTCCACCGCGCCCGATGATGTGCTGGATGGCGCGCTCGATCCGTTCATCGCAGCGGCGCTGTCGCAGCGCGTGTCTGGTGAGAAAATGGCTGTGGAGGACGTCGATTGAAGCAGCGCGCCGCCATTTTGCTGGTGCTGGTCGTCCTTGCGGGCTGCACGAAACCGGCATCCGACAGTGATCGCCCGGCGAGTGCCCGCGCATTTCCGCGCGCCGATCGTCCGGTCTCGGCATTGGGCGGGAACGGCTTTTCGACTGAGGACCAGCGCGACAGCGTGGGTGAGGCGAAAGTGGTGATGGACCTCGCCGCGATCAAGGAAGGCACCACTGTGGCCGATATCGGTGCCGGTGACGGTTATTACACCGTGCGTCTGGCAACCCGGGTGGGTGCCAAGGGCCGCGTGCTGGCGCAGGATATCGATCAGGCAGCATACCAGCGGCTTGGCCAGCGGGTGCTGCGTGAGCGGCTCGACAATGTCTCGATCAAGCTGGGTGCGGCGGACGATCCAAAGCTGCCGAGCGCAAGTTTTGATCGCATTTTTCTCGTTCATATGTATCATGAGGTGAGTGAGCCCTACGCCTTCCTGTGGCGAATGCGCGCCGCTTTGCGGACCGGTGGGCAGGTAGTTGTGGTCGATATTGACCGGCCGACCGGCGAGCATGGGATGCCTCCGGCGTTGCTGTTTTGCGAAATGGGCGCGGTGGGCTTTCGCCTAGTGGAATTTGTCCGTAAGCCCGAATTAAGAGGCTATTATGCCCAATTCGAAGCAGTCGGAGAGCGGCCTGCGCCGGGCGCGATAAAGCCGTGCCGGATGGCCAATGGAAAGACGGGAACGCAATGAGTTCGGTTGAGAGTTCTATAGGGAGTTTCAAGGGCCTTAAGCCCATCCTTTATGCCGGGCGCGAAGTGTGGCCGCTGATTGAAGGCGGCAAGGGCGTATCGGCAACCAACCATGCCAGCTCGGGCGCCTGGGCGGCGGCCGGCGGGATCGGCACCGTCAGCGCGGTTAATGCCGATAGCTATGACGCCGAGGGCAAAATCATCCCCCAGATCTACGATGCCCTGACCCGCAAGGAACGCCACGAGCAGCTGATCCGCTTTGGCATCGATGGCGCAGTGGAACAGGTCAAACGCGCTTTCGAGCTGTCCGGCGGCAAGGGCGCGATCAATATCAACGTGCTGTGGGAAATGGGCGGCGCGCAGGAAATTCTCGAAGGCGTGCTTGAGCAGACCCGGGGCATGGTAGCAGGGGTGACTTGCGGGGCGGGCATGCCCTACAAGCTCTCCGAAATAGCCGAGCGTTACAACGTCAACTATCTGCCGATCATCAGTTCGGCCCGGGCCTTCCGCGCGCTGTGGAAGCGGGCCTACCACAAGGTTCCGCAGCTGCTGGGCGCGGTGGTTTATGAAGATCCGTGGCTGGCCGGCGGTCACAACGGCCTGTCCAATGCTGAAGACCCGCTCAAGCCCGAAGATCCCTATCCCCGGGTCAAGGCGCTGCGCGAAACCATGCGCGCCGAGGGCGTTGCCGAAAGCGTGCCGATCATCATGGCCGGCGGCGTCTGGTTCCTGCGCGAATGGGACAATTGGGTCGATAATCCGGAACTTGGCAGCATCGCCTTCCAGTTTGGCACAAGGCCGCTGCTGACCGAGGAAAGTCCGATCCCGCAAGGGTGGAAGGATGCGCTGCGCGAGATCAAGCCTGGAGACGTGTTGCTCCACCGGTTCTCGCCGACGGGCTTCTATTCCTCGGCGGTGCGCAATCCGTTCCTGCGCAGCCTTGAGGCACGCAGCGAGCGCCAGATTCCTTACTCGAAGGTCGAAGCCGGCGATCATACCGTGCGGCTTGACGTCGGGGTCAAGGGCAAGAATTTCTGGGTCACCCCGCGCGATCTCCAGCGCGCGCGCGGCTGGGTGCTTGATGGCCATACCGACGGTCTGCGCACTCCCGACGATACGATCATCTTCGTTGCGCCAGCTGAACGCGCGGGTATCCAGCAGGATCAGAAGGACTGCATGGGCTGCCTCTCGCACTGCGGGTTCTCGTCATGGAAGGACCATGACGATTACACCACCGGGCGGTTAGCCGATCCGCGCAGCTTCTGCATCCAGAAGACCCTGCAAGACATCGCCCACGGTGGCCCGATCAATGAGAATCTGATGTTTGCGGGACACGCGGCGTATCGGTTCCAGCAGGACCCGTTCTACTCGAACAACTTTACGCCGAGTGTGAAGCAGTTGGTTGAGCGGATTTTGATGGGGGATTGAGGTTAGGACTTTATCCAAACCTCAATCAAACTCCCACGCCCTTTCCCCGTGGCTGGCAAGATCCAGCCCCTCGCGTTCGGTGTCCTCGCTCACCCGCATCGGCCAGATCAGCGAGACCGTGACTGCGATCACTGCGGTGGCAACCGCCGACCACAGGGCGACCACGCCAACGCCGATGCCTTGGGCGGCAAGCTGGCCCAACATCGTCTGGCCCTCGGCATAGCCGGTGCCGCCAAGGCTGGGCGCAAGGAACACCGCCAGCAGCAGCGATCCGGTGATCCCGCCGACGCCGTGAACTGCAAACACATCGAGCGAATCGTCGATCTTCAGCCGCTTTTTTACCAGCTGGATCATCGGATAGCACACGCCCGTGGCGATCACCCCGAACAGGATCGCCGCGCCGGGCGAGATGAAGCCGGCCGCCGGGGTGACAGTGGCGAGGCCAGCAATTGCTCCGGTGGCAAAACCGACGCTGGTTGGCTTGCCGACGGTGAACCGCTCGACCAGCAGCCACATCATCGCGGCAGCGCAGGCGGCCATATGGGTATTGATGATTGCACTGGCGGCATCATCATTGGCGGCCAAAGCCGAGCCGCCGTTGAAGCCGAACCAGCCGACCCACAGCAGCGCTGCGCCGGCCATCGTCAGCGACGGGCTGTGCGGCAGCATCAGCGTTTTGGGGAAGCCCTTGCGCTGGCCCAGCAGCAAGGCGACGATCAGCGCAGAAACGCCCGCAGTGGTGTGAACCACGATTCCACCCGCAAAATCGAGCGTACCGAGCCGCGAGGAGAGCCAGCCGCCGCCCCACACCCAATGCGCGACGGGCGCGTAAACAATCAGGCCCCACAGCGCTGCAAATGCCACCACCCAGCCAAACCGCGCCCGATCAACCCATGCGCCAACCATCAGCGCCGGGGTGATCGCCGCAAAAGTCATCTGAAACAGGGCAAAGGCGCTCTCGGGCACCGCATAGCCCTCGCGGACATTGCCGAGGCTGCCCAGCATCGCGGCACCGAACCCGCCGAGCCAGCCATTGGTGACCGTGCCGAACGCCATGGTGTAGCCGATCATGACCCACAGCAGCGAAGCAACCGCAGCAATCGCGCCGACCTGCACCAGCACCGAAAGGAAATTCTTGGCCCGCACCAGACCGCCGTAAAACAGCGTCAGCCCCGGCATGGTCATCAGCAGGACCAGCGCGGAGGAAATCAGGATCCACGCCGTATCACCGCTATCAGCCGCATCGATCAGCTGTTCCTGCGCCTGCGCCGCGATTGGGGTCAGTGTAGCCAGACCAGCAAGACTCAAAGCGAACATCCGGCGCATATTCATTCCTCCCCCTCACTTTGCACCGGAGCGCAAGGTGTTTCCTCTCGCGCGCGGCTCTAAAGCAACGATTGCGTCTTCTGCAAGTCGTCAAGCGCACAAATGTTGCGCATTTTCCCCGGTCGTCATTTTCAAACACCCTCGTCATCCTGAAATGAGTTCAGGATGACGAGGAGGTGGATGGATTGGGGGTTGCTATACCCAGCCTTCCAGCACCTGATCGGGCGGGCGATGGCCATCGGCCCAATAGCGGATATTGGCGATCACCCGCTCGCCCGAAGCCTCGCGGCCTTCGATGGTCGCACTGCCAAGGTGCGGCAGGGTGATCACGTTTGGCAGTGCCAGCAGACGCGGATCGATATTCGGTTCCTGCGCATAGACATCCAGCCCGGCACCGCCAAGCTTGCCCGCCTCCAGCGCAGCGATCAGCGCTTCCTCGTCAATCAGATCGCCGCGCGCGGTGTTGATCACAAAGGCGGTGGGTTTCATCGCCGCGATCCGGGCAGCATTCAGGATGTGGTGCGTTTCGGGGCTGGCCGGGCAATGCAGGGTGAGAATATCGGCTTCGGCTATCAGTCGGTCGAGATTCTCTTCATAACGCGTCCCCAGCATGTTTTCGAGCGCAGCGGGCAAGCGGTGGCGGCTGTGATAGGTGATATCGAGGCCAAAGGCGCGGGCGCGGTGAGCCACAGCTTGCCCGATCCGGCCCATGCCGATGACCGCCAGCCGCTTGCCGCCGATCCGGTGGCCGAGCATGGCCGAAGGTGCCCAGCCGGTCCACTCACCCCGCCGCACCAATCGCACGCCCTCAACCACCCGGCGCGGCACCGACAGGATCAGCGTCATGGTCATGTCTGCGGTATCGTCGGTGAACACACCGGGGGTGTTGGTGACGATGATCCTGGCGGCGCGGGCGGCGGCCAGATCGATGTGCTCGATCCCTGCGCCGAAATTGGCGATCAGGCCAATTCGCGCGCCAGCCGCTTCGATCATGGTCTCGTCGATCCGGTCAGTTACCGTAGGGACCAGTACATCGGCATCGCGCATCGCAGCGATCAGTTCGTCGCGGTTCATCGGGTGATCGTCGCTGCTCGGCACCACCTCGAACAGCTCGCCCATGCGGGCTTCGACCGAGGGCATCAGGCGCCGCGTGACGATCACACGCGGAATACCGGTGATGCGGCGAGTGAGAGTGATATCGGATACTACGGGCATCCGCAATCGCTAGGCCGCGCGGGGGCAACTGGTCAAGCGGCCTTGAACCGGGTGGGGTTATGCCGCTATCGGTGGGTTATGAAAATGCGAGATTTCCTTACCTTTTGCGTAATCGGTTTTGGCGCGGCTTTTCCGGTTTCTGCTGATAATACCAAGACCCCCTATTGGGCTTCGATCCGCTCGGAAGAGGTTAATCTGCGGGTCGGCCCTGGCGAGGATTACCGGATCAGCTGGGTTTATCACCGCCAGCATCTGCCGCTCAGGGTCATCCGGCTCAAGGATGGCTGGCGGCTGGTGCAGGATTCGGCCGGCAACCAGGGCTGGATGATGTCACGCTTTCTGACTCGGGAGCGCGGTGCGGTAGTGAATGGCAAGGGGCTGGCCGAGATGCGCGACAAGGGTGATGCCGGGGCAAGGCTGTTGTGGCAGGTCGAGCCTGGCGTGGTTGGCCTGCTGGGCGATTGCAGCGCGGGTTGGTGCGGCTTCACCATCGGGGATCGCCGCGGCTATGTTCCGCAGGCCCGGCTGTGGGGGGCAGGAGAGCCCTGAGGTAAGCTAGAGCAGTCTCGGTGAATTCTGAATCATGTCGTGCTCCCCTGCGAAAGCGGGGGCCTCAGGAGGTTGAACAGCAACCTGTCGCCCGAGGCCTGAGGTCCCCACCTTCGCGGAGACACACTATGCGTCAGATTTAGCGCAGTTTGCGCTAACCTCGGCGGATCAGATCAACTCCACCGCCAGCGCCGTTGCCTCGCCGCCGCCAATACACAGACTTGCGATTCCCCTGGTCTTGCCATGACGTTTCAGTGCCGCGATCAGCGTGGTGATGATCCGCGCGCCCGATGCACCGATCGGGTGCCCCAGCGCAGTCGCGCCGCCGTGAACGTTGATCTTGTCATGCGGAATGCCCAGATCGTGCATCGCGAACATCGCGACGCAAGCGAAGGCCTCGTTGACCTCGAACAGATCGACATCGGCCATGGTCCAGCCGGCCTTGTCCAGCACCTTGGTGATCGCGCCGACCGGGGCGGTGGTGAAGTCCTTGGGTTCCTGGGCATGGGCGGCGACTGCGATGATCCGTGCTACCGGGGTCATGCCTTTGGCCGCTGCAACGCTGGCGCGGGTGAGAACCAGTGCAGCGGCGCCATCCGAGATCGAGCTGGAGGTGGCAGCGGTGATCGTGCCGTCCTTGGCGAAAGCGGGTTTGAGCGTCAGGATCTTGTCCGGACGGCCCTTGCCGGGCTGCTCGTCGGTATCGACAATGCTCTCGCCCGCGCGGCTGACCACGGTAACGGCCACGATTTCATCCTTGAACGCACCTTCATCGATCGCGGCCTTGGCGCGGCGGAGCGATTCGATCGAATAGCTGTCCTGTGCCTCGCGGGTCAGCTGATAGTCATTGGCGGTATCCTGCGCGAATGTGCCCATCGCCCGGCCCGCCTCATAGGCGTCTTCCAGCCCATCGAGGAACATATGGTCATAGGCAGTATCATGCCCGATCCGCGCGCCCGAGCGGTGCTTTTTGAGCAAATACGGCGCGTTGGTCATGCTTTCCATCCCGCCGGCCACCACCATATCGATCGATCCGCAAGCCAGCGCCTCTGCACCCATGATCACCGTCTGCATGCCCGAGCCGCAAACCTTGTTAACCGTGGTTGCCTGAACTGATTTGGGAAGACCCGCCTTGATCGTCGCCTGGCGGGCTGGGGCCTGGCCAAGGCCAGCAGGGAGGACGCAGCCCATATAAACGCGCTCGACATCGGCACCGTCAATTCCGGCCCGCGCGACTGCGCCGCGGATCGCGGTCGCTCCCAGATCGGTTGCCGAAACATCGGACAGCACGCCTTGCATCCCGCCCATCGGGGTGCGGGCATAGGAGAGGATCACGATCGGATCGTTTGCGGAAAGCTGGGCCATGGCGGTGGGCCTTTCTAGGGGCGAATTGGGTGGGTATTGCGGTTGCATAATGCTGCGCTGCGGCGTTGGCAATTATCCATCCGATAGCATGGAACCTTGCCAAGCGCTGCGCCTTGAGGAAAGAGAGTGGCAAATCGAAACGGGAGAACTTGATGTCGATCACCGAACTCGCGCGCCTGGACACTGTCCTGGCCAGCCAACGTGCGGCATTTACCGCCGCGTTGCCCGAAGCCATGCCGGTCCGGCGCGACCGGATTGACCGGGCGATCGCGTTGCTGATCGACTACAAGGACGAGTTCGCCAAAGCCGTTTCGGCCGATTTCGGCCATCGCAGCACCGAACAGACCCTGATGACCGACATCATGCCCTCGGTCGGCGCGCTCAAACATGCGCGTAAGCATTTCGAAGGGTGGTCGCGCAATGAGCGGCGCAAGGCGATGTTCCCACTCGGTCTGCTGGGGGCCAAGGCAGAGGTGGTCTATCAGCCCAAGGGCGTGGTCGGCGTGATCGCACCGTGGAACTTCCCGGTTGGCATGGTCATGGTCCCGATGGCTGGAATCCTTGCCGCCGGTAACCGCGTAATGATCAAGCCATCCGAGTTTACCGAGCGGGTGGCAGAGGTTTTTGCCGAAGCCGTGCCGAAGTATTTCGCCGAGGATGAAATCGCGGTGTTCACCGGCGGGGTCGATATCGGGACCGCCTTTTCCAAACTCGCGTTCGACCACCTGATCTTCACCGGCGCGACCAGCGTGGGCAAACATATCATGCGCGCGGCGGCCGAAAACCTCGTGCCCGTAACTCTGGAACTGGGCGGAAAATCCCCCACCATCATCGGGCGCAGTGCTGACAAGAAGAAGGTGGGTGAGCGGGTTGCCCTGGGCAAGATGATGAACGCAGGCCAGATCTGCCTCGCCCCCGATTATCTGCTGGTGGCCGAAGAGCAGGAGAGCGAAGTGATCGCCAGCGTCGTTGCCGCGGTTTCGGCGATGTATCCGGCGCTGCTGCAGAACGACGATTACACCTCGGTGGTCAATGGTCGGAACTTTGAGCGGTTGCAGGGCTATCTTGCCGATGCGAAGGAAAAGGGCGCCGAGCTGATCGAAGTTAATCCGGCGGGCGAGGATTTCAGCACCTCCAACGGCAACAAGATGCCGCTGACCATCCTGCGCAACGTCACCGACGATATGAAGGTGATGCAGGAGGAAATCTTTGGCCCGATCCTGCCGGTCAAAACCTATGGCAAGCTGGACGAGGCGCTCGATTATGTGAACGCGCATGATCGCCCGCTCGGCCTTTATTACTTCGGCAGCGACAAGGCCGAGGAGCAGCAGGTTTTGACCAAGACGATTTCCGGCGGCGTGACCGTCAACGATGTATTGTTCCACAATGCGATGGAAGACCTGCCGTTCGGCGGGGTCGGCCCATCAGGCATGGGCAATTATCACGGTCAGGATGGCTTCAGGACCTTCAGCCACGCCCGCGCCGTCTATCGCCAGTCGGGCATGGATATTGCCAAGCTTTCGGGGTTCAAGCCGCCCTATGGCAAGACGACGCAAAGCACGCTGGCCCGTGAACTGAAGAAATAAGCTGGCTCGTCGTCCCCGGCTCGACCCGGGACCGCGGGCCTCAATTTTACGAAATTGCATCCATGAGGCCACCGAACCCCCGTCGAGCCGGGGATGACGACG
>JANMKT010000110.1:0-3455 GCA_031372185.1 Novosphingobium sp.
ATCAGGCTCTCTTGACTATGTTGTATCGCTCGACGGACTGCCGCTGTCGTGCGGGCGCTCCCGTGTAGAATCTGTCCCATAGTGCGTCCTTCCATTGATGGCTGAATATTACACCATCAAATGCCGGGACTAAACACTTAGCGACGCGTGCGCGGGCAGGGCCCAAGCTGGCTCAGGACATAGCGATAATCCGCTGCTGCCAGCGCGCGGTCGGCATCACTGCCCGATACTGTCGCATCGCCTGGCAATTGGGGGCCCAGAAAACAGGCCAGCCGATACCAGGCCAGCGTATCGCGTGGCGGCTGCCCGCCGTTCTGGTCGAGCACTTCGGAGAACGACACGCTCCAGTGCGGCGGCTGGCCGGGGCTGCGATTGACGGTGATCGCGGCCGGCTCGTCATTGGCAGTGGCGAGGAACAGCTGGGTCTCGCCCTCGCCCGCCAGATTGCCGCTGACGTGGATGGTCTCGCGCACCCCGGAAATTCGCGGCGGTGCGCCTGGCGCCAGCAGCTCGCCCAGAACCCCGCGCAGCCGCCCGTCGAGCGCCGGATCCCACAGCAGCCAGGCAGCGGGGGCAACCAGCTGCAGCTCGCCCGCATGGCCCGGCACGGCCCGCGCAAACAGCACCATGCTCTTCTTCTTGAGCTTGGGGAGCTTGCTCTTGGTATCCAGCGGGACATCAACCAGAAACCGCAATGCCTCGCCCAGCGGTGCGCGCCCGGCAACCAGCGCCTGAGTTTTGGCCTCGATATAGAGCCGTGCCGTACCCGGCTTCAATCCGGGCGCACGGGCAGGCTCAAGCCGGGCAATCTTGCGCGGCATCGCGCGGACCACCAGCGCAGCCGCATCAGCCAGATCGGCTAGATCGGCATAGCTGGGCAGCACTGCCGTTGGCGGCGGCGGCGGCGGCGAATCGGCATGAGCGAGTGTGATCGATTGCAATCCCGCCACAGCAAGCAAGACGGTCGTGACCCGCTGGAATCGGGGATACGGAAAAATGCTCAAAGTTGTGCTCCTGCCCGGCAGCGCTGCGCAAGCGCCGGAAATTGGGGTTTTCGGCAGCACTGTGCCCTTACCACAGGTGAATCACGTGTTAATGGATAAAGCGTTGCGCCTCCCGGATAACGGAGTTAAGCAATACGGAAATCCGGGTGAAACTAGAACTGACACCCGAAAAACACCCTGCTGGATATCGGTCGCCCGATGGGACATCCGGTTTAGCCGGCAGGGTATAAATTGGGAAACTGGACGCGTGGGTCGATCTTGATCGGCTCGCGTGTCGGCCCGGGCTTCGGCTCTGGGGGAACTGCTAGGAGTGATGCGTCTGAATGGCTTACGCTGACCAACAGATGAGCGGCAACCGGATTACCGCGTTAATTGTCGTTGCTATTATCCACATTGTCCTCGGCTATGCGCTGGTGACCGGCCTCGCCTATGAAGGAGCTGCCAAGCTCATCAAGAAGGTAACTGCGATCGACATTAAGGAAGAGGTGAAGAAAGAACCACCCCCTCCGCCCAAAAAGATCAACACGCCACCGCCGCCAGTTGCGCCGCCGGTCAGGATCAACGTGTCGGTCACCCCGCCGCAGATTACCACGGTGCAAAACCCGCCGCCACCTGCCCCGATCGTGCTGGCACCGCCTGCGCCGACCGCACCGCCGCCGCCGCGGATCCAGCCGAAGGGGCCGACGCCAAAGGGCAATCCAGGCAGCTGGGCCAACTCGAACGACTATCCTTCGCGCGCCCTGCGCGAAGAACAGGAAGGTGTGACCCGCTTCCGGGTTTCGGTTGGGTCCGATGGCCGTGTCGCCAGCTGTGATGTCACGGGGTCGAGCGGCTCTTCTGAACTCGATGCCGCAACCTGCTCGCTAATCACGCGGCGTGGCCGTTTCAATCCTGCCACCGATGGTGAAGGCCAGCCGACTTCGAGTAGCTGGTCCAGCTCGGTGCGCTGGCAAATACCCAAAGACTGATTTTCAACTATGGGCCGGCTTCCCGAGGGAAAGGCTCAATACCACCCAATTGCTTGAGAGGACTTTCCGCATGCTTTTTGAACTTCTCGCCGCCGCCGCAAACGCGGCTCCGCAAAACAAGTTTGGCTTCGCAGAAGCACTGGAACAGGGCGGCTTCATCGCCAAGGCGACAGTTACCATTCTGGGCATCATGTCGTTTGGCTCGTTCTTCATCCTGTTCACCAAATGGTTCGAACAAGCCAAGCTGATGCGCCAGGGCCGTGATCTGCGCGGCACCTTCTGGCGCGCACCCACGCTACGCGAAGGGGCTGCAAAGCTTGATAAGAACAGCGCCTGGCGCCAGATTGTGGATGATGGCCTGGCCGCCGAAGACCAGCATGGCAAGATGGCCAATGCGATGGAATCGCATGATTGGCTGCACGGCTCGCTCGCCCGCTCGGAACATGCGATCAATGCGCGCCTCGCGGCAGGTTTGCCGTTCCTCGCCACGGTTGGCGCAACCTCGCCGTTCATCGGGCTGTTCGGGACCGTTGTCGGCATCTATCGCGCGCTGATCGCCATCGGCATCGCCGGATCGGCCTCGATCGACAAGGTCGCAGGGCCGGTCGGTGAAGCTCTGATCATGACCGCGCTTGGTCTGCTCGTCGCGGTTCCCGCGGTGCTCGCCTACAACTATCTGCAGGCCCGCAACAAGAACATCGCCAATGACCTGTCGAGCTTCTCGACCGACGTCCTGGCCTACATCAACTCCAAGGGTGCAGTGAAGCCGGCCGTTGGGGCAGCCAAGGCGGCGGCTCCGGCTGCCAAGGCCTGAACAGCCTGATCGTGGCACTGCCCCGGCTCTCGCCGGGGCAGCCGCTTCTCCCTCGTGTCCAACCGGCTGGCTGCACTTGCATGCCCGCCGCCAGACCAGGGCAATGCTAAGGATAGGATGACACAATGGCGATTTCGGTAGGCGGCGCTGGCGGTGAAGAACGGCCGATGTCGGACATCAACACTACGCCACTCGTGGACGTGATGCTGGTGCTGCTGATCATCTTCCTCATCGCGGTTCCGATCGCGATCCAGACGATCGAAAAGCTCAAAATCCCGATCTTCGAATCGGTTGAATCGAAGGACAAGGTTGAAAACCTGCTGCTGACGGTAACCACCACCGATGCAGGCGGCCGCAGTGCGGGCGAGCCCGGTTTCGAGGGAGCCTATCGGGGCGGGGAATGCCGGATCTATTTCAACAACATCACGCCGGTTGATTCAAACGAACTCCGCGACCTTGCGTTCAAGCGGCTTGATGCCATCGTGAAAGCTGCTGGCGGACCCGAAGTGCTGAGGGACAACCCGGAGAAGATCCCGCAAGTCCATATCCGCGGTGACGTTGAGGCGCCCTGGCGCTGCGTTGCCGGGGCAATCTTCAACGTGCAGATCTCTGGTTACCCGACCGTCGGCTTCATTTCGAACAAGGTCGATCCAAACGGCTAAACTGGCC
>JANMKT010000115.1:0-4273 GCA_031372185.1 Novosphingobium sp.
ATCCGCTTGGACGGCAAAATGGCTTCCATCTCGAACAGAAATACGCTTGCAAAGACGTCCAGTCTTAACGGCGCGCATTTCCGCCCGATATGTTCGCCATTTTGCCGCCTCGAAGGTGCGGTTAACAGGTCCTGAGCCTAAAGCGTGATGCGAAAAAGTGGGAACCGGTTTTTCGCAATAAATCGCGCGACAACAAAGAACTATAGAGCATGATGCGATCCAGCTTGATCATCACGGATACTCTAAAGCCACTTCACTTCAGGGGAGGGGTTGGGGTGTGGCCTCTCCGCTGGGTCAAACGTCGCGTGGGAGGATAGGCCCCACCCCGCTGCGACTAGGCGGCAGAGCCGCCAAGTCTCGCTGCCCCTCCCCTGAAGAGGAGGGGTTAGGCTGAGAGCTGCATCTTCGCGGCCTTCCGCGCGATTACGCTCAGGCCCTTGGTCAGCTGGAACAAGCCGTTGAGCCGGGCGGCCGGATCGCTCCAGGCGCGGGTTACGGCCAGCTTGTTGTCGGGGCGCAGTTTGATTGTGCCTTGCAAGCGCTCGGCATAGGCGATCAGGCCGAGCGGATCGGGGAAGCTGTCGTTGTGGAAGTGGACCAGCGTGCCCTTCAGGCCGACGTCGATCTTAGAGATGTTGGCAAGGATCGCCTGACGTTTGATCTCGATCAGCTTGATCAGATTGGCGGTCGGCTGCGGCAAGGGTCCGAAGCGGTCGATCATTTCGGCTGACAGGGATTCGATATCGGCCTGATCCTCGGCATCGTTGAGGCGGCGATAGAGCGCCATCCGCACGGTCAGGTCTGGCACGTAGCTCTCGGGGATCATGATCGGGGCATCGACGGTGATCTGCGGGTTGAGCGAATGGCGTTCGCGCGCCAGCCCCATCTCGCCCGCCTTGGCCGCCAAAATCGCGTCCTCCAGCATGGATTGATACAGCTCGAAGCCAACCTCGCGGATATGGCCGGATTGCTCATCGCCAAGCAGATTGCCCGCGCCGCGAATGTCCAGATCGTGGCTGGCAAGCTGGAACCCGGCACCCAGCGAATCCAGATCACCCAATACTTTCAGGCGCTTCTCGGCAACTTCTGGCAATTGCTGATCGGCCGGCGTGGTCAAATAGGCATAGGCGCGCAGCTTGGCCCGGCCGACCCGGCCGCGCAGCTGGTAGAGTTGTGCCAGGCCGAACCGATCCGCGCGGTGGATGATGATGGTGTTGGCGGAGGGAATATCGAGGCCGCTTTCAACGATGGTTGTGGAGAGCAGCACCTCATATTTCTTTTCATAGAACGAGCTCATCCGCTCTTCGACTTCGCTCGGGCTCATCTGGCCGTGAGCGCTGACGAAGCGCACTTCGGGGACGGTATTCCGCAGCCATTCCTCGACATCTGCCATATCGGCGATCCGCGGCACGACGATGAAGCTTTGCCCGCCGCGGTGATGTTCGCGCAGCAACGCCTCGCGCATCACCATATCGTCCCATTCCATCACATAGGTCCGCACCGCGAGGCGATCGACCGGCGGGGTCTGGATGGTGGAAAGCTCGCGCAGGCCCGACATCGCCATCTGCAGCGTGCGCGGAATCGGCGTGGCGGTGAGGGTGAGGACATGGACGTTGGCGCGCAGCTGCTTGAGCGCTTCCTTGTGGTTGACCCCAAAGCGTTGCTCCTCATCGACGATAACCAGGCCGAGGTGCTTGAACTTGACCGATTTGGAGAGGATCGCATGGGTGCCAATGACGATATCGACGGTGCCATTGGTCAGCCGGTCGCGGGTGGAGTTGGCCTCCTTGGGCGGGACCAGCCGAGACAACCGCCCGATATTGAGCGGGAACCCGGCAAACCGCTCAACGAAATTGCTGAAGTGCTGGCGGGCGAGCAGCGTGGTGGGCGCGACGATCGCCACTTGCTGCCCTGACATGGCCGCAACAAACGCGGCGCGCAGGGCAACCTCGGTCTTGCCGAATCCGACATCACCGCAAACCAGGCGGTCCATCGGGCGGCCGGCGGCCAGATCCTCTAGCACCTCCTCGATCGCGCGTTCCTGATCCTCGGTCTCGTCCCACGGAAACCGATCGACGAACTGGTCATAGCTTGCTGCATCTGCCTCGATTACCGTGGCCTGACGCAGCGCGCGCAGGGCAGCGGTCTTGAGCAGCTCATGCGCGATGGCGCGGATGCGTTCTTTCAGGCGGCTCTTGCGCTTTTGCCAGCCTTCGCCGCCGAGCCGGTCGAGCCCGACCGTCTCGCTATCGCTGCCATAGCGGCTGAGGACGTCGATATTCTCTACGGGCACGTACAGCTTGTCGCCGCCGGCATAGCTCAGCATCACGCAATCATGCGGGCTGTTGCCGACCGGGATCGACCGTAGACCCTCATAACGGCCGATCCCGTGATCCATATGGACCACCAGATCACCCGGGCCGAGCGCAGACAGTTCGGCAAGGAACGCATCGGCGCTTTTGCGGCGTTTCTTGCGGCGGACCAGTCGGTCGCCCAGAATATCCTGCTCGGTGACGATCTCCAGCTCGTCATTGGCAAATCCGGCTTCGAGCGGAAGGATCAGCGCCACTGGCACGCCCTTGGCGGCGAGGCCCAATGCCTCCTGCCAGTCATCGGCCATGATCGGTGCGGGTTTGACCGCCTCGCCCAGGATCGCCGCGATCCGGGCGCGACTGCCGGTGGTGTAGGCGGCGATGATCGCCTTCTTGCCGCGCTTGGCCGCGCCGGTCAGATATTTGGCAGCGGCCTCATAAACATTGTCGCCGCGGGCGCGTTCGGGTGCGAAATCGCGGCCCGAGGTGAAGCCGAATTCGATAATCCCCGGACCTTCCGGCTGGGCGAAGATATCGGCGCGGTGGACCGGGCGCGATTTGAGCGCTTCGTCCAGCTCGGCGCGTGCCAGATAAAGCGCGGCAGGTTCAAGCGGGCGATAGCTTCCCGCCGCTTTGCCCGAGGTATCGCTGCGGGCGGCATAGTAGTCGGCGATATCGCCCAGCCGCTCATCCGCCGCACCCAGCGCCGCATTGTCGATCACCAGCACATCGGCAGGGCTGAGATGATCGAACAGCGGGACCAGCCGGTCCTCGAACAAGGGGAGCCAATGCTCCATCCCGGCGAGCCGCCGTCCGTCACTGACCGCCTGATAGAGCGGATCGGCGGTGGCATTGGCGCCGAACAGCTCGCGATAGCGGGTGCGGAAGCGCTTGACCGATTCCTCATCGAGCAAGGCTTCGCTGGCCGGGAGCAGCAGCTGCTGATCCAGCACGCCGATCGAGCGCTGGGTGCTTGGATCGAACAGCCGCAGCGTTTCCAGCTCATCGCCAAAGAAATCGAGCCTGAGTCCGCTTTCAAGGCCCGATGGGAAGATATCGAAGATCGAGCCGCGCACGGCATATTCGCCCGCGTCGATCACCGTATCGGTGCGCGAGTAGCCCTGCCGCTGAAGCAGCGCGATCAGGCTGTCGCGGGAAATCTCCATGCCTGGCTTCAGCAGCCGGACCGATTCGCGCACCCGGAACGGGGTCTGCACCCGCTGGAGCAGGGCGTTAATCGTGGTGACCAGCAATTGCGGCCCGGCAGGCAGCACCTGCAGCCGGTGCAATGCAGAGAGCCGCCGCGCGCTGACCGACAGGGCCGGACTGGCCCGGTCATAGGGCAGGCAATCCCACGCGGGCAGCTCGATCACTTCCAGCTCAGGCGCGAAGAAAGCGGCGGTCTCGCTGACACTGCGCATCGCCGCTTCGTCCGCTGCGATGAACACCGCGCGGGATTTTGCGGCGCGGGCGAGGTCAGCCAGCACCAGCGGTTGCGCGCCGCGGGCCAGCGAAGCGAGGGTCAGCGGCGTCTTGGCGGCAAGGATGCGGGAAAGATCGGGCATGGTTGAAGCGAGCGGCCTTATACCGTCAGCGCGGGATTTCAACGTAATCGAGGCGCTTCATCAAATCCATTTGCGCGCCGGCATATTCGGGCGGCACTTCCAGAGTGCCCAAGGCCCAGCCCATGATATCAACGTCTTCTTCTTCGATCAGCGCCTCAAACCAGGCGGTCGCCGCCTCGTCCCAATCGCGGTGATAGCGATCGAACAGTCCGCCTATCATATAATCCGCTTCGCGCGTGCCGCGATGCCAGGCGCGGAACTGGATGCGTTTGAGGCGGTTGATTTCGATCATTTTGCGCGGGTAGGTGAGGTCAAGGGGCTGCGCAAGTGCGAGCGGAACATTCCATTTCCCTGATCCGTTCGTGTCGAGCGTAGTCGAGACAGTGCGTGCGATGT
>JANMKT010000004.1:0-22094 GCA_031372185.1 Novosphingobium sp.
CATCGATGCCTACAATTACGGGCGGAGGCTGAAGACACTCAAGGGCCTCACGCCCTTCGAATACATCTGCAAAATATGGACAATCGAGCCAGACAGATTTACAATCAATCCAACCCATCAAATGCCGGGACTAAACACCTAGCTTCATCTGTTATTCAGCGCGCTACATGCTTATATCTACTCGAAGACAACCAAGGAGCTTCCCATGCGTCCGCTTTTCGCCGTTGCTGCCGCACTTGGTGCCGGAATGTTGTTTGCGTCGCCAGCTACGGCCCAGGATGCTGGCGGGGACAAGGTCAACCAGCTGATCGTCTATGGCGATGATGTCTGCCAGCCTTCGAGCGAAAATGAGATCATCATCTGTGCCCGCAAGCCCGAATCGGAACGGTTTCGCATTCCCGAAATCCTGCGCGGCACAGCCTCGCCCCAGAACGAGGCCTGGAGCAACAAGGTTCTCGCCTATGAAACCGTCGGCAAATTTGGCACGACGAGCTGCTCGCCGGTCGGTTCGGCGGGCTGGACCGGCTGTGCCGGCAGACTGATCGATGCTGCCTATGCCGAGAAAGCGAGCGATCCCAATTTGAAATTCAGTGAGATGATCGCCGCCGAACGCGCCAAGCGGATGATTACGATCGATGCCGAGGCGGCTGAAACCCAGGCCCGGGTCGAGGCGGCTGAAAAGGAATATGAAGCGCGGCAGAAAGCTGCTCAGGCTGCACCCGCTGCGGAGGACGAACCCCTGCCGCAGCCCAAGAGCTAGGGTCTGACCCTAACTCAGCGCGATATCGGGCGCGTCTTCCTGCTTCATGCCGATCACATTATAGCCGGCATCGACATGATGAACTTCCCCGGTCACGCCTGAGGCGAGGTCGGACAGCAGGTAAAGCGCGCTGCCGCCCACATCCTCGATCGTCACATTGCGGCGCATCGGCGCGTTCAGCTCATTCCACTTGAGGATGTAACGGAAATCGCCGATCCCGCTGGCGGCCAGCGTATTGATCGGGCCTGCCGAGATCGCGTTGACCCTGATATTGGCCGGACCCAGATCATTGGCGAGATATTTGACGCTGGCTTCCAGCGCCGCCTTGGCGACCCCTATCACATTGTAATGCGGGATGACCTTTTCCGCGCCGTAATAGCTCAGCGTCACGATCGAGCCGCCCGCTTCTGGCATCATCGCGGCGGCGCGCTGGGTCACCGCGACCAGGCTGTAGGCCGAGATGTTCATGGTCATCAGGAAGTTTTCGAGGCTGGTATCGACATATTTGCCGCGCAGCTCGGCTTTATCCGAAAAGCCGATCGCGTGAACCACGAAGTCGATGGTCGGCCAGCGCGCGGCCAGCGTCGCAAAAGCAGTGTCAAGCGCGCCCATTTCGGACACATCGCAATCGATCAGGAAATCGCTGCCCAGGCTTGCCGCCAGCGGGCGGACCCGCTTTTCCAGCGCCTCGCCCTGATAGGAGAACGCCAGTTCTGCGCCGTGCTCGGCAAGCTTCTGGGCGATCCCCCAGGCCAGCGACTTGTCGTTGGCAAGCCCCATGATCAGGCCGCGCTTTCCGTGCATCAATCCGGTCATAGCTGTTTGTTCCCGCTTGTTTCAGGCCGTTCGCTCGTTTCAAGCCGATGCCCGGTCATATCCCGCTCTTCCGGGGTAACCGCCAGCGCGGCGTTCAATTCGGCCCCCACGACCATTCCTAGGCCGACCAGCCAGAAAAAGAAAAGCGCGATCATCACGCCCGCCAGGCTGCCATAGGTCAGGTCATAGGTGAAAAAGCGGGCGAGCACTTGCGGCAGGGCCGCCATGACGGTCACCCACCAGCCCGTCACCAGCAGCGCGCCGGGCCATTTGGGATAGCGCCGGGCCCGATAGGCGCTGGGGGTCAGCGTGTAAAACAGCAGGTAAAGCGAGATATAGAGGATGCCTGCGGGAACCAACCGGGTCGTGGTCAACGTATCGGTCCAGCCCGCAAAGCGTGGAAACCACGCGGCAATGACCTGCTCCACGGCGCCGATGGCGACCTGCGCGAACAGCGAAAACAGCAGCGCCACCACTGCGACAACGATAACCCCTGTGGAAATCAGGCGATAGCGCCAGAAGGCGGCGGCCGAGCTGGTACCGTAGGCGCGGCGCAGGATATCGCGAATCGTTTCGATCAAGCTGCCGACCGTCCACAGGCCAACCAGCCCGCCCACCCACAGCAGCCAGCCGCTGCGGGCCGAAATCACATCGCGCGCAACCGGCTCGATCGCGGCGGCGACTACCGGCGGTACTGCCTGCAGAAACGTGCGGATCGAAGCCTCGCGCTGGGCCGCCTCGCCCAGCAGCGAGAAGATCGCCCCGACTGTGATGAAGAAAGGAAACAGCGCCAGGATCGACATATAGGCCAGATTGCCAGCATGGATGAAGCCGTCGTTATAGGCGCCGGTCCAGATCCGGGTGACGATGCGGTAGAGCCGGGTCGCCCAGAACGTGCCGTTGGGGCCGACGCGCTCTTCCACCCGCTCCTGCAAGCCTGCCCGCCAGCGCAGCGCCTGCTTGCGGCGGGCTTCGGGCGAAAGATCCGGGACGGTCAGCGGCGGCGGGTCGATCGTGTTGAGGGGCCGTTTTCCCATCGCTGCGGCCCGCGCTCAGACGCCAAACCGGCTGCGCAGGCCGCGCGGATCGCTCCAGCCCTCCAGCCGCGCCGCAAGATCGGCCGCAGCCTCCCCTTCGGGCAGCTGGATTTCCAGCGTGATCAGCTGGTCGCCGCGGGTTCCGTCCTTGCGGGTAAAGCCCTTGCCCTTCAGCCGCAGGGTCTTGCCCGAACTGCTGCCCGGAGCGACAGTGAGCATGACCGCGCCTTCCACGGTCGGGACTTTGACCTTCGCCCCGTGGACTGCCTCATTCACCGCGATCGGCAAATCGAGCCGGATATTGTCACCCTCGCGGCGGAAGTAGGCATGGGGCTGGACCTGGATCGTAACGATCGCATCGCCTGCCCCGCCCGGTCCGCCTTCACCTCTGCCGCCAAGCCGCATCTGGGTGCCATCTTCAACCCCCGGGGGGAGTTTCAGATCAATCGTCTTGCCATCGGCCAATGTGATCCGCTGGGTTGCCAGTGTCGCGGCATCGGTCAGCGCGACCGCCAGCCGATATTGGACATTGGCCCCCTTGGGAGCGGCCCGGCCCCGGCCAGGGCTGCTGCCCATTCCGGCACCCATTCCGCCGCCACGGCCGCCGAATAGCCCATCGAAAATATCGCTTATATCGATGCCTTCGCCGCCGCCGAAGCCTTCAAAGCCGCCACGCGGGCCGCTGCCCTGACCGGCGCCTCTGCCGCCGCCATAGCCGAACGGCGCAGCCGGATTGCCCTCGCCGTCGATCTCACCCCGATCAAAGCGGGCGCGCTTGTCCTTGTCGGTTAGCAGATCATAGGCCCGGGTCACCTCGCTGAACCGCTCGGTCGCCTCGGGATTGTCGGTATTGCGATCGGGGTGGAGCTCTTTTGCCAGCTTGCGATAGGCGGACTTGATGTCCTTTTCGGTTGCGCTGCGGGCCAGGCCCAGGGTCGTATAGGGATCGGACATCAAGCCTAGCTAGGTAAGTAAGCACGATCCGGCAAGCTCGGCGGTGTCGGCGCTTTCATCTGGCTTGCTGCGGCGCTATGCGGATCGCCCCAATATTGAACGGAGCGAGCCGGTGAGCATCGAAGTCAGCAGCGAAGTGATATCCTCCGGCGATCCCTTTACGCTGTTCGACAGCTGGTTCGCCGAGTCGCGGGTCAGCGAGCTGAATGATTCAAACGCCATGGCGCTGGCCACCGCGACACCCGATGGCCGGCCATCGGTGCGGATGGTGCTGCTCAAGGGGCATGGCCCTGGCGGGTTCATTTTTTACACCAACAGCCATAGCCGCAAAGGCGGAGAAATCCTCGCCAACCCGCATGCCGCGCTGTTGTTTCACTGGAAGTCGCTGCGCCGCCAGATCCGGATCGAGGGCGCGCTTAGCCTGGTCGATGAAACCGTTGCCGATGCCTACTTTGCCAGCCGCAGCCGCGATTCACAGCTGGGCGCGCTGGCCTCAGACCAATCCGCGCCGCTCGAGAGCCGCGAAACCTTCCTCGCGCGCTATGACGCGGTAGAGCAGGAATTTGCCGGCCGCGCCGTGATCCGCCCGCCGCACTGGACCGGCTTTTGCGTGGTCCCGGATGCCATCGAATTCTGGTGCGACCGCGCCCACCGCCTGCATGAACGCCGCCGCTTCACCCGCAGCGCGGGCGACTGGTCCAGCCAATTGCTCTATCCATGAACAGCTCCCACGCCTTTCTCAATCGCAGCGCCGCGCTGGCCAGCATTTCGGTGGCGCTGCTGCTGGTCGCTCTGAAGGCCTGGGCGGCGTGGTCGACCGGATCGACCGCGATGCTGGGCAGTCTGGCCGATACGGTCCTCGATCTGGTCGCTTCGCTCGCCACGCTCCTTGGCGTATGGGTTGCGGCTCAGCCCGCCGATGACAACCACCGCTTCGGCCATGGCAAGGCCGAGGCGCTGGCGGCGCTGTTCCAGGTCGTGCTGATCTCGATTTCGGCGCTCACGCTGGCGGCCCGCGCGGTGCAGCAGTTGCTGGGCGGCGCGCGGACTGCGGCGGCGGATGAGGGCATTGCGGTTTCTGCCATTGCCATCGGCGCCACCCTGCTGCTGCTGGCCTGGCAGAACTACGTCATCCGCAAGACCAGCAGCCTCGCCATCGCGACCGACCATCTGCACTACAAATCGGATTTGTTCCTCAATCTGGCAGTCATCGCGGCGCTGGCGCTTGACCAGTATGCCGGGATGGCCGGGGCGGACCCGCTGTTCGGCCTCGCCATCGCGGCCTGGCTGGGTTGGGGGGCATGGCGCGCTTCGCAAGCTGCGATCGAACAGCTGATGGACCATGAATGGCCAGAAGAAAAGAAGACCCGCTTCCTTGAAGTCGTCGCCCGGCACCCTGAACTCAAGGGCCTGCACGATCTGCGCACGCGCACCTCCGGCAACCAGGATTTCGTCCAGTTTCATGTCTGGGTCGATCCGGCGATGACCGTCTTGCAGGCGCATCAGGTGATGGATGATATCGAGGACAAGCTGCTCGCTGAATTCCCCGGAATCGAAATCCTGATCCATCCCGATCCCGCAGGTCTGGTCAATGAATCCGGCCCTGCCGCAACAGACCTTCTGGCCGAAACACACCTGCAACAGGAGCCCGCGAAGTGAGCCTTTCGGTCCCCTATTGGCATGTCGATGCTTTTGCGCCCCGCGTCTTTGCGGGCAATCAGGCGGCGGTGATGCTGCTGGAGGATTGGCTGGATGACAGTGTGCTGCAAGCCATCGCGGCGGAAAACATGTTTGCCGAGACTGCCTTCCTGGTGGCCGATGCGAGCCATGCCGCCGATTGGGAATTGCGCTGGTTTACGCCCGAGCTGGAAGTGCGACTGTGCGGCCACGCCACGCTGGCCTCGGGCCATGTTTTGCTGGCGTGCGATGGTTCTTTGGAGCAGGTCCGGTTCCGCACCCGGCAGGCCGGCGTGCTCGAAGTGCGGCGCCATGGCGCCGGTTACGAGCTGGCCCTGCCCGCGATCCCCACGGCGCGCGGCAGCTGGGACGAGGCGGCGATGCTGCTCGGCCAGCCCACCGAAGTGTGGCGCTCGTCCGATGGCCATTACAATGTCTTCCTCTACTCCTCTGAACGCGAAGTCCGCGCACTGACCCCCGATTTCAGGGCGCTCGCCGCGTTCGGCGATGTGCAGCTGATCGTCACTGCTGAAGGCGAGACGACCGATGTGGTCAGCCGGGTGTTTGTGCCCGGTTGCGGTATTGACGAGGATTTCGTGACCGGCTCGGCCCATGCGGTGCTGACCCCGTTCTGGGCAGACCGGTTGGGGCGGACAAGCTTCACCGCCTTTCAGGCCTCATTGCGCGGCGGACACCTCAGCTGCCGCCGCGATGGGGCCAGCGCGTGGCTGGGCGGAACTTGCGTGACCGTGGTCGAAGGGACATTCCGGTTATAGAGTTTTTCCGTTTTATAACGAGCCACTTAACCCCTCCCCCTAGAGGGGGAGGATGGGTGGGGGTGTACTGCCGCCGGGGTTGATACGAGCCACTCACCTTGTTCCCCCACCCCTAGCCACTCCCCGACGGGGAGGGGGATTCGATGGGCTCGCAATGGCGATTCTTGCTCTAAAACCCGCGCCCCTCGCCCTCCAGAAACGCCTGATAACTCAGCGCGATCCCTTCGCGTAGCGAGACCGACGGGCTCCAGCCCAGCGCTTTCAACCTGGTGTTGTCCATCAGCTTGCGCGCTGTGCCATCGGGCTTGGCAGGGGCGGTAACGACCGGCCCATCGTAACCGATAACTTCCATCACCAGGCGGGTCAGCGCCATGATCGAAAGGTCTTCGCCCGAACCGACATTGATATGCCCATCGCCCGAATAGTGCTTCATCAGATGGAGGCAGGCAGCGGCGCAGTCATCGACGTATAGAAATTCGCGCAGCGGAGTGCCGGTCCCCCAGATTTCCACCGTACCGCCAGACTGTTTGGCGGCATGGACCTTGCGGATCAGCGCAGGCAGGACGTGGCTGGAATTGAGATCGAAATTATCGCCCGGACCATACAGATTGGTCGGCATGGCGCTGATGTAGTCGCAGCCATATTGCTTGCGGTAAGCCTGGGCCAGCTTGATCCCGGCGATCTTGGCGATCGCGTACCATTCGTTGGTCGGCTCGAGCGCGCCGGTCAGCAGCGCGTCTTCATTGATCGGCTGGGGGGCGAATTTGGGGTAGATGCAGCTTGAGCCCAGAAACAGGAGCTTTTCGACGCCGGCGGCATGGGCCCCGGTGAAGATCGCGGTCTCGATCAACAGATTGTCGCGCAGGAAATCGACCGGATGGGTATCATTGGCAAGGATCCCGCCGACCCGCGCGGCGGCCAGGAACACTGCTTGCGGGCGCATATCCGCCATCCAGTCGCGCACTGCCGGCTGATCGGTCAGATCGAGTGCCTCGCGGGTAACGGTGAGCACTTCGCAGTCCTCTTGCGCCAAGGTGCGGGTGATCGCCGCGCCTACCATGCCGCGGTGACCTGCCACCCAAACGCGCTTGCCGGTTAGCGAATACATGACGTTAAGCGCCCCGGCCTAAGGGCGCACTGCGCATCGTTTCCAGATCGGCCTGCACCATTTCGCGGACCAGATCGCGCACGCTGATCTTCGCCTTCCAGCCCAGCTTCTGGTGGGCCTTGCCCGGATCGCCGATCAGCAGATCAACCTCGGTCGGGCGGAAATAGCGCGGATCAACCGCCACCCGAAGCGTGCCGGTCGCCGTGCAAAAACCCTGTTCTTCGACCCCCTCACCGCGCCATTCCAGCTGGATCCCGGCATCGGCAAAGGCCCATTCGGTAAACTGGCGGACGGTGGTGGTCTCACCCGTGGCCAGCACGAAATCGTCCGGCTCATCGGCCTGGACCATCAGCCACATGCCCCAAACATATTCGCGGGCATGGCCCCAGTCGCGCCGTGCATCGAGGTTGCCGAGGTGGAGCAGCTCCTGCCGCCCCAGCGAGATCGCCGCCACCGCGCGGGTGATCTTGCGGGTCACGAAGGTTTCCCCGCGCAGGGGGCTTTCGTGGTTGAACAGGATCCCGTTGGAGGCATGGATGCCGTAAGCTTCGCGGTAATTGACCGTGATCCAGTAGGCATAGAGCTTGGCCACCGCATAGGGGCTGCGCGGATAGAACGGGGTGGTTTCGCGCTGCGGGACTTCCTGGACGAGGCCATAAAGCTCCGAGGTTGAGGCCTGGTAGAACCGCGTCTTCTTCTCCAGCCCGAGGATCCGGATCGCTTCCAGCAGCCGCAGCGTGCCCATCGCATCGGAATTGGCGGTATATTCGGGGGTTTCGAAACTGACCTGAACGTGGCTTTGCGCGGCCAGATTGTAGATCTCGTCCGGCTGGGTTTCCTGAACAATCCGGATCAGATTGGTCGCATCGGTCAGATCGCCGTAATGCAGCGTCAGTTTGGGATCGGGGACATGCGGATCTTCATAGATTTCGTCGATCCGCTGGGTGTTGAAGCTCGAGGCGCGCCGCTTGATCCCGTGGACCCGGTAGCCTTTGTCCAGCAGCAGCCGGGCGAGATAAGCCCCGTCCTGACCGGTAATCCCGGTGATCAATGCGGTCTTTTCAGTCACTTTTGTACGTCCTTCGGGAACAGCTGGATAATCCGGGCGATCGCGTCGCGCACCGGTTGATGAACCCCATCATCGGTTCTGCCGAGCCGGACCACAGTGAGACCCTGGCTGGGCGAGATCATGACATACTGGCCAAGGTGGCCGTTCATCGAAAAAACGCTGGATGGCGCACCGGGAAACTGGATCGTGCCGTCTTCGACCTGCGGGTGGTTGAGCCAGATCTGCGCGCCATAGCCGGGATTGCGGGGAGAGCGGCTGATCATGAATTCGAGCCAGCCTCGGGGTACAAGCTGGGCCCCCTTGACCGCGCCGCCGGATCGCAGGAATTCTCCGAATTTGGCCCAGTCGCGGGTAGTGCCGTGGATCAGGCTGCCGCCGATCAGCGTACCCGAAGCATCGTATTCAGGGACCATTGAGTGCATCCAGAGCGGTTCGAACAGCCGGGTCTTAAGGTATTCACCTACCGCACGGCGGCGGGTTGCCGGGTCGGTACTTGCAGTCAGCGCACGCGCGGCCAGATCGGCCAGGATCACTGTGGTCGCGCTGGAATATTCCCACTTGCGGCCGGGCAACGCTTCCAATGGCTGGGCCTCGGCATAGGCGGCCATATTGTCGCGCCCGTCGAGGAACAGCATCCGCACTTCGTCAGACCGGTAGACCGGATCGCCCGCCTCGGTATGCCTGAGCCCCGAGCGCATCTGGAGTAGGTGGCGCAGAGTAATTTCGCCGCGCGGATCGCCGGGGCGCTGCCAGGCCGGGATTGGCGCGCTTTCATCCAGCCGCAACCGTCCATCCGCCACCAGCAGCCCGATCATCACCCCGGTAATCGTTTTGGCCATCGACCAGCTGACGAAGCGGGTGTTCTCATGATAGCCGGGGCCATAGCGCTCGGCCACGATCCGCCCCTCATACAGCACCAGCACGGCCCTGGTTTCAGCGGTATCGCTCTGGCTGAACAGCGCATCCACGGCGCGGGCCAGCCTCTCCCGCGGAACACCGGGCTGCTTGCTTACAGCGGCCAGAGCGGGTTCGCTCAAGGGCGGCAGCGGCGGTGTTTTGCTGCCACAGGCCATAAGGACTGGCAGCGCAAGCAGCGGCAGGATAAGGGTCAGGTGGCGTGTCGACATGGCGCGTTTCCCTCGCGCAACCGGATAGATATGGCAACCGTAAACCCATCAGCCGCAAATCCGGCCGGACCCCGGCGCTGGGGGCGGGTCTTTTTTTTCACCCTGGTCTTGCTCGCCGCGCTGCTCGCCTACTTCTGGACGCCGCTGCACACTTATGCCACCACCGGCGCATCCTATGGCGCGCGGGTTGCCTGTTCGTGCCATTATATCGGTGGCCGCAGCCTGAGCGATTGCCGCAAGGACTTCGAATCAGGGATGGAGCTGGTGATGCTGAGCGGGGATGAAGACGCCAAAAGCGTTACCGCCCGCTTTCCGCTGCTCAGCCGCCAGACTGCCACTTTCCGCGAGGGCGAGGGCTGCCGGTTGGAACCATGGGAGGATTAGCCGAGTTATGGTAGAGCATGATGCGATAAAACTGAATCGCCTCATGCTCTATAATTCTCTGTTGTCGCGTGATTTTTTACAAAAAGCCGGTTCCCACTTTTTCGCATCATGCTCTAGATCGCCTTTCGAACGAGAATCTTGTCATGACCCATACCATCACCCCGGTAATCTTGTGCGGCGGCAGTGGCACCCGGTTGTGGCCGCGCAGCCGGGCGGTGAAGCCCAAGCCGTTCCTGCCACTGATCGGTGCGCAGACCCTGTTCGAGGCAACGCTTGCGCGTGCGGGCGATGATGCGGGCTTTGGGCCGCCGGTAATCGTTACCGGCGCAGCGCATCTGGACCATGTCAAGGCGCAGCTTGGGGGGCGGGCCGGAGCGCAAATAATTGTCGAGCCTGTGGCGCGCAACACTGCTGCCGCAATTGCGCTGGCCGCATTGCGCCTGCCCGAAGACGCGGTGATGCTGGTCTGCCCGAGCGATCATCATATCGGCGATGTTGCCGCCTTCCGCGTTGCTGCGGCAGCGGCAGCGTCGCTGGCGCGCGAGGGCTGGCTGGTCTCGTTCGGGATCGAGCCAAAATGGCCCGAAACCGGGTTCGGCTATCTCCACCAGGGCGAGGCGCTTGGCGAGCTCGGCTACCGCGTCGCGCGGTTTGTCGAGAAGCCGGATCTTGACCAGGCCCAAGCGTTTCTGGCGGATGGCGGTTATGCCTGGAACGGCGGAATTTTCGCGTTCCGGGTCAGTGATTTCCTCGGCGAGCTGGGCGCGCATCGCCCGCGAATCCTGGAGGATGTCCGCAAGGCGGTGGTGCAGGGCCATGCCGACGGCCAGCGGTTCCATCCGGATGCTCAGGCTTTTGCAGGCATCGCGGGCGAATCGGTCGACTATGCGGTGATGGAAAATACCGCCCGCGCCGCGATGGTCGCGGTGGATATGGCCTGGTCCGATATCGGCAATTGGGAGGCGCTGCACACCGCACTGGACCGCGACGCGGATGGTAATGCCGTGCGGGGAAGCGCCGAGCTGGTTGATTGCCGCAATGTGCTGACCTTCAGCGATGGGCCGCGCGTCTCGGCGATCGGGCTGGAGGATGTGATCATCGTGGTCGATGGCGATGATATTCTGGTGACCAGCGCGGCCGGCGCACAGAAGGTTGGCAAGCTGCGCGGTGCCATGATCCAGTGAGCGGGTTGCTGCCGATCAGGATGGTTGAAAAGCCGTGGGGCAAGGATGTCCTCCCAGCGCCATTTGCTGCGCCTGTCGGCCAGCGGATCGGCGAGGTGTGGTTTGAACCGCCCGCGGCTTTGCCCGGCCTGCTGGTCAAATACCTGTTCACCTCCCAGAAGCTCTCGGTTCAGGTGCATCCCTCGGATGCGCAAACCATGGCGCAAGGGCTGGGCCGCCAGGGCAAGGCGGAATGCTGGCTGGTGATCGGCGCCGATCCGGGCGCAGTGCTCGGGATCGGTTTTGCCAAAACGCTTGGTGCAAACCAGATCCGCGCCGCTGCGCTTGATGGCTCGATCGAGCAATTGCTCGAATGGATGCCGGTGCGCAGCGGCGACTTCTTTTATATTCCGGCCAATACCGTCCATGCGATCGGCGCGGGAATCAGCCTGATCGAGGTTCAGCAGAACAGCGACATCACCTATCGGCTGTATGATTATGGCCGCCCGCGTGAACTGCATCTGGAAGCAGGCGTCGCAGTGGCGCGGGGCGCGCCGCATGATCCGGCACTGCGGCGGCATATCGGGCCAGATGGCAGCGCGATGCTGGTCGATGGCCCGCTGTTCCGGCTCGACCGGCTGGCGGGCACGCCCGATCCGGCGACAGCAGCGCGCTATGCCGGGGCACCGTTGCTGGTGATCCCGCTCAAGGACGAGGTGTTTGTGGCAGGCGAAGCGGTCCGGCCTGGGCAATGCGCGCTGGCGGCATCGCTTGAGGCGGTGGTGCCGGGTTCCTCCGCGCTAAACCTGATCGCGCAAGCCTGCGGTTAAACCGCCTCGGTCGTTTCGATCCAGCCGCCGCCGACAATCCGCTCGCCCGCATAGATCACCGCTGCCTGCCCCGGGGCGACGCCATATTCGGGCGCGGCGAAGCGGATCGTCACGGCGCTGCCTTCGCCCAGCGCCCCCTCAAGCGTCACCGGCACCGGCTTGGCAAGGCTGCGAACCTTGGCGGTTAGCGGCACATCAGGGAGCGGCCCGATCCGGCTGGTTTCAACCAGCTGCGCCGTGCCGACGGCCAGCATAAGGCGCGGTCCGACCATCACACGCCGGGCCGGAGCATCGATTGCGATGACGTAAAGCGGCTCGGGCTGGCCGCCGATTTCCAGACCCCGGCGCTGGCCGACAGTGAAACCGATCACGCCTTGATGGCTGCCCAGCACTTCGCCGCTGGCCGCATGAACGATCTCGCCCGGCGCGGCGCCTTCAGGGCGGACGCTGCGCACGACCTGCGCGTAATCGCCATAGGGGACGAAGCAGATATCCTGGCTGTCGGGCTTGGCAGCGACGCGCAAGCCTTCGGCCTCGGCGATCCGGCGGACATCGGCTTTGGGCATCCCGCCCAGCGGAAAGCGCAAATAGTCGAGCTGGGCCTGGGTGGTGGCGAACAGGAAATAGCTCTGGTCGCGGGCCGGATCGACGGCGCGGTGCAATTCGGCCCCGGCAGGTCCGGTTTCGCGGCGGACATAATGCCCGGTCGCCAGGCAATCAGCCCCCAGCTCCTGCGCCATCGCGAACAAATCGGTGAACTTTGGTCCCATATTGCAGCGGATGCAGGGGATCGGAGTGCGTCCGGCCAGATACTCATCGGCAAACCGCTCGATCACCTCTTCGCGGAACGCATTGGCGTGATCGAACACATAATGTGCGATCCCCAGCCGGTCGGCCACCGCGCGGGCATCGCGGATATCATCGCCCGCACAGCACGCGCCCTTGCGGCCGCTGGCCGCGCCATGGTCATATAGCTGGAGCGTGATCCCGATCACCTCGGCTCCGCTGCGCGCGGCCAGTGCGGCGACCACTGAACTGTCGACCCCGCCCGACATCGCCACCACGATCCGCTTGCCGGCCATCGGCTCGGGCAGCTGGAACAGGGCGGCGGCTGAAAGCGCGGCCGCACAAGGCAAGGATTCGGAAAGCATGGACATGGCGCGCGGCCTTTACACCGCTGCGGGCATTCACGCAAAACAAGCTTGCCGCGCAAAACAAGCCCGCCGATTTCGGTTAACCTCCGTCAACACAAGGTAAAGTCGGGCTTTACCTCATCTTGACGTTATCGCGCCTATAGTGATCGACATGGAATTCGGACTCGACCTTATTGGCAATCTTCGGGATCGCGTTGGCGCGGGCAGCCTCCGCGATAAAAGCGGAGATAGCCACGCTGCGTCGCTGCTTGACTGGCCTGGCCTGCATGCCCGGCTGGCAGCAGCTTACGAGGCAAGGCGCGCGCTGCTCGGCCAGTGGATCGGCCAAGGAAGCGACAGGTCCACCGCGTTTGGAAGTTTTGATCGCAGCGCTGCGGCCAGACTTTCCGAGGCCGCTTATGCCTCATACCTCGTTAACCCTGCTGATTTAGCAGATGGCAAAGTCCAGTCGTGCATTGAGGCGGATATCGCCGAACCCAATATCGGCGATCAAGGAAAATGATGATCGAGAACCAGAAGATTCGTCCGGCAATGGTGATTGGCCCGCTTGGCGAGCCGCTTACGATTGATTCGCTCCCGGCACCCGAAACCACCCGCTGGGTGGTCCGGCGCAAGGCCGAAGTCGTAGCTGCGGTTAACGGCGGGCTGCTGTCGATCGAAGAGGTCTGTGAGCGTTACTCGCTGACGCTTGAAGAGTTTGCATCGTGGCAGCGTGCGGACGATCGGTCCGGAATGCAGGGCCTCAGGGTCACGCGGATCCAGCATTACCGCGATCTGTATGAGCGCCAGCACAAATACTGAGCGGCGCTAAACCGTCCGAAAAATTGACGCGCGACAGTCCATCCACGCTCCTGTAGGCTTCGCCTGCCCGGCAAGACGAAGTCTGTCGTGGCGGGCCGCAGCCTGTTTGTGGCACTCGCCCGGACAGGCTGGAGTCGTTCGCAACCAGGAGGATGTTTGATATGGATTGGATTGTCGCAATAATCGTGGGCGGTATCGCGGGCTGGCTCGCTAGCAAGGTCATGAACCGCGATGCGTCTATGGGAATCATGATGAATGTCCTGGTGGGCGTCGTCGGCTCGGTCATTGGCAATCTTGTTTCACAGCGGTTCGGGATTGCCGGATCGGTGCAGGAATTCTCGCTCACTGGCCTGATCGTCGCCTTTTTCGGGGCGGTTGTCCTGCTCGGCATAGTCAATCTGGTTCAGCGCGGCCGCGTCCGTTAGGCCGGTTCCCGAGTTATTTCGCGACGGGGATGCCGCGCTGCGATGCCCCGTTTTGACCGGGACTTGCGCCATCGCGATCGCGCCGCTGGCTCTGCCGTGCAGTTGGCAGACCCTGCCATGTCGTTGACCGACTGAGGATTGCCACTATCCGGCCATACGCCTATTAGACCACGGTTTAATCGGCGCTTCGGCCCAGGGCTTGCCGCCGGTGGTTTAGCAGTATAATACACTGCACTATCGAGTGTCAGTTCTGGGCATTATCAGGCGGGCAACTCCACAGGCTTGGACGAAGGCAGTTATCGCGATGAATTATGATTCGAGGATCGATGCCCGCGAAAAGCCAGGGTCATCCCCCGAGAGGTCCGGACCAGCGATTTCCGGAGCGGCCGACATTTTCAATCCGATGCTCGAATCGGGTGAGGAAGATCGCCGCTCGTGGCGGAAAATGATCATCACCGGGCTGCTCGTCGCGGCAGTGCTGATCGGGCTGTGGTTCTTCATGCATCGCGGCGACGCCCCCGCAGCTGCAGCAGATGGCGCGGGTCAGGCACCGGTGGTTTCGGTCATCGCTCCGGGTCGGGCGCTGATCGAAGGCTCGATCAACGCCACCGGCACGCTGGCGGCGCGCCGCGAAATGCCGGTTGGATCGGTGGGTGAAGGCGGACAGGTGGTATCTGTGCTGGTTGAGCCGGGCCAGTGGGTTGGTCAGGGCCAGGTGCTGGCCGTGGTCGATCGCCGGGTCCAGGTCCAGCAGCAGGCCAGCTCGTCGGCCCAGATCCAGGTTGCCCAAGCCGATGCGCGGCTCGCCCAGGCCAATCTCGATCGCGCGCTCAAGCTGATCGATCGCGGGTTTATCTCCAAAGCCGATGTCGATCGGCTGACCGCAACCCGCGATGCGGCGAATGCCCGGGTCCGGGTTGCCGGCGCGCAATTGGGCGAGCTGCAGGCCCGCACTGCCAGACTCGATATCGTCGCCCCCGCAGCCGGCCTGGTGCTCGAACGCAAGGTTGAGCCCGGGCAAGTGGTTGGCGCAGGCAGCGGCGTGCTGTTCCGGATTGCCAAGGGCGGAGAAATGGAATTGAAGGCCCAGCTGGGCGAAACCGATCTGGCGGCGCTTAGCCCCGGCGTTACCGCGCAGGTAATACCGGCTGGCTCGGCCAAGACATTCACCGGCCAGATCTGGCAGATCGCGCCAGTGATCGATCCGCTGACCCGTCAGGGAATCGCCCGGATCGCGCTGCCCTATGCGCCCGAACTGCGCCCCGGCGGGTTTGCCAGCGCGACCATCCGGGGCGGATCGGTGGTCGCCCCGATGCTCCCTGAATCTGCTATCCTGTCGGACGCGAAGGGCAGCTATGTCTATATCGTCGGCAAGGACAACAAGGCACAGCGCCGCGATATCACCACCGGGATTGTGACCGACAAGGGCATCGCGATTGCCGCCGGGCTATCTGGCAGCGAGCGCGTGGTGATGCGCGCTGGTGGGTTCCTGTCGCCGGGTGAGAAGCTCAATCCCAAGCTGGTCAAGCAATAAGCCGATGAGAAAGCCCGGGATCATCCAATGAACTTTCGCAACATCTCGGCCTGGTCGATCCGCAACCCGGTGGTTCCGCTGGTGCTGTTCTTCGGATTGATGCTGGCCGGTATCCTCAGCTTCATGCGGATGGAGGTCCAGAACGATCCGGACATCGAATTCCCGGCGGTGATCGTGGTGATCGCCCAGCCGGGTGCTGCACCGACCGAGATCGAGACGCAGATCACCCAGCGGATTGAATCTGCGGTCCGCTCGCTTAACGGCATTGAATCGATCAGCTCGACCGCGCAGGAAGGCAGCAGCCAGACGGTTATCTTTTTCGAGATTGGCGAGGACGTCAACCAGTCGGTCAACGAGGTTAAAAACGCGATTGATCAGGCTCGGGGTGAACTGCCCGACGGGATTCTCGAGCCGCAGGTCTTCAAGGCCGAAACCTCGTCCGAACCGATCGCCTATTTCGCGGTGTCGGCCGATGACATGACGCTGGAACAGCTTTCGTGGTTCATCGATGATACGGTGGCCAAGCGGCTGCTGTCGGTTCCCGGTATGGCCGCAGTCGAGCGCGGCGGCGGGGTTAGCCGCGAAATCCTGGTCACGCTCGATCCGCTGCGGATGCAGTCGCTGGGGGTAACCGCCAGCCAGGTCAACGGCGCGCTGCGCCAGATCAATGTCAACGCGGCGGGCGGCAAGGCTGAAATCGCCGGATCGCGCCAGTCGGTGCGGGTGCTGGGCAATGCCAAGGACGCTTATGAGCTGTCACAGACCGACATCCCGCTGGGCGGCGGGCGAACGATCAAGCTGGCGGATTTCGCGCGGGTTTCAGACAGCGTTGGCGAAGTCACCTCGATGGGCAAGATCAACGGCAAGCCGGTGGTCACTTTCAGCATGACGCGCGCGCGCGGTGCTTCGGATGTCAGCGTCTATGATGATGCGGTGAGCGAGATTGGCAAACTCGAACAGGCCCATCCGGGGACCCATTTCACCCGGCTGTTTACCTCGGTCGATTACACCAAGCAGCAATATGAAAGTTCGATTGCCTCAATGGTCGAAGGGGCGATCCTGGCAGTGATTGTGGTGTTCTTCTTCCTGCGCGATTGGCGCGCCACGGTGATTTCGGCGATTGCCATTCCGCTGTCGGCGATCCCGGCCTTCTGGTTCATGCACACCTGGCTGGGGTTCACGCTCAACGGCATGTCGCTGCTCGCGCTCGGGCTGGTGGCGGGTGTGCTGGTCGATGATGCGATCGTCGAGATCGAGAATATCGTCCGGCACATGCGAATGGGCAAAAGTGCTTATCAGGCCTCGATCGATGCGGCTGACGAGATCGGCCTGGCGGTGGTCGCCACAACTTTCTCGATCGTCGCGGTGTTCCTGCCGGTCGGCCTGATGCCGGGCGTTGCCGGGCAGTTCTTCCGGAATTTCGGACTGACCGTGGTGGTTGCAGTGCTGCTCAGCCTGGCGGTTGCGCGGATGATCACGCCGATGATCGCGGCCTATTTCCTCAAGTCCTTCGGCCATGCCGAGCATGGCGGCGGGGTGTGGATGGACCGCTATATGAAGGTGCTCCACTGGTCGCTCGATACGGCCAAGGTAACAGCCTATAAGGCCCGTCTGGCGGCGGATGGTACCCGGCTTTCGATCGGCCGACGGATGGCGGCGCGGCTGCGCGATCACCGGTTGTGGATGATGGGTGTGGGGTTGGGCGCATTGGGGCTGACGGTCACATTGTTTGCTGTGATCCCGATGCAGTTCTTGCCCACGATTAACAGCGATTTCAGCCAGATCCGGATCGAAATGGTTCCGGGCACGACCTTGCAGCAGACCGAACAGGTCGCCGATCAGGTGGCTGCGATCGTCAACCAGCGGCCCGAGGTGGAGGCCGCACTTGAGCGGATCAACGAGGGTGGCGCGCGGATCTTCATTACGCTGAAAACAGAGCGCGCAACGACCAGCCAGGAATTTGAGCGCGAACTGACCCCGCAGCTCCAGAAGATAGCCGATGCCCGGGTGACCTTCCAGGAAATGAACCAGGCTGGTCCTCCCGGTGGCAGTGGCCGGCCGATCACGGTGATGCTGTCCGGCTCGGATCCCAAACTGCTCGAAGCGACCGCGGCCACTGTGATCGAACAGATGAGCGCGCTGCCCGAAGTGGTCGCGCCGCGGGTCAATGCCGATATGCGCAGGCCCGAAATCATCATCAGGCCGCGGATGGACCTGGCCGCCAGTCTTGGCGTCACGACGGCGTCGCTCAGCCAGACGATCCGCATCGCCACGCTGGGCGATATCGATCAGAACGCGGCCAAATTTTCGCTGAGCGATCGTCAGGTGCCAATCCGGGTGCGACTGTCGGTCGATTCGCGGCGCGATCTGGCGACCTTGCAGAACCTGCCGGTGGCCACATCCTCGGGCGGTTCGGTGCCGCTGTCGCGAGTGGCGGAAATCGGCTTTGGCTCGGGTCCGGTCAGCATCCAGCGCTACAACCAGCAGCGCCGCATCCTGATTGGCGCCGATCTGGCCCCGGGCGCGGTTGAGGGCGATGCCAACGCCAAGATCAAGCTGTTGCCGATGATGCAAAACCTCCCCGCTGGTGTCTCCAACGAGGCGGTTGGCTCGGCCAAGTTCCTTCAGGAACTGCTGGTCAACTTCGGGATTGCACTGGTCTCTGGTGTGTTGCTGGTGTTTGCGGTGCTGGTGCTGCTCTATCACCGGTTCATCTCGCCGCTGGTCAATATGGGTTCATTGTTCCTGGCTCCGCTGGGCGGGCTGATCGCGCTGCTGGTGCTTGGCCAGCCGATCTCGATGCCGGTGTTCATCGGGATCCTGATGCTGTTCGGGATCGTCGCCAAGAACTCGATCCTGCTGATCGATTTTGCGATCGAGGAAATGTCCCGGGGGACCGAGAAATTCGCCGCGATTGTCGAGGCCGGGCACAAGCGCGCACAGCCGATCGTGATGACCACCGTGGCGATGACCGCCGGGATGGTTCCAACGGCGGTATCGCTGACCGGCGACGGGGCCTGGCGCGCGCCGATGGGCACCGTGGTGATTGGCGGTTTGGTTCTCTCGACCCTGCTGACGCTGCTGATCGTGCCCGCCGGGTTCAGCCTGGCCGATGGCTTTGAAAAGCGGGTCGGGCCCAAGCTGCGGCGCAAGTTCCTGACCTATGAGCCGGGCGATGAGGTTGAGGCCCGATACCTGCCCGGAGCACTTCCGGCCGAGTGAGCCAGCGCCCGCTCAGCCTGAGGCCTGCTTCGCCCTTGGTCCCGGTTGATCGGGCCCGGCGGATGCGGATGTTTGCCACTGGTTTGCTGCTGGTCATGGCCGGGATATATCTGGTCGTGCGGCAGTTTCAGGGGGTCCATCCGGCCTGGGGTTATGTGCTGGCGTTCAGCGAAGCGGCCATGGTCGGGGGCCTGGCGGATTGGTTCGCGGTCACCGCTCTGTTCCGCCACCCGCTGGGCATTCCGATCCCGCATACCGCGATCATCCCCGAAAACAAGGATCGCATTGCCGAGACAATGGCGGCCTTCCTGCGCGAAAATTTCCTGATCCCGCCGGTGGTGGCGCGGCGGTTGCTGGGGATGAACCTGGCGGCGGCGGTGGGCACATTCCTCGCCGATCCGCGCCGCAGTGAAGCGGGCTCGGGCGGGGTGCGGCTGCGTGCAGGCGCTGCCAGTCTGATCGGTGATATGCTCCAGTCGCTCGATCCCGAGCAACTTGGCGGGCTGGTCAAGTCTGCCTTGCGAAACCAGCTCGAAAAGCTCGATATCGCGCCGCTGCTCGGCCAGTTGCTGACTGCCGCGATTGCCGACAAGCGCCATCTGCCACTCCTCGAAAGTCTGATTCGCTGGGCCGCGCTGACGCTGGAAGACAATGAGGCGCTGCTGCGCGAGATGATCCACGCCCGCGCCAATGGCATCATGCGCTGGACCGGGCTGGACGAGCGGCTGGCTGGCGGGATCCTTGATGGCCTCTACAAGCTGCTCGCCGAAACCATCGTCGATCCCGATCACCCGTTGCGCCGGAAGGTGGAGGAGGGGTTGGCAACGCTGGCCCATGATTTGCTGCACGATCCCAAAATGCAGGAGCGCGTCCAGCGGATGAAACTGGAAGTGCTGGCCAACCCCGCAATGAGCCGCTGGCTCGACGGGATCTGGGAGCGGACCCGCGCTGCGCTACTGCGCTCGACCCGCGATCCCGATCAGGCGCTCGCCGGTCAGTTTGGCGCCAGCCTGGCCGAGCTGGGCGAAGCGCTGCAGCGCGACGGCCGGTTGCAAACGCTGGTCAACCGGTTTGCCCGGCGGACGCTGGTCGGCGTGGCGACCCGCTATGGGGCACAAATCGTCCAGCTGGTGTCCGAGACGGTCAAACGCTGGGACGCCAGCACCGTGACTGACCGGATCGAAGGCGCGGTGGGCCGCGATCTGCAATTCATCCGGATCAACGGCACGATGGTTGGCGGGCTGGTCGGCATTCTGATCCACGTGGTGGACCAGCTGCTATGAGCGGCGCCCGTATTGCGGCGGCCCCGATCATCACCACCCAGCGACTTGAACTGTGGCAACCGGTTGCGGCTGATCTGGCCGAGCTTCACGCGCTGACCCAGGGTGACGAGATGCGGCGGTTCCTGGGCAACCATACGCCCAGCAAAGCGGACAGTTTTGCCCGGCTGATGCGCAATGCCGGCAGCTGGGCGCTGCACGGCTATGGCTCGTTCATGGTCCGCCGCCGGGGGAGCACTCAGATCATCGGCAATTGCGGGATCTTCCGCAGCTTGCGCGGGTTCGGCAAAGGGCTGGACGATGTGCCCGAAGCAGGCTGGATCATCGATCGCAGCGCCTGGGGCCAAGGCCTCGCTAAAGAGGCGATGCGCGCGTGCCTCGCCTGGTTCGATCAGGTGCATGGAGCCCAGCGCGTGGCCTGCATGATCGAGGAAGAACACGCCGTCTCCGATGCGCTGGCCGCCGCGCTGGGGTTCGTCCGCTACGGGCGGCACGTACTGGAAGATGGCGCGACGGTGATTCTGTATGAGCGGGTTGTGGAGGGCTGAGCCGGCCTAATCCTCAAACAGATCGCGTTGCGGGCTCTTTGCAAGTGAGAGCCGTCGAGGGGAGTAGCGAAGGCGACCCACCTTGACCGGATTTCCTTCACTATCGCGGTGACACACAAGATTGCGGACTTGCTGTTCCCACAATTGTTCGCCCGGCCGAGTCGATGATTGCTGTTGGTCAAGATTACCTAGCTGTAGGTAAGCGGGCAACGCGCGTCGAATCTGCTTAATCGTAGCAGTGCCGCCTGCGTCCATGAGATACCGCTCAGTGGCAGCTGCGATTTCGCCTTCGTCAATACGATTTGAAGTCTTCATTGGTTGTGTCCTTTTGAGATTCTGGGTCGGGCGACCCTCTCAGAGAGCCGCCCTCCCCGGTTAGGCGTAGTGGATCAGCTTCCACGTCACGGCATTGCCGCGATACGGGGGCATGATGTTGCCCACCGCAATCGGTGCAGTCGTGGACGGAGGTGGCTGAGGTTGCCAGACGCCGGATTCCGGACAGCGTGCGCTGGTCCGGGCAGTGGTTCCGAGGGGCGCTTTGGCCATGGCTCGGTTTCCTTCAATTTGCCGCCTGGACACGCGACGGCGTTGACTGATGAGCCGAGGACCACTAAGTTTGGTGAGCTTGAGAGAGCACCGTTGTGGCATGTCCACCTCGGACTGGGGTCGTCAGTTGCTGCTGGCGACCCCAAATTTTTAAGGGACTCGATAGACCCCTCTTCGTTTTTCGACCCCCACCAAGAGGGGGGGGGTTGAATTGACCATCCTATATAGCTTTCCGGCGATCTTCTTCCGTTCGTGCACGACACCGTGCTTGCGATAAAGCCCCACTAAAACCTCATCGACCGATGCGACTCCGCCAAATACGCCTCGCACCAATTCGAGAATTTCTCGCTCCGTCTCGTCGATTCGGGTGACCGGTATCTGCCGAAGGAGACCTTCGGGAAGATCACTCAAGTCTCCGAATCGGCTTCCAATATTTTCGGGTAGTTCATTTTCCATCCCTCCAAAATATCGTCCGACTGGCCGTTGTCAATTAGGCTTTATCCACCGCCTGTGGATAGTCGCAATTCCGCCCTTAAGCGGAGCACTACAAAATTTCCACAGCGATAGTTTTAACTCGTCTCATTGAGCGTTTTTAATTTTATACGATAACTCGCTATAAAAAACAAAAGGGCCGCGAGTTTCCTCGCAGCCCCTTCTCACTTCGCGAGAACTTTGTGCTCAAAGCTTGCTGGTCAACTCCGGCGCCGCGCTGAACAAGTCAGCCACAAGTCCGATGTCGGCCACCTGGAAGATCGGGGCGTCTTCGTCCTTGTTTATCGCGACGATGATCTTGCTGTCCTTCATCCCCGCAAGGTGCTGGATCGCGCCCGAGATGCCGACCGCGATGTAGACTGCCGGGGCAACGATCTTGCCGGTCTGGCCG
>JANMKT010000028.1:0-8701 GCA_031372185.1 Novosphingobium sp.
CGATTGGCTGGTGAAGCGGCTGGGCAGCATCACGCACCACACCCTGTCCGGTCCCAGCGCATCGGCGGCGATCGCGGCGCAGATCGCGCTGTCGATCCCGCCCGAAAGCCCCAGCACCACGCCAGGAAAGCGGTTGCGATCGACATAATCGCGCAAGGCCAGCACCATCGCGCAGTAGATGTCCTCGGGGTGCTGCGCCAATGGCTCGACCACGCCCTTGTCACAGCGCCAGCCGTTCGCGGTGCGCGTCCAGTGGGTGGTGACCTCCGCCTCGGTCCAGTCCGCCATCTGCACCGCCAGACTGCCATCGCCGTTGATCACGAAACTGGCCCCATCGAACACCAGCTCGTCCTGCCCGCCAACCCGGTTGAGATAGGCCAGCGGCAATCCGGTATCGACCGCGCGGCGCTTGGCCACGCCATCGATCCTCAGCGTATCCTTGTCGATCTCATAGGGACTGGCGTTGGGCGAGATGAGCAGCTCGGCACCAAAATCGGCCAGATGTCGGCAGACTTCGTGGTGCCAGATGTCCTCGCAGATCGGCAAGCCGATCATGACGCCGCGAAACACGATCGGTTCGGGCAGCGGCCCGGGTTCAAACAGGCGCACCTCGTCAAAAGTGCCAAAATTGGGCAACTCATGCTTAAACCGAACCTGCGCAATCTTGCCGCCATCAAGCAGCGCCACGCCGTTATAGAGCGCACCGTCCTGAACGAAGACACTGCCGACCAGCATGGCTGGGCCGCCATCGACAGTCACCACCGCCATCTTTTCCAGCTCTGCGGCAGCGCACTGAATCAGGGCTGGTTTGAGGATCAGATCTTCGGCTGGATAGCCGATCAGCTGCATTTCGGGAAAGACGATCAGGTCCGCCCCGGCCAGTTCCGCCCGCGCGCGCGCGGCGAGCATGGCGGCGGCATTGCCGGCAATATCGCCGACTGACTGGTTCATCTGGGCAAGGGTGATCGTGAGCGTATCGGCCATGACACCTTCCCTACGCGGGCCCAAGGCTCTAGCCAAGACAGATGATCGATGATTCCCTGCTCGAAACCGCCGTTGCCGCAGCCCATTTGCCCGGCGCCATTTGCCAGATAGTCGATCGCGACGGAACGCGCTATTCGCGCGCATTTGGCTATGCCGATGCGCTGGCGGCAACGCCGATGCGCGAAGATACCCTGTGCCAGATCGCCTCAATGACCAAAGCGGTTGTTTCTGTCGGCGCGATGCAGCTGGTCGAGCAGGGGTGGCTCACCCTCGACGGCCCGATCGGCGAAGTCTTGCCCGGACTTGCCGACTGCCAAGTGATCACCGGCTTTGCCGAGGACGGCACCGTGCAGACCCGCGCGGCGGTGCGGCCTATGACCCTGCGCCACCTGCTGACCCATACGTCAGGCTTCGGCTATGCCTTCGTCCAGCCGGACGTGTTGCGCTATTTCGAGTCGATCGGAATGCCGCGCCAGAACACGCTCGAGAGCTTGCGGATGCCACTGCTGTTCGATCCAGGCGAAGGCTGGGATTATGGCGTCTCGACCGACTGGGTGGGCCTGGCAATCGAAGCGGTGACGGGCGCACGGCTGGGCGATTATCTGGCCGAGAATCTACTCACCCCGCTGGGAATGAGCGCCACTGCCTTTCGCGCCGAGCTGCCCGAAGGCGCGGCCAGGGTCCACGTCCGCGATCCCGATGGCAACCTCAAGGTGATCCCGGCCAATCTGGGCGGCGGAGAGTTTCAATCGGGCGGCGCTGGGCTGAGTTCCACTGCACCCGATTACGCCCGCTTCATGCGAATGATCCTGCACAGCGGCGAGCTGAACGGCGCGCGGGTGCTTGAGCAGGAGACAGTCGCCGAGATGAGCCGCAACCAGGTCGGCCAACTCCGCGCTGGTTATATGGGCACTACGATGCCCCATCTGGCCGGGTCGTTCGATGGATTCCCCGATCAGCACACCGGCTGGGGGCTGGGCTTTCTGATTAACCCAGAGCAGGGGCCGAATGGACGCTCACCCGGAAGTCTGGCCTGGGCGGGGATTTTCAACTCCTATTACTGGATCGACCCGGCGGCCGGTATCGCTGGCGTACTCATCAGCCAGCTATCCCCGTTTGGCGATCCCGACGCGCTCGCCGCCTTCGCGGCATTGGAGCGGATGGCGTACGATTGACTGGTTGGACACGACCGGGTTGCTTCGTGCCGGCCGGAGTGAGATAGTGTTGGAGTGGTAGTCGCATCCTTGGAGGAGGATCGGGATGAAATTGCACTTGTACCGCGCCATCGCACTTGCGCCGTTGCTGGCTGCCGGCGCCAGCTCGCAAGCTACCGAGGCCCCCTATTCCACCCGGTTACTCGATGCCCTCGATCCGACGCGGATCGCAGCGCGCAGCTGCGGCAGTCCGGATCGCAAGGCGCAACTGTTCCGCAGCCTCGCCATCGGCGCTGCGGCCGGCGTACCGCTGAGCGCGACCGGGGCGATCATACCGCTCTATCCCGACCTGGATACTGGACGCCTCATGCCCAGCACCGGCAACGAGATGGCGCTGCGCTATTTCCGGCAGGGGCTGATGCTGACTTATTCGTTCAACCACGCCGGTGCGGTGCGATCGTTTCGCGAAGCGCAGCGTCAGGATCCCGGCTGCGCCCTGTGCTTCTGGGGCGAGGCGGCGGCGCTCGGGCCTAATATCAATGCCCCGATGGACGGGCGCGATGTGCCTTCGGCGCTGGCAGCGCTTGAGCGCGCCCGCGCACTGACTGCGAACGCGTCGCCGCTTGAGCGCGCCTTGATCGGTGCCCTGGCGGTGCGCTATTCGGTCGATCCAGCGTCGGATCGGGCGGTGCTAGACGGTGCCTATGCCGACGCCATGGTCAAGGTTGCGGAGCAGTTCCCCGAAAGCGACGAGGTTGCCGTGCTGACCGCCGAAGCGGTTATGGACACGACCCCGTGGAACTACTGGCAGGCCGACAAGACCACCCCAGTTGGCCGCTCGTTGACTGCGGTTCGCTTGCTCGAGCAGGTCATGGCGCGCAATCCCGGCCATCTGCAAGCGGGGCATCTCTTCATCCACATGATGGAGAACAGCCGCGATCCGCGCCTGGCCGAAGCGGCGGCGGAACGGCTTGCCGCCACCGGGCTGCTGAACGCGGGCCACCTGATCCACATGCCCGCGCATATCTACATCAACACCGGACGCCAGGCCGATTCGATGAAGGCGAACGTGGCGGCCGCAAGGTCGGATGAGGCCTTCATCCGCGAGTCCGGCGATCAGAGCATCTTCCGCTACGGCTATTACCCGCACAACGTTCATTTCATCGTCGCATCGGCGCAGCTTTCCGGCGACATGACCACGGCGATCCGCGAGGCCCGGCGGCTGCGCACCGTGCTCGATCCGGCGACATCGCAGAGGGTCGCCTGGATCGGAGTGGTCGATGCAGCGCCGTTCATGGCGGCGGCCCAGTTCGGCAATCCCGGGCTGATCCTGGGCATGGCGGAACCCGATGCGCGGCTGCCCTATGCCCGGGCGATCCGGCACTACGCGCGCGCTCTGGCGCGGGCTCAGCAGCGCGATGGCAAGGCGTTCGAGGCCGAGATCGCGGCGATGAATGCCTTCAAGGGCGACGAAGGGCTGGCGGCTATGGTTGCCCAGGGCGTGCCCGCACCCGATCTGCTGGGCCTCGCCGAACATGTCGCGCGGGGGCGGATGCACTATGCCCGCGGTGAGTTCGCAGCCTCGATCGAGCAGTACCGCAAGGCGGTGGCGGTCGAAGCGGCCATTCCCTACACCGAGCCGGCCTATTGGTACTACCCGGTGCGCCAGTCGCTGGGTGCCGCCCTGCTCGCCGATGGTCAGGCCGATGCGGCCAGCGAGGCATTTCGCGGAGCGCTGCTGCAGGCCCCCGGGAACGCCTGGGCGCTCTATGGCCTGGCCCAGAGCGAGGCCAGGCTGGGGCACGGCGCGGAGGCTGCTGCGGCAAGGCGGGCCTACAAGGCAGCTTGGCTCGGCGACCCGCGCTGGTTGCGGCTTGATCGGCTTTAGGCGAACAAAAAAGCCCCGCCGGATCGCTCCAGCGGGGCCTATTGGTTACCCGAAGGCAGCGCGATTTATTCGCCGCCTTCCTTGATCAGATAATCACCGGCATCGGCGTCAAGGCCATGGGTTTCGCCCTCAACTGCGGCCAAGGGATCATCGCCAATCGCCGCTTCCGGCCCTTGCGCGAGTTCGGCGGCATGCTCTTCAGCAGCGGACGCTGGCGCGATCAGGCTTTCCTGCAGCTTGCGATACTGCGCGCGGAGCGCAGCATCGCGGCTGGTGGCGGTAACCCGCAGGCGGTTCATGCCTGCGCCGGTCCCGGCCGGGATCAGACGTCCGACGATCACATTTTCCTTCAGCCCGATCAGCGAATCCTTCTTTCCTTCGACTGCCGCCTGCGTGAGCACGCGGGTGGTTTCCTGGAACGAAGCAGCCGAGATGAACGAGCGCGTCTGCAGCGAGGCCTTGGTGATGCCGAGCAGCACCGGCTTGCCGATCGCCGGCTTCTGACCCGGCAGCAGCTTGGCGTTGTACTCGTTCATTTCCTCGAAATCGACCTGTTCGGCGGCCAGTAACGTCGTGTCGCCGCCATCGGTGATTTCAACCTTCTGCAGCATCTGGCGAACGATCACCTCGATGTGCTTGTCGTTGATCTTCACGCCTTGCAGACGGTAGACTTCCTGGATTTCGGCAACCAGATATTCGGCCAAGGCCTCAACCCCCATGACTTCAAGGATGTCATGCGGATCGGGACTGCCCGAGATCAGATTGTCGCCCTTCTTGACAAAATCGCCTTCCTGAACGTCGATTACGCGGCTCTTGGGGATCAGATATTCGACCGGATCGCCCTCTTCCGGGACAATCGCAATCTTGCGCTTGGCCTTGTAATCGCGAACGAATTCGATTCGCCCGTCGATCTTGGCGATGATCGAATTGTCCTTCGGCTTGCGGGCTTCGAACAGTTCGGCAACGCGTGGCAGACCGCCGGTAATGTCACGGGTCTTGGCAGCTTCGCGGCTGGCGCGGGCAAGGATGTCGCCGGCGTGAACCGTCTGGCCATCTTCGACCGAAAGCGTCGTGCCCGGAGCCATCAGATAACGGGCAGCTTCGCCCGATTCCTCGTCAAGCAGGGTGATCCGCGGACGCAAATCTTCCTTCTTGCCGCGGTTGGTCCCGCGGTTTTCGGTGACGACCCGCTGGGCAATGCCGGTTGCTTCGTCGACCAGCTCGGTCAGCGTACGGCCATCGAGCAGATCCTGATATTTCACGACGCCCGGCTTGTCGGTGATCACCGGGGTGGTGAACGGATCCCATTCAGCCAGACGGTCGCCCTGCTTGATGGTCGCGCCGCTTTCGTGGAGCAGATGGGTACCGTAGGGCACGCGGTGCATTGCGCGCTCGCGGCCATCGTTATCCAGAACCACGATTTCCCCGCCCCGCGCGAGGCTGAGACGGCGGCCACGCTTGTCAGTGATCGTCGGGATATCGCGATGCACGATGGTCCCGTCGCACAGCGCTTCAAGGTGCGACTGCTCGTTGACCTGTGCGGCCCCGCCGATGTGGAAGGTCCGCATGGTCAGCTGGGTGCCCGGCTCGCCGATCGATTGGGCGGCAATAACGCCCACCGCTTCGCCGATGTTGACCGGAGTTCCGCGGGCCAGATCACGACCATAGCACTTGCCGCAAACGCCCTGCTCGGCCTGGCAGACCAGCGGTGAGCGGATCCGTGCGCCTTGCGGGTCAACTGCTTCGATCCGCAGAATCGCGGCTTCATCGAGCAGCTGGCCATTGGCCGCGACGATTTCACCGGTCTTGGGATCGACGATATCTTCGGCCAGCGTGCGGCCAAGAATACGCTCACCCAGCGAGGCGATAACCGAACCGCCCTGCACGATCGCGCGCATTTCCAGCGCCCGTTCGGTGCCGCAATCTTCGACGACGACCACGCAATCCTGCGAAACGTCAACCAGGCGGCGGGTGAGGTAGCCCGAGTTGGCGGTCTTCAGCGCGGTATCCGCCAGGCCCTTGCGGGCACCGTGGGTCGAGTTGAAGTATTCAAGGACGGTCAGGCCTTCCTTGAAGTTCGAGATGATCGGGGTTTCGATGATCTCGCCCGAAGGCTTGGCCATCAATCCGCGCATCCCGGCAAGCTGCTTCATCTGGGTCGGCGAGCCACGCGCGCCCGAATGGCTCATCATGTAAATCGAGTTGACCGGCTTTTCACGGCCGTGCTCGTCGATCGGGGTCGCCTTGATCTCTTCCATCATGGCGTTGGCGACCTGATCGCCGCACCGGCTCCAGGCGTCGATCACCTTGTTGTACTTTTCCTGCTGGGTGATCAGGCCGTCCTGATATTGCTGCTCATAGTCAGCCACCAGCGCCTTGGTTTCATCGACCATCGCATCCTTGCTGTCGGGGATGATCATGTCATCCTTGCCGAAGCTGATGCCGGCCTTGAAGGCGTTGCGGAAGCCAAGGCTCATGATCGCATCGGCGAACAGGACAGTGTCCTTCTGGCCGGTGTGACGATAGACCTGATCGATAACGTCAGCGATTTCCTTCTTGGTGAGCAGGCGGTTGACCAGCTCGAAGGGAACCGTGTGGCTTTTGGGCAGGCATTCGCCAAGCAGCATCCTGCCCGGGGTGGTGTTGTAGCGCTTGAGATACTCCTTGCCGGCCTCGTCGGTCTGCGGAACGCGGGCGACGATCTTGGTGTGCATGGTCACCGCACCGCAATGCAGCGCCTGATGCACTTCGGCGATATCGGACATCATCATGCCTTCGCCCGGCTCGCCCTGGCGGTCCATCGAGAGGTAATAGAGGCCCAGCACCATGTCCTGCGACGGAACGATGATCGGCTTGCCATTGGCGGGGCTGAGGATGTTGTTGGTCGACATCATCAGCACGCGCGCTTCGAGCTGGGCTTCCAGCGAAAGCGGGACGTGGACGGCCATCTGATCGCCATCGAAATCGGCGTTGAAGGCCGAGCAGACCAGCGGGTGGAGCTGGATTGCCTTGCCTTCGATCAGCACAGGCTCGAACGCCTGAATGCCAAGCCGGTGCAGCGTCGGCGCGCGGTTGAGCATCACCGGATGTTCGCGGATCACTTCATCCAGGATATCCCAGACTTCCTTGCGTTCCTTTTCGACCCACTTCTTCGCCTGCTTGAGGGTCATCGACAGACCCTTGGCGTCAAGCCGCGCGTAAATGAACGGCTTGAACAGTTCGAGCGCCATCTTCTTGGGCAGACCGCACTGGTGGAGCTTCAATTCCGGCCCGGTGACGATCACCGAGCGGCCCGAATAATCGACCCGCTTGCCGAGCAGGTTCTGGCGGAACCGGCCCTGCTTGCCCTTGAGCATATCGGACAGTGACTTCAGCGGGCGCTTGTTGGCACCGGTGATAACCCGGCCGCGGCGGCCGTTATCGAACAATGCGTCAACGGCTTCCTGGAGCATGCGCTTTTCGTTGCGGACGATGATATCCGGCGCGCGCAGCTCGATCAGGCGCTTCAGGCGGTTGTTGCGGTTGATGACGCGGCGATAGAGATCGTTGAGATCGGACGTCGCGAAGCGGCCACCGTCAAGCGGCACCAGCGGGCGCAGTTCGGGCGGGATGACCGGCACGACATCGAGGATCATCCATTCCGGGCGGTTGCCCGAATCGATAAACGATTCCACGACTTTCAGCCGCTTGATAATCTTCTTGGGCTTGAGTTCCGACTTGGTGACGGCCAGCTCTTCGAGCAGATCGGCCTTTTCCTGGACCATATCCAGGCTCATCAGCATGTGCTTGACCGCTTCCGCGCCGATCCCGGCAGAGAAGGCGTCCTCGCCATATTCATCCTGCGCGTCGAGCAGCTGGTCTTCGGTCAGGAGCTGGTACTTTTCAAGCGGGGTCAGGCCCGGCTCGATCACCACGTAGCTCTCGAAATAAAGAATTCGCTCAAGCTGCTTGAGCTGCATATCGAGCAGGAGGCCGATGCGCGAGGGGAGCGACTTCAGGAACCAGATATGCGCAACCGGCGCGGCCAGTTCAATATGGCCCATCCGCTCACGGCGGACCTTGGTCACGGTCACTTCAACGCCGCATTTTTCGCAGACGACGCCCTTGTACTTCATCCGCTTATACTTGCCGCACAGGCATTCGTAATCCTTCACCGGCCCGAAGATGCGCGCGCAGAACAAGCCATCGCGCTCGGGCTTGAAAGTCCGGTAATTGATGGTTTCCGGCTTCTTGATCTCGCCGAAGGACCAGCTGCGGATCCGCTCAGGGCTCGCTAGGCCAATCTGAATCTGGTCGAAAGACTCAGGCTTGGCCATTTGGTTGGTGAATTTGGTCAGTTCGTTCATTTTCTGCCGTTCCCTTGCCCCCCTATGCGGGGCCATCTGGACGTAAATTCGAAGTGCGACGGGAGGGCGATCCGCAGACCGCCCGACCCCGCTTACTCTGCTGCCTGGGCGTTGATCGCGTCGTCATCGGCATCGTCGTGATCGATCACCGAGTTCAACTCGACATTCAGGCCGAGACTGCGCATTTCCTTGACGAGCACGTTGAAGCTTTCGGGAATACCGGCCTCGAAAGTATCGTCACCCTTGACGATCGCTTCATAGACCTTGGTCCGCCCGACGACATCGTCCGACTTGACCGTGAGCATTTCCTGCAACGTATAGGCCGCGCC
>JANMKT010000032.1:0-10767 GCA_031372185.1 Novosphingobium sp.
TCCGCTTGGACGGCAAAATGGCTTCCATCTCGAACAGAAATACGCTTGCAAAGACGTCCAGTCTTAACGGCGCGCATTTCCGCCCGATATGTTCGCCATTTTGCCGCCTCGAAGGTGCGGTTAACAGGTCCTGACCCTAGAACGCTGGACAAATCCCAGAGCCGCGGCTAAGCGCCGCGCTTCCTTTTCAGGCCGGTTGGAACCGGTCGCAATGAAAGTCTGATCCGATGAAGGCCGATATCCATCCCGATTATCACATGATCAAGGTCCAGATGACCGACGGCACTGTGTTTGAAACGCGTTCGACCTGGGGCAAGGAAGGCGCCACACTGGCGCTTGATATTGATCCTACGTCGCACCCGGCATGGACCGGCGGCCAGCGTCAGCTTGAAGCAGGCGGCCGGGTTGCGCAGTTCAACAAGCGCTTCGGCGGACTTTCGCTCAAGAAAGCCTAAAACCAAACTGCATTGCAGAAACGAACAGGGCGGCCCCGGTGCCGCCCTTTTTGTTGGGTTTAAAAGCCTTGAGCCTCAAGCAGTTGCCGCCAGCAGCTGTGTTCGGCGGCGAGCGGACGGAAAAATTCGGCCCCGGCAGCATTCCCGCGAACCCAGCGGGTAATCGCCTGGACCGGGCTGTCATCTTCCAGCTTGATCGTGAGAATTTTGCCGATCCGCAGCCAGGCAGCTTCGCCGTTCAAGCTGCAACCATGGGTGGAGAGGTCTTCAACTTGCATTATGACAGGGTCACCGAACGCATCTGATACCGCCACAATTGCCGTCACGCTATGCCGGATGGCCTTGCGCCGGTCAGGGGTTGACGCGGATCGCTCGGTCTCGTGGATGGTGACAAGTTTGCTCATTGTAGTCATCTGACGCTCACCGGTTTCCATCTTGCATCGGTTGATCCCAGGTGTGGTGGGGGATGCCTGATCTTAAACCTGGGGTCTAAAGACCGGGGCTTAACATTTGATTTGCGAACCACCCGGCAAAGCTGGATTCGCATTGCCGCGAGAATTCACCGCCAGCTGCGCAAAGCGCCGCGAAACAAAATTACGTTTGCGCGGCGATCACGCACTTTTTGCTTCCAAACAACCTGACCTTGTGCAACAGGCCGCACCCGCGCTAATCGCCGCTTGCGGAGGGGCCTTGCCCTCCTTAACAGCGCGCTCCTTGGCATGCGTTAAAGACTATGGCGACCGTAGCTCAGTTGGTTAGAGCGCCGGTTTGTGGTACCGGAGGTCGGGGGTTCGAGACCCCTCGGTCGCCCCAGTCTTTTCCCGCATAAAGCATGCCTCAAACGGAGGTGCTTGTGGCCGCGTTCTGGGTAGAACCCGATTTCGACGACCACGAGCTGGTCCAGCTGGTGCGTTGCCGCACCTCGGGGCTGACTGCGATCATTGCACTCCATTCCACCCACCTAGGCCCAGGCGCCGGTGGTACGCGGTTCTGGCATTATGCTCAGCCCGCCATGGCAATGCGCGATGCGCTGCGGCTGTCGCGCGGGATGAGCTACAAGAACGCCATGGCCGGCCTGCCGATGGGCGGCGGCAAAGCAGTCATCCTGGCCGATCCCAGCCGCGCCAAAACTCCGGCGATGCTGGCCGCGTTCGGCGATGCGATCGAAGGACTGGGCGGGCGCTATGTCACGGCCGAAGACGTTGGCATCACCGAAGCCGATATGGTCGTGGTGGCGCAACGCACGGCCCATGTTACCGGCCTGCCCAACGCCGACAGCGGCGCGGCGGGCGGCGATCCCGGGCCGTTTACCGCGATTGGCATTTTTCAGGGCATCAAAGCTGCGGTCGCCTACAAGCTGGGCCGGGACAGCCTAGCAGGCGTGCATATCGCGATGCAAGGCACCGGCAGCGTCGGTGGCGGACTGGCGCGGCTGCTGGCCAAAGACGGCGCCAAACTGACCCTGGCCGATGTCAACGCCGATCGGGCAGCGGCACTGGCGGTCGAACTGGGCGCAGAGGTGGTTGCCGCCGATGCGATCATGGATGTCGCTTGCGACGTTTTCAGCCCTAATGCGCTTGGCGCGATCCTGGATGATGGCGGCGTGGCCCGGATCAATGCCCCGATCGTGGCGGGCGGTGCCAACAACCAGCTGGCCCGGCCCGAGCATGGCCCGGAACTGGCTGCGCGCGGCATTCTTTATGCGCCGGACTATGTTATCAACGCGGGCGGGATCATTGCGGTGACGCTGGAATATCTGGCCCGCCAATCGGGTCAGCACTGCGCGGTGGAAGAAGTCCACGCCCGGCTGGAACAGATTCCGGTGCGCCTGACCGCGATCTGGCAGGAAAGCCAGGCCTCGGGCCGCTCGTCCGATCAAGTTGCCGATGCGATGGCCCAAAAGCTGATCGGGCGCTAATCCTGCTTGCCGGGAGGGGTGCCACCTGCCAAAGGGCGCTGACTTTCGAGCACCCAGAATTTCATGCACGGTTTTGCCAATCCAGCCCGTTTTCTGCGCATCGCCCGGTGGCTGACACCGGTTCTGCTGCTGAGCGGTATTGTGATTACCGGGTTGGCGCTGGCCTGGGGCTTGTGGCGCGTGCCGCCCGATCGGCTCCAGGGCGAGACAGTCCGCATTCTGTTCATTCACGTTCCCGCCGCATGGCTCGGGATGGGCGGCTGGACTGCGCTGGCGATGGCCAGCCTGACCGAGCTGGTGTGGCGCCATCCGCTGGCGAGTATCGCTGCGCGGGCCATTGCGCTGCCCGGTGCTGTCTATACCGCAATTTGCCTTGCCACCGGCTCGCTCTGGGGTCGTCCGGCGTGGGGCAGCTGGTGGGTGTGGGACGGACGGCTGACCAGCATGCTGGTGCTGCTGTTCCTTTATTTCGGTTATATCGCGCTGGCCGATGCAAGCCAGCGCGATGGGCAGGGGCAAACTCGCGTCGCAGCGATCTTTGGTTTGGTCGGCGCGATCAACCTGCCGATCATCAACCGTTCGGTGGTGTGGTGGAACAGCCTGCACCAGCCGCCGAGCATAACCATGGGAAAATCAGCGATCGATGCGACTTTCCTGTGGCCGTTGCTGGCCGCGACAATCGGGTTTTCGCTGATCTTTGGCGGTGTGGTGCTGGCCCGGATGCGGATGATCCTCGCGGATATTCAGGCCGAGGCGCGGTTGCGCCGGATGGCGCTGGAATAGACGATGCGCGAAATCCTTGATCCCTGGAGCTTTATCTACGCCGCCTACGCACTCGGCATTGCCGGGACCGCGCTGATGATCGGCTGGAGCTGGCTGGCGATGCGCCGGGCTGAAGCGCGCCGTGACCGGAGCCGGGGCAAATGAGCGCGCCCAAAGCCACGGTAATCAAGCCCAAGCACCAGCGGCTCGTGCTGCTGCTGATCGCGTTAGTCGCGCTGATCGGCGCGGGGCTGCTGGCTGCATGGGCGCTGCGCAATCAGGCGTCCTATTTCTATGTTCCGAGCGAAATTATCGCCGATCGCCCTGAACCTGCCCGCGCTGTGCGGCTGGGCGGCATGGTTGAGCGCGGCTCACTCAAAACTGCAGCAGACGGCGTGACGGTCAACTTCATCGTTGGTGACGGCAAAGCCCGGGTGCGGGTGCGCTTCACCGGGATCGTTCCTTCGCTGTTCGTTGAAGGTTCGGGTGTGGTAGCCGAAGGCAAACTTGGCGCGGATGGGACCTTTGTGGCCGACAATCTGCTTGCCAAACACGATGAGAAATATGTGCCCCGCGAAATGAAGGACATGAGCGCAGAGCAGGCCCGCCAAGCCGTGGCGGCAACCAAATGATCGCCGAGTTTGGCCTTGCTGCCCTGTGGCTTGCTGCGGCCTTGGCCGGACTGCAATTGATCGCAGGCGCGCTCGCCCTGACGCCGCGCGGGCAGGTGCTGGCAAGTGTCGTCCGACCGGTTGCAATAGTGCAGGGACTGCTGGCGGCAATGGCCTTTGTCGCACTGATCGTGCTGTTCTGCCAGACCGATCTTTCGGTGAAGCTGGTCGCGATGAATTCGCATTCGGCCAAGCCGTTGCTCTACAAGTTCGCCGGAACATGGGGCAATCACGAAGGCTCGATGCTGCTGTGGGTGACGGTGATGGGGCTGGCGGGCGGCTTCGTCGCGCTGGTCGAACGCCGCCTGCCCGAGCCGACCATGCTGGCCACGCTGGCCGGCCAAGCCTTTGTCAGCCTTGGTTTCTATGCGTTCCTGCTGCTGTCTTCCAACCCGTTCGAACGGCTACCGGTTCCTGCGGCGGAGGGGCAGGGGCTTAACCCGCTGCTCCAGGATCCCGGCCTCGCCTTTCATCCGCCGACGCTGTATCTGGGCTATGTCGGGCTTTCGGTGGCGTTCAGCTTTGCGATCGGCGCGCTGGTCACCCGTGAAGTCGGCCCGGCCTTTGCCCGGGCGATGCGTCCGTGGGTGCTGGGGGCGTGGATCTTCCTGACGCTGGGGATCACGGCAGGTTCCTACTGGGCCTATTATGAGCTTGGCTGGGGCGGCTGGTGGTTCTGGGATCCGGTCGAAAATGCCAGTCTGATGCCGTGGCTGGCGGCCACTGCGCTGCTCCATTCGGTCAGCGTGCTGGCCGCGCGTAACGCGCTTCGCGCGTGGACGGTGATGCTCGGGGTAGTGGCGTTCTCGATGTCGATGGTCGGCACTTTTCTGGTTCGTTCGGGCATCCTCACCAGCGTTCATGCCTTTGCCGTCGATCCGGAACGCGGGACCTTCATTCTGGCGCTGCTGGCGATCAATATCGGCGGGGCGCTCGTCCTGTTTGCCCTGCGCGCCTCAACCGTGACCGAGGGTGAGCGGTTCGCCGTGACCAGCCGCGAGAGCGCGCTGGTGGTCAACAATGTGATGCTTACAGCTACGCTGGGGATCGTGCTGATTGGTACGCTTTATCCGTTGCTGGCCGAGGCAATGGGCGCGAAGGTTTCGGTCGGGCCACCCTATTTCAACCCGATGACGGCGATTTTCGTTTTGCCAATGCTGCTGGTCATGGCGGTCGGGCCGTTGCTGCGCTGGCGGGGGGATAGCCTGGCGCGCGTTCGAAGGCCGCTGGTGGTACCGGCGCTGCTGGTCGTGCTGATTGCGGCCGGCTTGCTGACCCAGGCCAGTGTCGGGCTGCTGCCGCTGCTTGGCATGGCACTGGCCGCCGGTCTTGCGGTGGCGAGCCTGATGCCGCTGCGTGGGCGTAACCTGCGCCGCACGCCGCTGCCGGTTTGGGGTATGGTTGTCGCCCATTGCGGGATCGCCGTCGCCCTGTTCGGGATCGCCTGCGACAGTGCCTTTTCAACCGAGCGCTTAGTGGCAGCACGAATTGGCGAAGCCAATCAGGTTGGCCCGTGGCAGATCAAGCTAGAGCGGATCGAGCCGGTGGCAGGACCCAACTGGACTGCATTGGAAGGCAAGCTGCTGGCCAGCTACAACGGCGCGGCCCCGATCGAGCTGCATCCACAGGCGCGCAGTTTCTGGACGCCGCCGCAGCAGACCAGTGAATCCGCGCTGGTGACGCGGTGGAACGGCCAGCTTTATGTCGTGTTGGGCGAACAGGCTGATGATGGCCGCTGGCAATTGCGGCTATGGTGGAAGCCGTTCGTGCCGATGATCTGGTACGGCGGCGTCCTGATTGCGCTGGGCGGGCTGCTGGCGCTGCTCGGCCGGGTAATGAGCGACCTGCGCCGCATTATGGCGCGTGAGAAAATCGCCTTCCGCCGTGAGAGGCAGGGGCGATGAGTGAAGCGCCCCAGAAGTTCCGCTGGGCGCTGTGGCTGCCGCTCGCGGTATTTACCGGCTTTGTCACGCTGGTGGTATTTGGACTTTACCGCCCGGCTGACCGAGAAGTGGCCAGCGCGATGATCGGCAAACCGCTGCCGCAGTTTAATCTGCCCGCTGCAACCGCCGACCGCCCGGGATTGGCGCGGGCGGATATGGCGGCCGGCAAGCCACAGCTGCTCAATATTTTCGCCAGCTGGTGCATCCCATGCGCGGTCGAGGCACCGCAGCTGGCCTATCTTGCCGCGCAGGGTGCCACGATCAACGGTGTTGCGATCCGCGACCGGCGCGAAGACGTCAGCGCGTTCCTGGCCCGCAACGGCAACCCGTTCACCCGGATTGGCGCGGACGATGTCAGCGCGGTCCAGCTGGGAATTGGCTCATCCGGAGTGCCCGAGACTTTCGTGGTCGATGGACAGGGGATCATCCGCTATCAGCATATCGGTGAAATTCGTCCCGATCAGATCGATCTGATCCTCCGCAAGCTTGAGGAGGCGGGGAAATGAAACGGCTCTTGCTCATCCTGATGTTGCTGATTGCTGCACCAATTACCGCGCAAGACAGTCTGCCGCCCGCGCCCTACGCTTATCGCCAGCTGAGTGATCCGGCGCTGGAAGCCAAGGCACAGGCGCTGATGGAAACGCTGCGCTGCCTCAAATGCCAGAGCCAGTCGATTGCCGATTCGGATGCGCCAATGGCCGGTGACATGCGCAGCCAGGTGCGCCAGCGGATCGCGGCGGGCGAAGAACCCGAGGCAATCCGAGGCTGGCTGGTTGAGCGGTACGGCGATTATGTCTCCTATGCCCCGCGCGTTACCGCGCTGACCTGGCCATTGTTCGCCGCCCCGCTGGCCTTGCTGCTGCTCGCGGCCGCACTGCTGCGCCGCCGGTTCGCGTCAAGGACCCCGCAGTGAGCTGGGTGATCATCATCGGGCTGGCCGGGCTCGCCTTTGCGGCCCTGGCATTTGTGCTGAAAGCTCCGCGTGGCGGGTGGGAGGCGATTGGCGCGGCTCTGCTGCTGGGGCTGGCCGGCTATGCCTTGCAAGGCAATCCCGGCCAAGCTGGCGCACCCAAAATTGCGGCCGAGCAGGCTAAGGGCAATGGCGCTGCGCTGGTCGCCGCCCGCCAGCAATTGCGGGACCAAAACGGTCTTGGCACCAACAGTTGGCTGGTGATCGGTGATGCTTTGGCCCGCAACGGTCAATATGGCGATGCTGCCGGGGTATTGCTGGGTGCGGTGGAGCAGAACCCCAAGGATGCAGAAGGCTGGCTTGCTCTCGCCAATGCGCTGGTCGGCCATGCCGAAGGCGCGCTCACACCGGCGGCGCTTTATGCCTATCAGCGCGCCGCGACCGCCGCGCCGGAGCATCCCGGCCCGCCGTTTTTCCTGGGCCTTGCGCTGGCGCAATCCGGGCGGCTGGACGAGGCGCGGGCGATGTGGGCAGAATTGCTCGCCCGTGCGCCCAAAGACGCGCCGTGGCGCGCCGATCTGGCTAAGCGCCTGGGCAAGCTCGATCAATTCATGGCTGCCAATGGCGCTCGTTAGGTTCTGTTGCGGGGGCTATGCCATGCTGCTAAGCGCTGACGTCTTGACGCCGCCTCATGGTAGGCGAAGCGACAGGTTCTGCCAGGGGCACGCGATACCATGAGCGATGCGGTTAACGAAAGCCCGGCAGCGCAGGCTGGCGATCCTGCGGGCGAAACCGGCGCTGGGATCAGCGCACAGGCCAACGCGGGGCATGGTCAGCACCATGGCGGGCTGGCCAAGCTGACCATCGGCGCGGTTGGCGTGGTGTTTGGCGATATCGGAACCAGCCCGATTTACGCATTCCGCGAAACCTTTGCCGGACACCACAAGATCAATGTCGATCCGACGCATATTTACGGGGTGCTGAGCCTCGTTTTCTGGTCGATGATGATCGTGGTGACGATCAAATATGCGCTGACGATCATGCGCGCCGATAACAAGGGTGAGGGCGGTAGCCTCGCGTTGCTGGCGCTGATCAACAAGGAATCGCCCGGCAAAAGGTGGTCGGCTGGAATCATTCTTCTGGGCGTGTTCGCGACCGCATTATTCTATGGTGACAGCATGATTACGCCCGCCATGTCGGTGCTTTCGGCAACCGAGGGGCTTAGCTACGTTCACCCCGGTTTTCACCGCTGGATCATACCCATCGCAGTGTTCATCCTGTTCGGCCTGTTTGCGATTCAGTCGCGCGGAACGGCCAGAGTTGGCGCGCTGTTCGGCCCGATCATGATTGTGTATTTTCTGACCCTTGCGGGGCTGGGTCTGATGCATCTGGCCGAGATGCCGATGATCATCCTTGAGACGATCAATCCCTTGAATTTCGTGCGGTTCTTCATGGTTGACGGGTTCCGCGCCTTTATCGCGATGGGCTCGGTTGTGCTGGCGGTAACCGGGGCCGAGGCGCTTTATGCCGATATGGGCCATTTCGGGCGCAAGCCGATCACGATCGCCTGGGTCTGGTTCGTGCTGCCGGCGCTGATGCTCAACTATATGGGTCAGGGCGCAATGGTGCTGAGCATTCCTGCGGCCGAAGCGGCCGAGGTGATCAAGGATCCGTTCTTCCTGATGGTGCCGGATATGGTGCGGATCCCAGTGGTGTTTCTGGTCATCATGGCCACAATCATCGCCAGCCAGGCAGTTATTACCGGCGCGTTTTCACTTACCCAGCAGGCAATCCAGCTTGGCTTCATCCCGCGCATGACGATCAAGCACACCAGCGCTTCGGCTGCCGGGCAAATCTATATTCCGATCATCAACTGGGCCTTGATGATCATGGTGCTGGCGCTGGTCCTGTTCTTCCAGTCATCCAGCAATCTCGCCGCCGCCTATGGCATCGCGGTAACTGGCGCGATGGCGATTGATACGGTCCTGCTCACGGTTGTGCTGTTCAGCCTGTGGAAGTGGCCGGCGTGGAAGGCATTGCCGCTTGTGGCAGTCTTCTTCCTGGTCGATTTTGCCTATCTTGGCGCCAATCTGCTCAAGGTTCCGGATGGCGGATACTTCCCGCTGCTGATCGGCCTGTGCATCTTCACCCTGCTGACCAGCTGGTCGCGCGGGCGGGCACTGATGCGCCAGAATATGACCGAAGGTTCGATCCCGATCGAAGTCTTCGCCAAGAGCGCGCATTCCAGTGCGGCGCGCGTGGCTGGAACCGCGGTGTTCATGGCCTCGTCCAGCGCGGGCGTGCCTTCGGCACTGCTGCATAATATCAAGCACAACAAGGTGCTGCATGACCGGGTGGTGATCCTGACCGTCGAAATTCAGGATGTGCCTTATATCGAAACAATCGAGCGTTATTCGGTCAAAGACCTGGGGCAGGGCTTCTATCGCGTAGTGTTGCGGTTCGGGTTCCTGGAAGAGACCGATGTTCCCGCCGCGCTCAAGGGTGTTACCATGTGCGGCGAACCGTTCGAGATGATGAAGACCAGCTTCTTCCTCTCACGCCAGACGCTGATCGCCTCGGCCAAGCCGGGAATGGCGATCTGGCGCGAAAAGCTGTTCGCCTGGATGCTGCGCAATGCGGCCAGCGCGATGGAGTTCTTCCGCCTGCCCTCCAACCGCGTGGTCGAACTGGGCAGTCAGGTCGAGATTTGATGGCCAGATATCATGGCACGTGCTGACCGGCTGGAGCGGATGGACGGGCTGCGTTCCGAACTGGAAGCGGAGTATCGTGCTGCTTTAATCGCAGCGTTGCAGGTCGCTGCGGGTGGTGTCTGGGGTCTGTTTGGCCACAGCAAGGACAAGCACATTCAAGCTGCCGCTGCACCCGTCGTCGAGCATCTGTGCGATCTGGGACAATCGATCGACGATCTGCGCGAGAAACTTGCTCTGCCGCGGTTTGATTTGCACGAGCAGTTCGAGGCCGCACGCGGTCCTGTGGCGGCCAGCGCAGTGGGCGAGCCCAGGCAAGCCAAGGCGTGGCTTGATCGGTTGCAGCAGGCGTAGAAAAAGGGCGCTACACCCTGCGGTGCCGCGCCCTTTTCAGGTGTTCATAGAGTTGGCGGTTCAGCCCAGATTGGCGCTTACCATGCAATAAAGCATCGGCAGCGACAGCAGCAAATTGGTGCGGCTCGCCATGAGCGCGCGCGGTGCAGCGGCAGCTTTTTCCTCAGCCGTAGCTTCAACGATGCCCAGGATCTTCTTCTGGGCGGGCCAGATAATGAACCACACGTTGAACGCCATGATCAGCGCCAGCCACATGCCAAGGCCGATCAGGTTTTCATTGGCAGATGCGCCAGCAAAAGTAAGCGCGCGGTGGCCGTATCCCTTGACGATAGCGATCACCAGCCCGGTTACCACGGTCAGCAGCGCGGCCCAGCGGAAGAAGAAGAACACCTTCGGAGCAATATGCCCGGTAATCGCGCCCTTCATCTCGGCCGGGATCGAAGGCATGGTCGGCACCTGGACAAAGTTCAAGTAATAGAGCAGCCCGATCCACAGTATGCCGAAAAATACGTGTAGCCAGCTGAACACCGAGCTCACGTTGATAGGCAATCCGCCGCCGGATACGACCGAGAAATGCCACATCGTTATGATTGCGAGGACCAGCCCGGTGGCGAGCACCAGATGCAGATTTCCGAAAAACTTGGCCATTGCTTCCCCCTAATTTTGCAGCGTTTTCATCAGTTGCTGACTATCGCCCGATTTCAGCCGCTTGTCACTAGCTTTGCGATAATACTCCCCTCTCCTGAAGAGCAGAGCTATCACAGATAAAATATTACCCCTGCTCCGTCACCCTGAACCTGTTTGGCATCTATCCCCTTGGCATCCGTGAATCGGTATTTGAATAGGTGATATGGCCTTGGCTATGTCTCCGAAAACGCGCCCCTTTGACTTCCACGTATGAAGTTGATCTAGGGTCAGGACCTGTTAACCGCACCTTCGAGGCGGCAAAATGGCGAACATATCGGGCGGAAATGGGCGCCGTTAAGACTGGACGTCTTTGCAAGCGTATTTCTGTTCGAGATGGAAGCCATTTTGCCGTCCAAGCG
>JANMKT010000037.1:0-47832 GCA_031372185.1 Novosphingobium sp.
GAACCACATGAGCCCGCAGGAATTCATGGGCAATCTGGTGCTGCTGATCGTCGGCGGCAACGATACTACTCGCAACACCATGTCGGGCATCATCCACGCGCTCGATCAGTTCCCCGATCAGCGCGAAATCTTCGAGGCCGACCCCTCAGTGATCCCCAATGCGGTGCAGGAATGTATCCGCTTCGTCACCCCGCTCGCCCATATGCGCCGCACCGCGACTGCCGATACCGAGCTGTTCGGACATAGCGTGAAAAAAGGCGACAAGCTGATTATGTGGTATCTTTCGGCCAATCGTGACGAAGAGGTGTTCGAAAATCCTGACAAACTGATTGTCAGGCGTGAAAATGCCCGGCGGAACCTGGCTTTCGGCTATGGCATCCACCGCTGCGTTGGAGCACGCCTGGCTGAACTGCAGCTCAAGATCCTGCTTGAAGAAATGCACAAGCGGCGGATGCGGGCCCGGGTGACCGGAACGGTGGCGCGAGTCCGCGCCAATTTCGTCCACGGCTTCCGCAAACTTGGCGTCACGCTGGAAAAATTCTAGGCTGCAACTGTAACCCTTCGGCTAGGCACAACGAAAGATGAACATGGATCAAGCAATCCCGCGCCGCCGCTTCCTCGGCTGGCTTGGTGCCTCAGCGGCACTCCCCGTGCTCGCAGCCTGCGGCAGCGGCGCGGCGGCAAAGGCCTATCCGGTGCATTACACCGATGCCGAGTGGCGCCAACGGCTGACCCCGAAACAGTTTCATATCCTGCGTCAGAAGGGCACCGAAGTTCCGGGCAGTTCGCCACTGGTGGCCGAGCACCGCCGCGGCACGTTCGTCTGCGCCGCCGATGGAAATCCGCTGTTCGCCTCGGAAACCAAATTTGACAGCGGCACCGGCTGGCCCAGCTTCTGGCGGCCATTACCCGGCGCGATTGCCACTTCCACCGATTGGGAAACCGGCTTTCCCCGCACCGAAGTTCATTGCTCGCGCTGCGGCGGCCACCTTGGCCATGTCTTCGATGATGGGCCCAAGCCGACCGGCAAGCGCTATTGCATGAACGGCGATGCGCTGGTGTTTCGTCCGGCCTGACGCGTGATGCGGTGCGGTTAACAGGTCCTGACCCTAGGTCGGCCCGGCGATCAGACTGGTAATTCCGATCAGGGGCAGACTTGGCATGACGGCCAGGGCCATTGCGGTAAAGGCCGGGATGCGGGCGACAGGTCGGCGCGCCATTTGCGCCGTGCGGAGCCAGCGGCGCACTTGCCAGCCAAGCGGGACCGAAGCGATCACGCAAGCCAGGGCGGCTGCCCGTACATCGAAAATCGAGATCAGCAACGCTGCGGTCAACAAAACCGCATATTCAAACCAGAAGTTGCGCAGCCAGGCGTACGACCCGTCCCACAGCCGCACCGCAGCAATCAGTCCGATCAGCGGCGGCACGATCATCTGCACGATCGCTGCACTGGGAAACTGCCACACCGGCAGCCATTCAACCATCCTATACTGTGCGAACACGGCGAACGGGCCGGCGGCGCAGTGCGGCGCCAGCATCGCAGTGCCGCCTAGCGCAGCCGCACCGATCAGGCCCATTGCCAGCAACAGCGTCAGCCGCGGCACACGCGGCATAAGGCCAAGCAGGCTGGTGCCCAGTGCGGCAATCCCCAGGCCCGCAATATGAGCCGGAGAAAAGGCGCCGCAATAGCTCGAAAAATCCGAAACACTCCAGGCCAGCAGGGATGCAACCAGGCCAGTCAGCGCCAATGCCCCCAGAAACCAGACCAGCCAGCTGCGCTCGGCCGACTGGGCGAGCCAGCGTCGCGCCAAGATCGCGCCAAACAGGATCGCAATCGGCAGCAATTCCGGGCCGACCATAACGCCAAGTCCCAGCGCCAAACCCGATATGCCACCGCCAATCCGCGCGCTACGGGCAGTCAGCCCATTGAGAGCGGCCAGCACGGCAACGATTTGCCAGTCGTGATGATCAATCCGCAGTGGCTGAAACTGTCCGGTTACCGGGATCGCCATGGCCAGGATCAGAATGGCATAGAAGATCAGTTGGTCGTCAAACAACCGCCGGGCCAGCCGGGCGGCCAGCAGCATCGCACTGCCCATTGCCAGCAGGGGCATGATCACCAGCGTGGCCTTCTCGGCCAGGGCGATCCCCAGCAGGGGCTGCAAGGCCAGCTGAACCAAGGCGAGCGGGGCATCGATCAGCCGTGACCATGGCACCCCGATGCTGGTGCCCGAAACAACCTGATATTGGCGAAGATCGAGCAAGTTGGGTCCCTGAATCAGCTGGGCCAACGGCATCGCGCCATCGGCACCAGCAAGTGCGGTGTTGCCGATTACTTGCCATTTGCTGATCACAAAAATTGCCGAGACGACCAGCCAGATCAACCCGACCCGCAGAAACAGCTCGGCGGTAAAGGCAGGTTGGCGGCGTTCGGTCAGGCTCATCGCGCGATACTCTTGAACCATAAGCCGCACGCTCCAGGCCGCACGATATCAAGGATGAAGTGTGGCTTGAAAGCAATCGACCGGGCGCAAGCAATCGACCGGGCGCAAGCAAAAGCTATGCCGACCGATGCATCGATCAATCTGCGCGTATTTGGCGCCGTAATGAAGCGCGTCTCCATCGCTCTGCCCCCAGTCTCCAAGCTGCAGAAATAAAGGATATTGCCTAATCACGGGTTAACGCCCGATTGGCGTGTCACAGCTTGCTGCGGGTTCAGGCCTGTTCGCCTGGATCGCGGCGGCGATGCGGGCCAATTCATCAAGCCTGAACGCTTGTTCGAACACCAGCCCATGAGCAGCCTTGCGGCGCCAGCGGATCTTGGCAACCAGCTCCGGCAGGCCGGCAGTCTCAAGCCGCAGCTCCTGCCCAAGGGCCAGCGGCGGTGACGATTCGATCAGCGCGCCTTGCTGCGAAATATCCCGCAGCAGTGCAATCTGGTTCGATCCCTTGAATGAGAGTTGGGCCGGCAAATCCAGCCGCAGGCGGATCTGGCGCCGGGGAAAGCGTGGCGTCGCATCGAGCATACCCGCAACGTCGATCGGGCCTTCGGAGAACTGGAAGCCGGCATGGCCATCGCGTTCCCAAACTTTTGCCAGAAAATGCCGGTCGCCGTTGCCAAGCTCAAGCGCGTATCTCTCATTGGCGGGGAATGGATGAAACAGCCGCAGCTTGATTCCAGTCGCGGAGATATCCCGCAGGATGCAGAGAATTTCGCCGCAGGGCGAAACCAGCTTGGCGGCCCGAAGCGTCAGCGACAAGCGCGGCGCAATCCGCAGTTCGTCAGCGCCAACCGGCAGCATTCCTGCCCTTGGCTGAAGCAACTGCGCTTGCCTGCCAACCGATTGCGTCATTGATCGCTCCACCCCGGCCGGATCACGCCCCTCGGACCCATCGGCAAGTGGCTGCAAGCTAAGCGAATGCCGCTAACTGGCGCTAAAGCGGGAATTACGGGAATACCCGTGGGGCAAATCCATCAAAACTGGTGCGGACGGTGGGACTCGAACCCACACGAGCCAAGCTCAGGGGATTTTAAGTCCCCGGCGTCTACCATTCCGCCACGTCCGCGTTTTGCCCGCCTGGCAGCAGGAAGCGGTACCAGCCCGCTCCCCCGTTCCTGGCTGTTAGTCAGCGTTGAGGCGCGCGCGCATTTCCTTGCCCGGCTTGAAATAAGGGACCCGCTTCCCCGGCACGTCAACCGTTTCGCCCGTGCGCGGATTGCGGCCTTTGCGGGCATCGCGGGTCCGGGTTGAAAATGCGCCAAAGCCGCGCAGTTCGACGCGCCCACCTTTGGCCAACCGTTGCGTGATCTCATCAAAAAACACGTCAACCGCCTTTTCGACCTCTTCACCGCGCAAGCCCGGATTATCCTTGGCCAGTGCCTGCAATAGTTCGGATCTGATCATGTCATCCCTTTCCGCGGACCAAGCTGGTCCGGCCACCCCGGTTTCCCCATCAGCACGGCGCAGCTATCGACCCGATACAAGCAGCTTCGCGCAGGAGGCATGATTGCCAGAGCTAGGCCAGCAACGCAACGTCCAAGAAACAACCGAATTCCAGCTGTCCTGATCCGGGATCAATCGGTAACCAGCAGATCCGCCGGGGTTATCCCAAGCCGACCCATCCGCGAGCGGATTCCGGGCCACTCATCGGCCAGGAAGCTGCTACGCTCGGCCCGCCGCAACTTGTCAGCCGCGCCTGCGACGACGAACATCCCCACCCCGCGCTGGACTTCGACCAGCCCGTCCAGCTGGAACTGCTGATAAGCCTTGGCCACAGTCAGCGGATTGGCCCCCTGTTCCACCGCAAAGGCCCGGACCGAGGGCAGCATCGCGCCTTCGCGATAGGTGCCATCAATGATCGCATCGGCGATCAGATCGCGCAGCTTCAGATAGACGGGTTTGCTGTTCGAGCGCATAGTGCATCAGTGCCATAATACAGCGCGGCAGGCAAGCGGAGAGTCCCAATGGCTACGCGCGCGCAATAAAGGAACAACTGTAACGAATTTCGCTTCACAGCAGCCAAATCTTAGCTAGTTTCGCCCTCGGACGAGCCCGGCACAGGGCTGGCAGGGTTGCTGAGGAGCAAGCATGAAAGATATGGGCAGCTGGAACGAGGGTGACTGGATCGCAGCAATCGCTGCGATCGCATTATTCGCCTTCCTGATCATTGGCGGGATCATCGCCGCCAAGAAAAGCGACGAGGTGGTGGGCCACCCACGTGGGCTGTTCGTGCTGTTCTATGCCGAAATGTGGGAGCGCTTTTCCTATTACGGGATGCGCGCGCTGCTGATCCTCTACCTGACCAAGTTCTGGCTGTTCGGCGATGGCAAATCCACGCTGGTCTATGGTGCCTATACCAGCCTGGTTTACATCACCCCGGTGCTGGGTGGCTATCTGGCCGATCGCTGGCTGGGACAGCGCAAGGCCGTGCTGTTCGGCGGCATCCTGCTCGCGCTGGGCCACGGCTTCATGGCGATCGAGGGGATGCAAGGCGTGACTGATCCGCTGGTCAAGCAGGCCGATCCGATGATCAATATTTTCTGGCTGGCGTTGGCGCTAATCATCGTCGGCTCGGGCTTCCTCAAGGCCAATATCTCGGTGATCGTCGGCCAGCTGTACCGGATGACCGATATCCGGCGCGATTCGGCCTATACGATCTTCTATATGGGCGTGAATGTCGGCGCGGCTCTGGGCACGATCCTGGTCGGCTATCTGGGCGAGACCATCGGCTGGTCATATGGCTTTGGTCTGGCCGGGATCGGCATGGTGCTGGGGCTGATTATCTTCGTGATCGGTCGTCCCGCGCTCAAGGGCAGCGGCGAGCCGCCCAAGGCGCTTGATCGTTCGCATGAGTTCAAGCTTTACGGCGTTGGCCTGGGTGCGGTCGCGGTGATCTGGTTCCTGGTCCAATATCAGGGGATCATCCAGAACCTTCTGATTGTCAGCGGTATCGGGATGCTGACTTACACGCTGTACGAGGCGTTCAAGCTGCCCAAGGAACCGCGCGAGCGGATCTTCGCGATTCTGTTCCTGATTGCGCTCAATCCGATCTTCTGGGGTCTGTTCGAGCAGGCGGGCGGTTCATTGTCGCTCTATACCGATCGGTATGTCGATCGGGCTGGCGTGCCGACCTCGCTGTTCCAGTCGATCAACCCGATCTACATCGTGCTGCTTGCTCCGCTGTTCGCCGGGCTGTGGCAATGGCTGGGCAAGCGCGGGCTCGAGCCGTCGGCCCCGGCCAAATTCGGGCTGGCGCTGGTCCAGGTCGGTCTCGGTTTCCTGATCTTTGTCTGGGGGGCCAATTCGGTTGGTCCGCAAGTGATGACGCCGGTGCTGTTCGTGTTCCTGATTTATCTGATCCACACCACCGCCGAACTGTGCCTCTCACCGGTTGGTCTTTCGGCGATGACCCGGCTGGCCCCGCTCCACCTTGGCAGCTTCATCATGGGCGCGTGGTTCTACATGACCGCAGTCGGTAATTTCGTGGCGGGCAAGATCGGCGAAGCAACCGGCGGCGAAGGCGGGACAATGTCGCGTGACCTGACGCTGGAAATCTACAGCAAGATCGGTTGGATCACGATTGGAGTCGCGGTGGCGGTGCTGGCGCTTTCACCTTTCGTCAAACGCTGGATGCACCTCGATACACTGGAAGATCGGGCGGCTCCGGCGCCCCAGCCCTGATTAGCCGCAGTCTTGATAAGCCAAAGCCCTGATTCAAGGAAACTGCCGATGACCCGCCATCAGATCACCCGGATAATGGCAACGGTTGCGGGCATCGCCCTGCTCACCGCCAGCGGCGGTGCCGGGGCGGCCAAATCCAAGGACAAAAGCGCCGCAGCCAAAGCAGCCGCTGAGTATAACAAGAACCCCTATCCATCAACCTACCGGCGCTATGACGGTGCGCCGACTGCGCTGATCGGCGCCACTGTTTATGATGGTGCAGGCGGGCGGATCGACCATGGCGTGGTGCTGTTCGCCGATGGCAAAGTGGTCGCCGTGGGCGGGGCGGATCTGGCTATTCCGGATGGCTACAGCCGCATCGATGGCACGAACAAATTCGTCACCCCCGGGATTATCGACATCCATAGTCATCTGGGCGATTATCCGACCCCTTCGGTGGAAGCGCATCAGGACGGCAATGAAATGACCGACCCGACCACGCCGCAGGTTTGGGCCGAACACAGCGTCTGGCCGCAGGATCCAGGCTTTACCCGCGCCTTGGCCAATGGCGGGATCACCGCGTTGCAGATCCTGCCCGGCTCGGGCAATCTGATGGGCGGGCGTTCGGTGACGCTTAAAAACGTGCCCTCGCGCACCGTTCAAGGCATGAAGTTCCCCGCTGCGCCCTATAGCCTCAAAATGGCCTGCGGCGAGAATCCGAAGCGGGTTTACGGCGGCAAGGGCCGGGCGCCATCCACCCGGATGGGCAATTTTGCGGTCAACCGCGCGACCTGGATCAAGGCGAGCGAATATCGCCGCAAGCGCGATGAGGGCAAGCTGGAGAGCCGCGACCTGGCTATGGAAACCCTTTCCGGGGTGCTCGATGGCGAGATCCTGATCCAGAACCATTGCTACCGCGCCGATGAAATGGCGCTAGTGCTCGATATGGCGAAGGAGTTTGGCTACAAGGTCAGCGCGTTCCATCATGCGGTCGAGAGCTACAAGATCGGCGACCTGCTGAAGGCGAGCGGAACCTGCTCGGCGATCTGGGCCGACTGGTGGGGCTTCAAGATGGAGGCCTATGACGGCATCCCCGAAAATGCCGCGCTGCTGCAAGCCGCCGGGGCCTGTGTGGTGATCCACTCAGACGACGCCAACGGCATTCAGCGGCTGAATCAGGAAGCGGCCAAGGCGCAGGCCGATGGCCGCCGCGCCGGGATCCAGATTGCCGATGCCGATGTGATCCGCTGGCTGACGCTGAACCCGGCCACAGCGATGGGGATCGACCAGCAGACCGGCAGTCTGGCCCCAGGCAAGATGGCCGATGTGGTGCTCTGGAACGGCAATCCGCTGTCCGTCTATTCGCGGCCCGAGAAGGTCTGGATCGATGGTGCGCTGCTGTTTGATGCCTTGGACCGCAAGCGCCGCCCGGTCAGCGATTTCGAGCTGGGCCAGCCTGGCGAAGCAGACGTGAAATGAGCGTGCGGACGATGATTCGGGCTGCTGCGCTGCTCGCCGCCGTCAGCGCCATCCCCGCAGCTGCGCAAGACATGGCGATCATCAACGCCACTGTTGTGATCGGCGATGGCGGAGCGCCAATTCCAGGTGGCACCGTGATCGTGCGCAGCGGCAAAATTGTCACGGCCGGGATCGGGGCGGCAATTCCCGCCGGGGTGCGGGTGATTGACGCGAAGGGCAGCTGGGTAACCCCCGGACTGGTCGTTACGGTCACCGATTTGGGGCTCGTCGATGTCGGCGCGGTCAGCGAGAGCAACGATACCGATGGCGACAAATCGCTGTTCAACGCCGCGCTCGATATCGCCCCGGCGATCAATCCTGCGGCCCAGCCGATCGCGGTCAGCCGCGCCGGCGGGGTTACCCGCGCTGCGGTGGCACCAGGCGGCAGCGGCGCGATCTTTGCCGGGCAAGGCGCGATCATCGATCTGGGGGCAGACCCCAATGCAGTGACCCGTGCCCGCGCGTTCCAGTATGTCGAACTGGGTGAAGCCGGAGCGAAGCTGGCGGGCGGGAGCCGGGTTGCCGCCCATGCGGTGCTCCGTAATGCGTTGGCTGAGGCCCGCGATCTGTCGCGCCGGTCCGGACCCAGTGTGACCGTGGGCGCCTCGGCCAGCGATCCCCGCCTTGCCAAGGCGACCCCCGATCGCGCCAGCGATGTGCAGCTCTCCCGCTTCGATGCCGCCGCATTGATCCCGGTGGCAAGCGGGGCACAGCCGCTCTATGTCCATGTCGAGCGGGCCCAGGATATCCGCATGGCGCTGGCGCTGAAGGGCGATTTCCCCGCGCTCAAACTGGTCATCGTCGGTGCGAGCGAAGGCTGGCTGGTGGCAAAGGAACTGGCCGCGTCAGGCGTGCCGGTGCTGGCAACCCCGCTTAACGATCTTCCCGAACAGTTTGAGCAGCTGGCCTCGACCCAGTCCAATGTCGGGCGAATGGCGGCAGCCGGCGTGAAGGTGGCGCTGGGCGCCTTTTTCGACCAACCGCGCTATGCGCCCCAGTACGCTGGAAATCTGGTGGCGCTGAACCGACTGCCCGGCGCCACCGGCCTCAGCTGGGGGCAGGCCTTCGCCGCAATCAGCTCGATCCCGGCAGAAATCATCGGCATGGGTGACCGCTTTGGCTCGCTGAAGCCGGGCCGGGCCGGGGATGTGGTGATCTGGGACGGCGATCCGCTGGAAGTCAGCTCTGGTGCCCTTGCGGTGTTCATCGACGGAGTTGAACAGCCGCTCAGCAACCACCAGACCCGGCTGCGCGACCGCTATCGCACCCCCACCGAAGGGGCATTGCCCAAGGCTTATGAGTGGTAGGAAGCCCCCCTCTCGCCCCCTCCCCTGAAGAGCAGTGTTATCGCATTTCAAATATCGCCCCTTCTTCGTCACCCTGAAGAGGAGGGGGTTAGAAAGGAAGAGCAGAAGCATGGACCAGCCGCTCACCGGCCTGATTGCCGCCTCGGTTACCTTCGTTGGCACCCATTTTGCGCTATCGCATCCGCTGCGCGCACCCTTGGTCAAATTTGCCGGTTCGATGGGCTTTATGGGGCTATATTCACTCGTGGCGCTGGCCAGCTTTGGCTGGATGGTGCTGGCGTTCCGGACGATTGGCGCTGGCGGTGCACCCATGTGGGATGGCAGTAGCGCGGTAGTTTGGGCACTCGCCAGCCTGCTGACGCTGGTTGCGCTGACCCTGTTCCTCGGGGCATTGCGCGGCAATCCGGCGCTGCCTGATCCGCGCGCGGCAGCACTGGCGGAGCAGCCGGCTCGCGGCGTGTTCCACGTCACCCGCCACCCGATGATGTGGGGTTTCGCGCTGTGGGCCGTGGCGCATATTCTGGTCAGCCCGACCCCGCGGTCGCTGGTCATGGTGGGTTCGATCCTGTTCCTCGCCCTCGTCGGCGCGCATCTGCAAGACCGCAAGAAGGAGGTGCTGATGGGCGCGAGCTGGGCAAGCTGGAAGAGCAAGACCAGCTACTGGCCACGCTGGGGCCAGCTGGGCAAAGCGGGGGCGGCACTGTGGCTGATCTCGCTCGGCCTATGGCTGGCGATCACCAGGGCGCATCTGGCGCTGGCGTACGTTCCGGCGGGGATTTGGCGGTGGGTGGGGCAGGGTTGATTTACCACTCGATTTGTTATACATGTATGACAAAGGAGCAAGCCCATGCTGGCCGTCAGACTTGATGCAGATCTCGAACAGCGCCTGACTGCTGTCGCCAAACGCACCGGGCGCAGCAAGAGCTATTACGCGCGCGAGGCGATCCGCGACAAGATTGAGGAACTGGAAGATCTTGCCCTGCTTGAAGAGGCGCTCAAGACTTACGATCCTTCCACCAACGTCCCCCTTGCCGAAGTGATGCGCCGTCTTGGCCTGGACGATTGAACTCAGCCGCCCGGTCGCAAAGTCCCTTGAGAAACTGGGTGCGCCAGCCGCAAGGCGGATCGCCAAAGGCCTGCGAGAGATTGCGGAACTCGAAAACCCAAGACTGCGCGGAATTCCGATGGCCGGTAACCACGCTGGGCACTGGCGCTATCGCTTCGGCGATCACCGGGTAATTGTGCGTATCGAGGACCAGCGGTTGATAATAATCGTGCTTGCCATAGGCCACCGCCGCACAGTTTACGACTGAACGTAACTGCGCTCCACAAGCTTCGTCAGGCGGAGTTCGATACGGCCCGCCAGCACGAACGATTATAAGTTTCTGGCCGATTCCCGCGTTGGGGCATGGCGCTGGGTTGGATGAGGTTCGATCTTGCGATTTCAGCGAGTAAATCTATGTAAAAATCAATGAGGCCAAAATGGATTTTAATGGAAGTATCGCTGCAGCGTCTGCCTTCGCGTCTGCTATTGCGGCAATAGCTGCATTGCTCCAGGTACGAAAAGCGTCACTGTCCAACGAGGCAAGTGCATATCTTCAGCTAATTTCATATTATGCATCTCCCGAAATGCGAACTTCCATTTCAGAGCTGTCGTCGCATTGGCGCGCTGCATGTCAATTCGATAAGTCGGTCGTCGAACATTATTTAGAAATAAAGAAGCAAGATCAGAATAAAGCTAGAATTATAAGAGGCCATTGCCGACTAGTTTCAGCATATTTTATTGACTCTCTCCGCCTCTACCAGGCTGGCCTACTGTCAAAGAAAATACTGAAACTTGCGGTCGCTCATCCAGGCCTCAATGTATTTTACGAGGTGCAGCACCACTGAACAAAGAACGGAATGGGGGTCACAATTCGGTAATAGCCTTGGAGATTTTGAGAAAAATTGTCCCAATTCACGGCACAGGAATATATTGAAACTTTGCGCTAGGCCCGCGCCTCTTCCACACCCGCCGAATTATGCCGCAGCGCCGTCAGCACCGTATCGACGATCTGCGGCGCGTTGAGCCCGGCGGCGTCATATTGCTTGTCCGGCGAATCGTGATCCTGGAACACATCGGGGAGCCGCAGCGTGCGGATTTTGAGGCCGGCATCCAGCAGCCCGGCGTCGCTCGCCATGGTCAGGACATGTGCGCCGAGCCCGCCGATCGAGCCTTCCTCGACTGTCACGATAACCTCGTGACTGGTCATCAGCTGACGGATCAGCGCCTCATCCAGCGGCTTTGCAAAGCGCAGATCGGCGACAGTGGTGGATAATCCCTTGGCTTCTAGCTGATCGGCTGCCTTGAGCGCTTCGGCCAGCCGGGTGCCGAGCGAGAGCAGCGCAACCTTCGTGCCGTGGCGAACAATCCGGCCCTTGCCGATCTCGAGCTGCTCGGGAACGTCAGGCAGCGCCGCCCCGGTGCCATTGCCGCGCGGATAGCGGAACGCAATCGGCCCGCTGTCATGCAGCACGGCGGTGTGGGTCATATGGACCAGCTCCGCCTCATCCGCAGCGGCCATCACCACGAAGTTGGGCAGGGTGGCCAGGTAGGTAATGTCAAACGACCCCGCATGGGTCGCTCCGTCCGCGCCAACCAGCCCAGCGCGATCGATCGCAAACCGGACCGGCAAATTCTGGATCGCAACGTCATGGACAACCTGATCGAAAGCGCGCTGCAAGAAGGTTGAATAGATTGCGCAGAACGGGCGCATCCCTTGCGCGGCCAGGCCAGCGGCAAAAGTCACCCCGTGCTGCTCGGCAATCCCGACATCGAAGAACCGCGCCGGATGCGCGGCGGCGAATTTATCCAGACCCGTACCCGATGGCATCGCGGCGGTGATCGCGCAAATCCGGGGGTCGCTCTCCGCCTCCTTGGTCAGCTGCGCCCCGAATACATTCTGATAGGCGGGCGGACCGCCAGAGCCTTTGACCTGCTCGCCAGTGATCACATCGAACTTCTGGACCCCGTGGTATTTATCCGCTGCCGCCTCAGCCGGGCCATAGCCCTTGCCCTTTTGGGTGACAACGTGGATCAGGCACGGGCCTTCGGCAGCATCGCGGACATTTTCGAGGATCGGGATCAGCTGATCGATATTGTGGCCATCGATCGGCCCGACATAATAGAGGCCCAGCTCCTCAAACAGGGTGCCGCCCATCGCCATGCCGCGTGCGAATTCATCGGTTTTCTTGGCCGCGCGGTGGAGCGGTTCGGGCAGTTTGCGCGACAGGCGCCGGGCGATATCGCGCAGGCCCAGAAATGGCCGCGAGGAAACCAGCCGGGCCAGATAGCTCGACAGCCCGCCGACCGGCGGCGCGATCGACATGTCATTATCGTTGAGGATCACGACCAGCCGGTTGCCCGCCTGCTTGGCGTTGTTCATCGCCTCATAAGCCATGCCCGCGCTCATCGCCCCATCGCCGATTACCGCAATGCCCTTGCCAGGCGTTCCGGCTAGCTTGTTGGCAACCGCAAAACCCAGCGCCGCCGAGATCGAGGTCGAGCTATGCGCTGCGCCGAAAGGATCATATTCGCTCTCGCTGCGCTTGGTGAAACCCGAGAGGCCGCCGCCCTGGCGCAGAGTGCGGATCCGGTCACGCCGCCCGGTCAGGATCTTGTGCGGATAGGCCTGGTGGCCGACATCCCACACCAGCCGATCATCCGGCGTGTTGAACACATAGTGGATTGCCACCGTCAGCTCGACCACGCCAAGGCCCGAGCCAAGGTGCCCGCCGGTTTGCCCGACTGCGGCGATCATTTCGGCGCGCAGCTCGTCAGCGAACTGGCGGAGCTGGCCGGGAGCAAGCTGGCGGAGGTCTGCAGGTGTCTCGACTGTGTCGAGCAGCGGGGTTGCCGGAAACGCTGTCATGGCATGCGCCTTACACACTTCGGCAAGTGGTGTCGATTGAGACCATCTGTGTTAAATGCGATGTACTCAAGGAGCTTGCATCATGTCCCTTCCAGCTGCCGCCCAGCCAGTCTGTTTCGTCCTCACCGCCAATCGCGGGGCTGCCAAGCCGTTCTATGCCGATGTGCTGGGGCTGCGAATCATGGGCGAGGATGACCATGCCGTAACCTTCGATCTGGGCAACCGCACCCCGCTGCGCCTGACCGACTTGCCCGGGCATCACGGGGCCGGGCATACCGTGCTAGGCTGGCATGTCAGCGATATCCGCGACGCAGTCCGTGCGCTCAAGGCCAGGGGTGTAGAGTTCAAAATCTATGCCGGGTTCGGACAGGATGCCGACGCGATCTGGAGCTCGCCCGATGGCGGTGCGGCGGTGGCGTGGTTCGCCGATCCCGATGGCAATGTGCTGAGCCTGACGCAGTTCGGTTAAGAGCAGTTCGCGCAAACCCCGCGCAGTTCGACCACGGGGCGAATATCGGCAAAGCCTGCCTCCCGCGCGGCACTGACCAGCGCGCCGGTCAGGCGATCGTCATCCAGATGGGTGGCCTGCCCGCAGGCATCGCAGATCAGGAAGATGCAGTCATGGCGGCAGCCGGGGTGGCTGTTGGCGATATAGGCATTGGCGCTTTCCACCCGGCGCGCCAGATTGGTCCGGACGAACAGATCGAGGATCCGGTATACGCTGTTTGCGGCCACCCGCTTGCCCCGCGCGGCAGAGACGCTTTCGGCGATATCATAGGCTGAAACCGGACGGTCTTCGTGGGCGGACAGCGCTGAAAACACATCGGCACGCATCTCGGTCCATTGTTCACCGGCCCCGGTGAGCGAATCGCGCGCAGCCTCATACAAGGGAACGCCGCTGTGTTCGTGGTGGTGATGATGCCCGGCCATCAGGGGGATATAGGCGCGCAGCACCCGCTCGGCAATCAGCCGGTCGTGAAGGCCGCCCGATAGGCGCTGGGGAACAGCCGCCGCAGATTATCGACTTTGTGGACATCCCACGCCTGAATATACGGATGACGCGGATTTTTCGCCATGAAATCCTGATGATAGGCCTCAGCTGGATAGAACCGCTGGTAGGCCTCGATCCGGGTGACGATCGGCGCTTTCCACAGACCCGAGTTGCGCAATTGGGCAAGATAGGCGGTTGCAACCAGCCGCTGCTCGGCGTTCACCGGCACCAGCGCCGAGCGATACTGGGTCCCGCTGTCCGGGCCCTGCCGGTTGAGCTGGGTCGGATCGGCGACCACTGAAAAGAATATCCGCAGCAACTGATCATAGCGTATTTTGGCCGGATCATAGGTTACCAGTACCGCTTCAGCATGACCGGTATCGCCATCGGAAACCCGGTCATACTGTGCAGTCCCGCGGGCCCCGCCGTGGAAGCCAGAGACGGCACTGGTTACGCCGCTGACATGGCTGAAGACGCCTTCCACGCCCCAATAGCAGCCACCGGCAAAGACGGCAGTTTGCAATCCCTTGGGTTCGGCCGCAACACGCGCAGCAACAGGCGTGAGTACCGCGCTTTCCCCGGCCCGGGCGGGCTGCTGGCAAGCGGCGGTTAGCGCCAGAACCAGAGCAAGGCCAAGGCCCCGTTTCACTTCAGGTTGGGGTTTCACTTCAGATTGGCAGCATAGGCCGATGGAACCACCTTGCTCGCCAGCTCGGCCCGCGCTTCCCCGCCAAGGGTGGCAAACAGCGCCATTGCCCCCAGCACGAAGCCGATGCCAAAGGAACGGTAGAGATCGGAAGTGAACAGGCCCATCAGAAGCTTTCATGGCAATTACTCGAAGTGGCTGTAGTTGCCTTGAATTCGTTGCGCAGAGGTGAACGGTTACAGCCTTGGCCACAGCGAACCCGATGAACTGGTGCGCTGGTGCGACGAAGCCCCCACCTTCAATGCCGAAAGTGGCGCATTGCGGTGAAGACCATGGCCAGACCAGCCGCATCGGCGGCAGCAATCACCTCGTCGTCGCGGATCGATCCGCCCGGCTGGATCACCGCCGTTGCCCCGGCTTCGGCAGCGGCGAGCAGCCCGTCGGCAAACGGGAAAAAAGCGTCCGAGGCAACTGCACTGCCGTGGGTCAGCGGCACCGCCCACCCGTATTTCTCCGCCGCTTCGGCTGCCTTCATGGCGGCAATGCGGCTGCTGTCGCGCCGGTTCATCTGGCCTGCGCCAATCCCGGCGGTGACACCCTTGTTGGCATAGACAATCGCGTTGGATTTCACATGCCGCGCCACGGTCCAGGCGAAGATGCAATCCTGCAATTCCTGGGCAGTCGGCTGGCGCTTGGTCACCACCGTGAGGTCTGCCGCGCTGATCGCACCATTGTCGCGGGTCTGGACCAGCAACCCGCCGGTGATTGGCTTGATCGAGAGGCCGATGCGGCGCGGATCGGGCAGATCGCCGACCAGCAGCAGCCGGAGGTTCTTCTTCCTGGCGAAGGCAGCGCGCGCCGCAGCATCGGCCGCTGGAGCGACCACTACTTCGGTAAAAATCTCGCAGATCGCCTCTGCGGTCGGCCCATCAAGCGCCACATTGCTGGCGACAATCCCGCCAAACGCCGAAACCGAATCGCAAGCGAGCGCCGCTTGCCACGCCGCCAGCAGGGTCGGTGCCTGGGCCACGCCGCACGGGTTGGCGTGCTTGACGATCACGATAGCGGGCGAGCCGCCCCGGAATTCCGCCGCCAGTTCCAGCGCGGCATCGGCATCGGCGTAGTTGTTGTAGGACAGTTCTTTGCCCTGAACCTGTTCGCCTTGCGCGATCCCCTGGAGATGGGGTCCCACCGGCACATAGAGCGCGGCGCGCTGATGCGGGTTTTCGCCATAGCGCAGCTCTTCCATCCGCCGCCCGTTGACGCTGAGCATTTCGGGAAACAGCTGCTGCTGATCGGCAGAGGCGAACCACTGGCTGATCATCGCATCGTAGGCAGCGGTCGCCGCGAAAGCCCGGGCAGCCTGTCGCTTGCGGAAATCGCGGCGGGTCGCGCCGCCGGTCTCCTCAAGCTCGGCCAGCAGCCCGGCATAGTCGGTCGGATCGGTGATGATGGTCACATACTCGTGATTTTTGGCCGCCGAGCGGACCATCGAAGGTCCGCCGATGTCGATATTCTCGATGATCTGGTCGCGCGATGCACCCTTCGCCACGGTGGCTTCGAAGGGGTAGAGATTAACCACCACCAGATCGATCGCGCCGATCGCATGCTCGGCCATGGCGGCAGCATGTTCGGGGTTGTCACGCACCGCCAGCAGCCCGCCGTGGACCATCGGGTGGAGCGTCTTGACCCGCCCGTCCATCATCTCGGGAAAGCCGGTCAACTCGGCCACATCGCGGACTGTAAGCCCGGCATCGCGCAGCGCCTTGGCGGTGCCGCCGGTCGAGACCAGCTCAACTCCGAGCAGCGCCAGCGCCTGGCCCAGCTCGGCCAGGCCAGCCTTGTCGGACACCGACAGCAGCGCCCGGCGGATCGTCACTTCGCTCACGTCAATTCTATCCCATTTTCTTGAGCAGCCAGGCAAAATTGCCTCCGCCGCGCGAAACCAGCCCTTGCAGCACCAGCTGCTGGACCGGCTGGGGCCGGCCTTGCCCATCGGCCCAGATGCTCTCCTCGATCGTCACCTCGCCGCTGCCTGCGCGAAACTGCCAATAGCTGCCATCAGGCAGCGCCAGCCCGACGCCCTTGCGGTCATCAGACAGGCCCAGCTCGATCCCGGTTCCCAAGTGAAAGCGGATCGCAAAGCCAACCTTGCCGCGCTTGCCCCTGCCGCCGGTCGGAACCAGCAAATCCTCGCCGCGCAGCTCGGTTCCGTCATCGCGCAGGATCAGGATCCGGCGATGGACCAAGCCATAGCGCGCCGCATAGCCATCGTGGCTGGCTTCCAGCCGGGTTGCGCCGCTGGCCTTCTCGCCGCTCAACGTGCGGCGATCGACCTCAACCTCGGTAACCCCGGTGCCAAGCTTGCCACCGATCAGGACTGCGGTGGAATTGGCATCGTCCAGCGCCAGCGTCGAATGCGCCGCAGTAGCGCGCAGGCCCTGCTCAAGCCGGATCGGAACCAGCCCGCCGGCGCAGGCCGCACCGCCGCAATTGACGATGATCCGTTGCCCGCCATGCGATAACTCGAAAGCCAGTGTCGATGCCGAGCCCATCCGCGCGTGGCGGGCCAGCGGCGGCGGAGCAGCATCGAACTGGAGGATACTCTTCTGCGCGACGACCCGCTGATAACCCCATTGGCGGACATCGCGGAGCGGCCGGGTGCGGACACCGGACGCTTCAATCAAGGCGGCCAGCTCGCTTGCATCCAGCGCCCAGGCACCCTGCCAGCTCCCCAGAGAGCCATCGCCATGGGTCAGCGCCAGGAGCGGCGGAACCAGCAGGCTGAGGATTGATTCGAGGGCGGCAGGCGGGTCGCGCCGGGTCGCCCGGTAACAGGCCCTGAGTTTGGTCAGGAGGGCAATCGCTTCGGCTTGCCCGAGCGGACTGCGCGACAATACGCCGCCATCGTCCCCGACCAGCTCGCCCAAGGCCCGGATCAGCCCGGCCTCGCCATAAAGGCGGCGCGGACGGCCATCGGGTAGCAGCAAACCGGCTGCGACTATCCCGCACCAGCCGGCGACTTCGGCAAGCAGATCTTCGGCCCGGCCAACGTTCTTGTCGAGCCAGCGCGCCGTGTCGGTCAGCGCCGTCAGAATGCGGCCCCGCAAGATCTTGTCATTGCCTGACAGGATCAAAGGGGCGTGGACCAACCAGTTCAGCTCGCGGGTTCCGGCATTGGCGACCATCCAGGCTGGTCCCTTGCCGGGGCGCGCGGACGGCTTGGGGTTGGCAGCAAGCCAGGCGCCGAGGATCCGCTCAGCCACGGCTGCGCATTGCTCACGCGGGGCGCAGGCTTCAAGATCGGCCAGCCAGGCGAAGCTGTGAACCACCCGTTCGAGCGGCGGGCTCATCCGCGCAGCACCGCCGAAATCAATCTGTGCGATCGGCGCCTTGACCCCGTGGACCAGAAAATGCCCGGAGCGCAGCGCAGTCCCCGACGCCTTGTTGCCAGGTAGCGGATTGGTGACGGTGGCCAGCAGCCGCGTCCGCGCCGGTTTGCGGAACGGCGCGGTCAGCGTCGCGCCGGGCAGGCCTATTCGATAGGCCAGCCGGATCAGCCGCTCACCCGCGCTAAGCGCTGGCGGCGCAAAATCTGCCAGCGCCAGCGCGCGGCCCGGCTCGATCAGTTCGCTGCCGTGAGGTTGCCCGGCGTGAGGTTGCCCAGCGTGAGGTTGCCCGCTGGCAGAAGCGGCAGCCTCAGCCTGGCTCAACACGCACTCCTCATCCGCGCCTGCCAGCGGAATTGCCATGACCGCGGCGTTTCCCTCTGAAGTGGCAATACGGCCGGAAGAGAGCACATCGACCATCCTCTAGCCGACCCCTTTCAGCGCGGCGATATTGGCAGCATAACGCGCTGGCCCGCCGGTGAACGTGGCTGTACCTGCGACCAGCACATCGGCTCCGGCCTCGACACACAGCCGCGCGGTGGTCAGATCAACCCCGCCATCAACCTGGAGCCTGATGTCGCGCCCGGTCTTGTCAATCATCTTGCGCACCGCTTCGATTTTTTTAAGCTGGCTGGTGATAAAGCTCTGCCCGCCAAACCCGGGATTGACGCTCATCACCAGCACCAGATCGATATCGTCGATCAGATAGTCGAGCATCTTGGCCGGCGTTGCCGGGTTGAGCGAGATTCCGGCCAGCTTGCCCAGCGCCTTGATGGCCTGAACTGTGCGATGCGGGTGGGGCCCGGCCTCGGGATGGATCGTGATGATATCCGCGCCCGCGCTGGCAAAAGCCTCGAGGAAGCCGTCCACCGGCGAAATCATCAGATGGACGTCGAGCGGCTTGGCCGTATGCGGACGCAGCGCCTTCACCACGGCTGGGCCAATCGTAATATTGGGGACGAAATGCCCGTCCATCACATCGACATGGATCCAGTCCGCCCCGGCCGCATCGATCGCGCGAACTTCTTCTCCGAGCCGGGCAAAATCGGCCGAAAGAATCGAAGGCGAGATTAGTGGTGCGGGCATGGGCAAGATAGTGCTCCGTTTATTGGCGCTTACCTACCACATCTGGGGGCGACAAGCACGATTTTGGCCCTTTTCCACACAGTATATCGTGAACCGAGCGGATAATTGTGATCTGCCCCGCGATTGACGCAGCACCGTGGCGGCGGCAAGGCGCTGGGAACATGCCACTCCGCCCAGATTCCAGCCCGGCCGAGGCTCTGCTTACCCGCGAAACGCAGCTGCGTTATGGCCAGGTGCCGGCCGAGCTTGATGGGGTGAAGGTGCCCGAAGGTGGCCACTTTTTAAGCGGCAGCGCCTATCTGCTGCGTGCCGATGGCCTGTCATTCCTGTACCGCAAGGGCGAAGGCATCACGGTGGAGCGCAGGCCGGATGCCGACCTCTCGGCGCAGAGCCTGTGGCTGGGCGGCAGCGTCTATGCCGCGATTGCCTGCATCAACGGGTTCAAGCCGATCCACGCCTCGGCAGTCGCCTATCAGGGCCAGGTCACTGCCTTCACCGGGCCGAGCGGGGCCGGAAAATCGACCCTGATCGCTGCGCTGGGCCAGCTCGGCCTGCCGATGTTCTGCGACGACACGCTGGTGCTCGATCTTTCCGATCCGGCGCAGATCATCTGCCTGCCAGGTCACAAACGCCTGAAGCTCACGCCCGCAGCGCTCGCGATGACCGGTGCGGAGGGCCAGGAGAAAGTCGGCGCCGCGATCGACAAGTTCTATGCCCGCCCGCCCGGCGGCGAAGTGGGCCGGCCATTGCCATTGGGGCGGCTGGTGTTCCTGGAGGATGGTGCAGACCTTGCAGCCCGCGAGATCACCGGGGCAGAACGCTTCACCCGGCTGACCGACGATCACTATACCGAAACGCTGTTCGCCAGCGCGCGTCAGCTTGATCGGGCCGCGCAATTTGCCCTGCAGGCGCGGCTGGCGCAGCAGATCCCGATGACCCGGTTGACCCGCCCGCGTGATCCGGCGCAATTTGCCGCTTCGGCGCAGCTGGCCGCAAAGCTGGTCCGGAATGAGGAAAAATCGACATGAGCAAGAAGGTCATCAAAGCGAGAGGGCGCTTCAGCGAAACGGCGATCGACGATGAAATCGTGGTGATGCATCTGGCCAGCGGCGAATTCTTCTCGCTGACCGGAACCGGGCGAACCCTGTGGCTGCTGATCGACGGCACCCGGTCCCGTGATGCCATTGTGACCGCCGCAGCGGCGCAATATGGCGTGGAAGCTGCTGATATTGTGACCGATACCGATGAATTTCTGGCCAAGCTGGGTGCGGCAGGGTTCCTTGAGGCCGGCTGAAATCTGGCACTTGCGGGCACGCACGCTGGAGGCGCTGGGCTTTCTGTGCCTCGCCCGGCTGGCGGTCGCGTGGCTGCCGTTCAGCCTGTGGCGCGGCTGGCTCGGGCTGAACGGCCCTGCCGTGCCAGACGCCGCCAGCGAAGCGCTGCGGATGGCGCTTCATGTCGAACGCGCGGCCACCCGGTTGCCCTTTCCCACCCTGTGCCTGCCGCGCGCCATGGCGCTGAGCTGGGTGCTGCTGCGCCGCGGCATCGCGCATCAGCTGGTCATCGCGGCGCGCCCCGCTGGCCAGCGCGGCGGCACCGATGATCTCCATGCCTGGGTTGAGGCGGGCGGTCAGATCGTGCTGGGTGCGCTGCCCGGGCCTTGGCTGGAAACCACGCGGTTTCCCCACTCAACCATGCCAGGCGCCTGAAAGACAGCGGAAAGCTGCACAATTTGACTCTTGCAAAATGCGCTGTTTTGCCGCAATTGGCAGCGGAATAGGCGGTTGCCAATGCCGCATGGGTTGTATCAAGGATTGATGACATGGCGCACAAAGCGAACAACGTAAAAGTCTGGGTCAAGCCGGAATTGACCAAGCTGGGCAAGCTCAAGGACGTGACCGGACCCAAGTCGGTCAGTTCAAATGGTTCTTCAGCCGGTTTCGCCAATTCATAAATTTCCTGTTAGCACCGCTCTACCGCATTTGCCGGTCGGGGCGAGGGGCGGCCTTACTGGAATTGTCTGATGCTGGCTTTTTGCGCTGGCCCCAGGTCTGGCGAGCCGGACTTTCCTGAAAGAATTGCAGCATCGCTTGGGCTGTTTGCCCAAATCGCTTCGCCTGTCTGGCGTCAGGATCAATCGGTGCTCGCCTGGCTTCCCCCGGTTGACCAGCTGCCACCCCGCCACTTGCGGTCGCGGCAACCACCCCAGTGGCGACAATGGCAACCGGCCCGCGCCGCATCGGGCCGCGTAGTGCTGTTCCACGGCTGGTTTGACAATTGCGCTGCGATCGCTGCCGAACTGGGGATTGAAAACACCGATCATGCAGCCGTTTACGGCGCTGCAGTTGATCGCTGGGAAGATAGCGCGGACGATCATCTGCTCGGCCACTATTGCACTATTCTCCACGATCCGCAGACCCGCACCGCCCGATTGGCACGCAGCGCCTTGCGCGCGCCGCCGCTGCATTATTTTCATCGCGCCGACACTATTGGGGCCTCGTCGGTTCCGCGCGCGCTCGAGCTGATGGGGCTGGAGCGGCAGCTCAATCCGCGCAAGCTGGTTGATGCGCTCTATTTCAACCCGACCGAGGATGAGGATTTCCTGATCGGTTCGTGGCGGGTCGGTCTGGGCAGCGTTGTCCATCTTGCCCCGAGCGAACGCCGCAAGCACTGCTTCTTCGATCCGCTTAGCCAGCCCCATGGGACCAATCGCGGCAAGACTGCCGATCTTGTTGCTGAGGCCGACCATCTGCTGGAGGAGGCGGCGGCGGTCGCGATTGCCGGTTCGCGGCAGCCGGGGATCCAGCTTTCAGCCGGGCTTGATTCCTCGAATGTCGCGGCGCGGGTCCTGCGTGCCCTGCTGCCCGGCCAACGGCTCAAGAGCTTTACCAACATCCCCTCTTCCATTTGCGCCCAGGCAGAGGTGCCGTTCCACTGCCTCAATGAGCAAGCCGGGGTCGAGGCATTTGCCGCCCTCCATCCCCGGCTTGAGCCGCACTTCATCAGCAATGAGGGCGTTCAGTTTGATCACCGGCTGGAAACAATGTTCCTGGCGATGGGAACGGGGCAAAGCTGCCTGCCGATGAATTTTCGCTTCCACGGGCTGTTCCAGCACGCGCGCGACGAGGGCTGCGATCTAATTCTGTCCTCGGACATGGGTGAGACGACGTTCAGTTCGTGGGGCGATTGGGGCTACAGCGAATATTTCCGCCGCCTGCGCTGGGGTCAGCTTTATCAGGCGCTGGCAGCGGACGACATTGGCGAACGGCCACTGCACCGCCGGCTTATCTCGCGCGCAGTGGTTCCCTTGCTGCCTGACCACTGGTGGAAGGCCATGCGGCGCGTGCTTGGCAAGGCCACCCAGCCAATGAACGTAGCGTTTGCCGGGGTCCGACAATCTGCTTTGGCGGATGATTTGGTTATCGAGCGCGCGCGCCGAGCCGGGGTCAGCTTCGAGCGGGACCAATATGCCACGCGTGCGCAATTGCGGATCGACCAGCTGGCCCGCGGCGACATCGAATCCTCTGACTATCAACAGGGGCTGGAGCAGCTCTATGAGGTGCGGCTGCGCGATGTCCCGGCCTATCGGCCGCTGTTCTCCTTCTGCACGAGCCTGCCGACCGAGATGTTCATGCGTGACGGGGTGATGCGCTGGCTGGCTCGCGAACTTGGCCGCGGCGAGATGCCCGAGACACAGCGGACAAGCCGCACTATCGGCATCCAATATTCCGATTGGCACGCGCTGCTGACTCCGCGCGTTGCCGAGATGCGCACCGCAGTGCAGGCGGCGCGGGCCAATCCCCAGCTCGACCGGTTTATTGATTTTGATGCGCTTGACCGGACATTGGATAATTGGCCGGAGGCTTCCTCACTCGACGATGCGATTTACTTCCCCTGTGCTTTTACACTGCCCAGGGCCTTGGCGATGGTTCGCTATGCCGAGTTTATGACCGGGCGCAATCAGGCCAGTTCACAATCCGAACCGCCACCATGAGCGGCCTGCTGCGCCAGTTTCTTCCACGCGCACAGCGCTTGCGAGGGCTGTCTCTGGCCGCCTTGATGCTGCTCTGCGCACTGACCGAGGGCCTCGGCGTGCTACTGCTGGTGCCGATGCTTGGTGCGCTGAACGCGGATGGCGGGGCGCAACCCTCTGGCATGCTGGGCGCAATGAACGACTGGCTCCCTGCCTCATTGCCGGTTTTGCTCGCCTTGTTCGTAGCGCTGGTTGTGCTGCGCGCCGTGCTGACCAATGCGCGCGACCGCGCCGCGTTGCGCTTTGAGATTGCGGTGGTTGATGGGCTGCGCCGCCGCGCCTGGTCGGCGTTGCTCCGCTGCGACTGGCGCGTGGTAGCAACGCTGCGCCGATCTGATAGCACGAGCATGTTGATGACTGATATTGACCGGATCGGCGATGGCGTAAGTCAGGCGCTCATCGCTGCTGCGCAGGCGATTACTCTGGGCGGAATTGGTCTGGCTGCGCTGGCCCTCTCCCCTTGGGCTGCGCTGGGTGCGCTGGCTGGGGGCGGGTTGCTGTTGCTTGCTCATACAAGACTCCGCCGCCGCGCGGCCGTGCTGGGGGAGCAGCTGGGCAGAGCCCATGCTGCAGTATTGGGCCAATTCACCGAAGGACAAAGCGCGCTTCGAATCATCAAGAGCTATCGCAAGGAAGCCTCGGCTGAAGCGGGTGCGACCAACGCAATGGCCGCTATGCGTGAGGCGCAATTGAATTTTCAGGGTGACCTTGGTCTGGCCCGGATCGCCTTGCATGGCGGTGCGGCGGCGGTACTGGCCATAACCGTCTGGCTGGCAATCTCGCGCTGGCAAGCAGGGCCCGCCACAGTCCTGCCGCTGGCAGCCTTGTTCGCCCGGGCGTTGCCGCTGCTGGGCACCTTGCAGGATGCCTGGCAGGGTTGGGCCCATGCCAGCCCAGCGATTAGTGGAACGCTGGGTATGATCGCCCGGCTAGAGGCCGCGCGCGAGGCGGACGAGGGGAGCATCGCGGCTCCCGCGATGAACCGGGTGATCGCACTGGACAACGTCACGGTCCAATTCGCCACTGCTGCAGCACCTGCGCTGGATGGGATCACGCTGAGCCTCGCGAACCGCAGCATCACGGCGCTGATCGGCCCTTCGGGTTCGGGAAAGAGCACCTTGGCCGATCTGCTAAGCGGACTGGTTTCACCCGATTCCGGCCGGATCATGATCGATGGGACCACGCTGGACGGGCCGCATCGCCAGGCCTGGCGCGACCGGGTCGCCTATGTTCAGCAGGAACCAGTGCTGCTGACCGACACTATCGCCGGAAACTTGCGCTGGGCCGCTCCTGCAGTCTCGGACCAGCAACTGGAGGCTGCGCTGCGCGACGCGGCGGCGGATTTTGTCTTCGCGCTGCCTCAGGGAATTGAAACCCGCGTGGGCGACGGGGGGCGGGTCCTGTCCGGGGGGGAGCGTCAACGGCTGATGCTGGCCCGGGCGCTGCTGCGCGATCCTGCACTGCTGATCCTGGACGAAGCCACCAGTGCGCTGGACCCGGCCAACGAAGCACTCATCAGCACGGCGCTGGCCCGGTTGCACGGACGCATGACGATGGTCATCATCTGCCATCGCGGTGCCCTTGCCGGGCTGGCGGATCAAGTGGTGCGATTGGATTCCGGACGAATCGTCGCTATAGAATTGCTCGGTAAAACGAGCTAGATTTCAAACCAGCTGTTTTTTTGCCCAATTCATCCGATAGTCAGTGTACGAATCACATATGGACCAAATGCCCGCCGGCGGATTGCCTGTGGCCCACCGCCGCCCGGAACGGCCCGCCCCTCTCCTTTCCATTGCCAGGATCGACAAGCCCATGATTTTGCCGAGACGTTCCCGCGCCGCGGCCTTACTGCTGCCTGCGCTGTTCCTCCCCTTCGCAATCGGCGCAGCCGCTGCTCCAACCCCGGTGGCTAATGCCCCGGCAGCTGCTGTGGCCCCGGCCGGCTGCACCGGTCCCGTAAGCCAGACCTGGCTCAATGTCGTGGTTGAGGGGGTTCGCAATGGCAATGGGCTGGTCGCAGTGACGCTTTATAGCGATAACCCCAGCAAGTTTCTGGCCAAACGCGGCTCGCTCTATGTGGGCCGGGTCAATGCCCAGCCCGACACCACCCGCGCTTGCATCTTTGTGCCGCAGCCAGGGGTCTATGCCGTGGCGATCTATCATGATGAGAACTCCAGCACGAAGTTCGATCGCAGCGGGATTGGTTTCCCGGTCGAAGGCTATGGCTTTTCAAACAATCCAACGACGCTGGCTGGCCTGCCCTCATTTCGCTCGGTTCGGCTCAACATACCGCGCAGCGGGCTGACTTCGCGGATCCGCATGAAATATCCGTAAATTGCGGATTATCCGTAAATCTCGCTGAGTCGCGCCGGGGCTTCGGCCTCGGCAATCGCGTGAGCGCGCGGATCATCGACGTCCAGCCACCAGGCTTCCCCGACATCCATCGTCGCGGCCCGGCCGGCATCGGCGAGCCGCTGCATTCCGTCCGACAGGCTGCCGGACTTGCCGGCCGCAATCGCCGCCGCAATCGCTGTCGCGAGCTCTGGCGTTGCCACAAACGCTCCGCAATCGACCGCATCATAGCTTGGAATAGTCTTGCCGATCGCGACGATCCGCTGCGCCCCGTCCACCTTCACCCAAGTCGCGTCGTCAGGATCGACCAGCGGGCTATCGACCCGGTAGTCAACCGCCAGCGTCACGCCGCGGTCGGCGCTACCTTGTCTGGCCAGTTGCTCGAGGATTCCAGCCGAGAAGATGTGATCAGACATCATCAGCAGATAGTCGCCGACGATTTGTGCCGCGCCAGCCATCACCGAATAGCCGTTGGGCTGGGACCAGTCGGCAACCCGCGTCGACACCACCGGAATCCCGGCCCGCGCGGACAATTCGGGGAGGAAGGCTTCGATCTGATCGGCTTTGTGGCCGGTTACCACCACAACCCGCGCCACGCCGGCCGCCTTGGCCTGGCGCACGCCCAGTTCCAGCAGGGTAATTCCCGCCACGGCGGTCAATGGCTTCGAATCTGACAATTCGGCCAACCGGCTGCCAAAGCCTGCCGCGATGATCAGCGCGTCCATCGGTTGCTCCAAATAACCCGGTATCAGACGAAAACGGCGCCGGTAGGCAAATGCTTACCGGCGCCGTCAACAACTTGTGAAGTTCAGATTACTCTGCGGCCAGTGCGGTTTCACCGACATATTGGTCAACCATCTGGGCGGCGACATCATCGTTGAACTGCTGCGGCGGATGCTTGCAGAAATAAGCCGACGGGCCGATCAGCGCCCCGCCATCGCCACGCTCCAGCGCGACCTTGCAGCAACGGATCGCATCCATGACGCAAGCCGCCGAGTTCGGGCTGTCTTCCACCGAGAGGCGCAATTCCAGATTCATCGGAACATTGCCCCATTGATTGGCTTCAAGCCGCAGGAAACACAGCTTATTATCCTTTTGCCACGGAACATAGTCTGATGGGCCAACATGGATGTTCTCATCCTCAAGTCGCTGGGCCAGCATCGCCTGGACAGCCTCGGTCTTGGAAGTCTTCTTGCTACCCAACCGCTGGCGATCGAGCATATTCATGAAATCGGTATTGCCCCCGGTGTTGAGCTGATAGGTCCGCTCGATATTCACGCCGCGCGCCCCAAACAGGCTGGAGAGCACGCGGTGAACGATGGTCGCACCGACCTGCGCCTTGATGTCATCGCCGATGATCGGAATGTTCTTGGCGCGGAACCGGGCTTCCCATTCAGGGCGGCTGGCGATGAATACCGGCATGCAGTTGACCACCGCAACGCCCGCTTCCAGCGCGCATTCCATGTAGAATTCGGTCGCATCCTCCGAACCGACCGGCAGGAAGTTGAGCAGAACTTCGGCGCCGCTGTCGCGCAGCGCGGCCACCATCGATTGCTGGGTCGGCTCAGCTGCATCGGAGACAATGAAGCCCTTGTCACCCATGCCGGTCATGTGATCGGCAACCCCATCAAGGATCTTGCCCATGATCACCTTATTGCCGGCAGCGGGGACACTCTCCTGAAACACAGCGGTGCAATTGGGGGCCGCGAAGATCGCTTCGGATACATCCAGGCCGACTTTGCGGGCATCGACATCGACGCCGAGCACAAATTCGACGTCACCGGCGCCATAGCCGCCGATCTTGTCATGGATCAAACCCTGCGAGGAGTTGTTCTGGCGATAATAGGCGACGCCTTGCACCAGCGAGCTGGCGCAGTTGCCCACGCCGATGATGGCGACCTTGATAGGCTTCATTCTGATTCTATCCCTTCAGACAGACGCGTTCGATGGTTACAATCTCGCGTCAATGCGAATACCGCACGCCAAAAGCAAGAAGTTTGGCAACCGTCAAGCTGCTTGGCGGATCATGACCACCATCACCACAGCCAACCAGCCAGTAGTAACAACGGCAAATGCAATCAGCGCATGCGGGGCAAAACCGGCCAATATCAATAGCGCACCGGCCAAAGCGAAGAAATCCCGCATGGTCAGCCAGGTCAGCCAGGTCATCACCCGTGAGCGTTGCGCTCTGAAATGCTCCTTTACAGCATTAAAGGTCAACCCCGCTTCGTTCTTTCGGCCCCGAATTCCGATGAGAGTCAGCCCAGCTCCAAGCATCGCCAGGCCACTGGCTCCGGCCATTGCTGCAAGAGTTTCCGTTGCTATATATAGGTTTAGAGAAACCCCGCCAATAAAACAAAGATTGGTCAAAGCGTCTGTCAGGCTGTCGATCAGGGCACCCCGAGGCGAGCTGCGGAACGTCGCCCGGGCGATTTCCCCATCAACGCCGTCGATGATCGAGGCCACTTGAAATAAAATTGCGCCGATCACAAGGCCGCGCTCGGTCCCCTGAACCAGGAAGAACACCATCACGACCGCAATAACTGCCGCCGCAAACGAACCATGGAGCGGCCGAATTGCGGGAAAGCGCAGCAAGAACCGCGTTATTGTCTGCGAAATCGGGCGATTGAGGTGACGCGACACAATCCCGTCGCTGGACTTGGCGGTAGCCGCAATGATTCGGCGCGACGCCGCAGCCAGCGCAATCGCCCCGCCGCCATTGCGCAACTGCGCAATCGAAGCCGAATCGGCTGACCCAGCGTGCAGCATCCCGGTTTCCGCAAAACTACCCGCCAGGCCAGCGCGCAAGGTTTCGGCCAGAACCAGCCGTTCGCCGGAAATTAGCAGGCTTGCCGGATCGGCACCGGGCAGGAATTGCTCCTCCGCGCCAAACTCCACCTTCATGGCTGGTGCCAGCCGGGCGATCTCGGCGCGGCAGACTGTACCAGGCGACCAACCGTCAGGAACCGCCACTGCGCAATCGGTTATCCCCGCCAGAGCAGCCTCGCGCAGCGCCCGTGCGGCGGCGGGCAGTCCGGCAACCTGCTGCTGGGCCGTTGCGGGATCAGAAAACAGAATGATCGCGCGGTTGGCGATGCTATGACCCTTTTGGTAATGGCTTGGTCGCACGTCATTCGGCTCGACAGTTAATGCTACTGGCTCCAAGAGCATTTTTCGATAGGCCGGGTCAATCCGCCAAGTAAGATTTTGGGGAGTCGATATAGTGGCGCAATCAGCCGCATCTGCTAAATCGGGCGATCTGGGGTCTCCGCCGCCAACCCCTCCGCAAGGCGAGCAGCCGCAGCGTCCCCTGCGCGCACGTGAGTTGCAGGATCCGCTCAACCACTATCTCTATCATCCGCTCGCCTGGCAGCTGGCCCGGCTATTGGCCAAAACCCCGCTGACCCCCAATATGGTCTCGGTGATCGGCGCTTTGTTCGTGGTTGGCGCGGCGATTGCCTATACTTTGCCCGGCTGGCCGCTCACGGCAGCGATCGGCCTCGCGCTGCACATGAGCTGGCATGTGATCGACGGCGCGGATGGCGATCTTGCCCGGCTTACCGGCAAAGCCAGCCCGGTCGGCGAACTGGTCGACGGGGTCTGCGATTATACCAGCCATATCGTGCTCTATTTGGTGCTCGGCTGGCTGCTGGCAGGCGCCATCGCTGCTTCGGCCTATTGGTGGATGCTGGGCGCCGGCCTCAGCCACATCATCCAATCGAATCATGTCGAAGTGCAGCGCCGCTCTTATCAATGGTGGGTTTATGGCACCCCGTGGCTGCGCAATTCGCATGCGCAGGCCGGTTCGACCACTGCCAGAGGCTTCCTTGGCGCAATCGTGTCCGGCTATTTGCGTCTGGCCAGCGGCATGACCCCGCATGCCTTGCGAATCGACGCCGCAGTGCTGGCAGCCCGGGGGAACCCGGACCGGCTGGCGGAGATTCGCGCAGCAGTGGCGGCCGAAGCGCCCCCGCTGCTGCGGATGTGCAAGCTGCTTGGCCCCAATCCGCGCGCGATCGTGCTGGGGCTGTCGATGTTGGCAGCTGGCCTGGCAGTGAACACCGCTGGCCGAGGGCCGCTGTGGTACTTCCTCTACCAATCGGTAATCCTCAACCTGCTGCTGGTCGGCTCGGTGCTGCTGCACAATGCCGCTGGCCGGAGGATTGCCGCGCGAATCGGAGTGTAAGAGTTTGCAGGAAACCTTAATCGAAGACGCCCATGCGATTGCCGATCGCCTGACTGCGCTGCGCCGATCCATCCATGCCGAGCCGGAAATTGGCTTGCATACCCCCAAGACCCGCGACAAGATCCGCGCTGCGCTGGCTCACCTCCCGCTCGAATGGCGCGAGGGGCCTTCTACCACCGGGCTGGTTGCAACGCTGCAGGGTGGGGCAGGAGAAGGCCGCAGCGTCCTGCTGCGCGGCGATATGGACGCGCTGCCGATGCCCGAGGAAACCGGGCTGGAATTCGCCTCGATCATCCCCGGGGCGATGCATGCCTGCGGCCACGATGCCCATGTCGCGATGCTGGCAGGCGCCGCCGAGCTGCTGTGCGCGCGGCGCGATCGCTTGCCGGGTGAAGTCCGGTTCATGTTCCAGCCGGGCGAGGAGGGCTGGCACGGCGCGCGCTTCATGCTGGACGACGGATTGCTGGATCCGCTGCCCGACGCAGCCTATGCCCTGCATGTCATGCCCAATGCCCCGCACGGGCTGATCGCAGGACGAGCCGGACCGCTGATGGCTGCCGCCGACCAGATCGAGATCATTGTTCAAGGGCGCGGCGGCCATGCCTCGATGCCGCACGAGACGCTCGATCCGATCCCGGTCGCCTGCGAAATTGTCACTGCGTTGCAGGCGCTGGTCACCCGGCGGTTCAACGCGGGCGAACCCGTGGTGGTCACCATCGCCCAGATCAGTTCGGGTACGACTAATAATGTGATCCCCGATAGCGCTCGGATGGTGGGCACGATGCGCACGCTGTCAGCGGCCAACCGGGCCCGGCTGCGTACCGCCATCGAGCAGCTCGCCGCCGGGATCGCCGCCGCGCATGGGTTGTCCGCCATCGTCAATATCCTCGAAGGCTTCCCGGTGACGATCTGCGATCCCCGCGCCGTGGCCTTCGGCGCGCAAGTCGTGCGCGAGATGTTTGGCGACCAGGCCTGGCGGGAAATGGCCAGCCCGATCATGGGCGCGGAGGACTTCTCCTATGTGCTCGAAAAAGTCCCCGGCGCGATGTTTTTCATCGGCGTTTCGCACGAAGGTGAAGACTGGACCCGGTGCTGCGGGATCCATTCGACCCGGATGATGCTGGACGAAACCGTGCTGCCCCAAGGCGCAGCGCTGCTCGCCGGCCTCGCGACGCGCTTTTTGCAACACGGTTTCTCCTGAACCGCCGAGCAGCGGGTTGCCCCGCGCCTTACAAGGCGCGGAGCCGCGGCTCGGCTTCGTCGAGCGCCTTCCTGATCTTGCCGACCAGTTCGTCGATCTGCTCGATCGTGATGATCAGCGGCGGGCACATCACGATGCTGTCGCGAATGCCGCGGACCATCAGGCCGCCCGCAATACACAGGTCGCGGACCATCGGCCCGGCTGTCCCTTCCTTGCCGCCAAACCGCGCGCCGCTGACCTTGTCGGCCACGATCTCGACCGCACCGATCAAGCCGACCGAGCGAACCTCGCCGACCAGCGGATGTTCGCTCAGTCTGGCCAGCGCCTTGGCCAGATAGGGGCCGGTTTCCGAACGGGTCCGTTCGACCAGTCCTTCGCGTTCGATGATCTCGATATTGCGCAGCGCCACTGCGGCGGCAACCGGGTGGCCGGAATAGGTGAAGCCGTGGACGAAATCGCCGCCAGTTTTCATCACCTTGACGATCTCTGCCGAAACGGCGACGGCGGAAATTGGCAGATACCCGGATGACAGCCCCTTCGCCATGGCGATAATGTCCGGCTTCACGCCAACCGTTTCATGGCCCCACATATTGCTGGTGCGCCCGAAGCCGCAAATTACCTCGTCGCAGATCAGCAGTATGCCGTATTTGCGGCAGATCGCCTCGACCTGCGGCCAGTAGTTGGCCGGCGGGATGATAACCCCGCCGGCGCCCTGGATCGGCTCGCCGATAAAGGCTGCGACATTCTCGGGGCCGACTGCCAGGATCCGCTCTTCGATGGCCTGCGCGCACAGGGTGCCGAAGTCTTCAGGACTCATCTCACGCCCTTCGCCGTACCAATAAGGCTGGCGGACGTGCTCGATCCCCGGGATCGGCAAATCGCCCTGGGCGTGCATCATCTTCATCCCGCCCAGCGAGACGCCCGCGACAGTCGAGCCGTGATAGGCATTCCAGCGGCTGATGAAGATCGAGCGCTTGGGCTCGCCCTTGAGCTTCCAGTAAGTCCGCACCATCCGGAAAATCGTGTCATTGGCTTCGGAGCCCGAAGCGTTGAAGAACACATGCGGCAGGCGGTTGTGGGTCAGGCTGGCGATCTTCTGGGCGAGCATCACGGTGGGCGGCGTCGCCGTTTTGAAGAAGGTGTTATAGAACGGCAGTTCCTTCATCTGCGCGGCCGCGACGTCGGCCAGCTCTGTGCGGCCATAGCCAACCGTGACGCACCACAGCCCAGCCATCCCATCGAGGATGCGGTTGCCATCGCCGTCGTAAATATAACAGCCCTCAGCGTGGGTGATGATCCGGCTACCGCCAAGGTCTTCGATCTCCTGCCAGTCAGCCTGGGCAGGAAGGTGGTGCGCGATATCAAGGCGCTTCAGTTCGGCGATATCGTAATTGCGTTGCATGGGTAATCTCCCGATAAAAGTGACAGGCGGCCTGTGGACAAGCCGGTCCGGTCAGGGAGAAAAGCCCAGCCGCGCCAGATAGCGGTTTAATCGAGTGACTCGCGTGTTCATTACCACTTACCCCTTAGCGCCTGGCCAAGCAGGTGGAAATAGATCTGGCTCTCAGGGTTTTCGGCGGTTTTCCATTCGGGGTGCCACTGAACCGCCAGCACGGCTGCGCCAGAGATTGTCGCGGAATAGGCCTCGATCAGTCCATCCTCGGCCCGGGCTTCAACCTGAAGCTGCGGGGAAAGATCGCCAACGCCTTGATAATGAACCGAGTTTACGTTCAAGTCGGGACGGCCATAAGCTCTGGCCAGCCGCCCGCCGCTGGTCAGCGCGACCCGGTGCTGATGCTCAAACATCCCGGCGAAGCTGGCCCCATCGGGCGCATGATGCGCCAGCAATTCGGGATGGACCGAAACATCCCGGCGCAGTGTCCCGCCCAGCGCGACATTGATTTCCTGAAAGCCGCGGCAAATCCCGAACACCGGCTTGCCCGCATCGATCATCCGGTGGACCAGGCTCAACGCGATTTCATCGCGCGCCGGATCGAACGGGCCTTCGCCGCCCTCATCTTGATAGCGCCGCGTTTCAATATTGGATGGGCTGCCGGTCAGCAATATCCCGTCAAGCCGCGGGGCGACTTCGGCGGCGGCCATCAGGCCCGGCAGCGAGGGCACCAGCAGTGCCGCCACATCGGCATAGGTCATCGCGGCGCTGACATAGCGGTCCATCACCGCTTGCGCAGTGTCAGCCCCGACGATGCGATTGCAACAGATGATGCCCACAACGGGACGCGCCGCCATCATACAATTCCTAGTATTTGATCATGATATGCCGCGGCGCGGTATAATGCTCGAGGCAGAAAATTGACAGATCCGAACCATAGCCGGATGACTTGAAACCGCCATGGGGCATTTCAGTGGCATTGACCCCGTGGGTGTTGATCCAGGTGACCCCGTACTGAAGCTGCGCGGCAAACCGCGCGGCCTTGCCAATATCACGGGTCCAGATCGACGAGGCCAGCCCGTATTCGCTGTCATTGGCCCAGCCCAGAACCTGATCCGCATCGGTGAAGCGGGTAACCGAGACAACCGGGCCGAACACCTCGCGGCGGACGATTTCATCCTCATTGTTCGCCCCGGCAATCAAAGTCGGCTCATAGAAAAAGCCAGGCCGGTCGGGCGCCTTGCCGCCTGCCACCAGCTCGGCCGAACTGTCCCGCACCGCGCGCTGGACGAACCCGTCAACCCGGTCGCGTTGGCGTGAGGTGATCAGTGGCCCAAGCACCGTGCCGGGCCTGGCCGGATCGCCCATCGCGATTCTGCCAATCCTGGCGGCCAGGGCCTCTACCAGCCGATCATGAACCCCGGTCTGCGCATAAATCCGGCAGGCTGCGGTACAATCCTGCCCGGCATTGTAAAAGCCCGCCTCGGCGATCGTGTCGGCGGCGGCATCAAGATCGGCATCATCGAAGACAATCACCGGGGCCTTGCCGCCCAGTTCGAAATGGGTCCGCTTGATGGTGGGGGCGGCCAGCTCCATCACTTGCCGCCCGGTAACAATGTCGCCGGTCAACGAAATCATCCGCACCAGCGGGTGCGCCACCAACCGCGCGCCCACATCGCCGCCATTGCCAGTCACCACATTGACTACGCCTTCGGGCAGGAATTCGGCGCAGATTCTGGCCAGAGCCAGGGCGCTGAGCGGGGTATGTTCGGAGGGCTTGAGCACCACGGTGTTGCCAACCGCGATAGCTGGCGCAATCTTCCACGCCGCCATCATCAGCGGATAATTCCAAGGCGCGATCCCCACGACCACGCCGAGCGGATCGCGCCGCTGCATCGATGTGTAACCGGGGCCGCGATATTCGCCTGCGGGCAAGCCGGTCATCGTCCGGGCCGCACCTGCAAAAAAGCGGAACACATCGATCGTATTGGCAACATCGACATTGCGCGCATCGCCGATCGGTTTGCCGCAATTGAGCATTTCCAGCTGGGCCAGCTCTTCCCTGCAGCTGTCGATCCGCTCAGCAATGGCCAGCAGCCGGACCGAGCGTTCGCGCGGCGGCATCGCGGACCATCCGCCAAAGGCGCGTTGCGCCGCTTGGACCGCCTGATCAATCTGGGCCGGACTGGCGCTGGCCAGATCGGCAATCCGTTCACCATTTGCCGGATTGTTGACTGGCTCAGCCGCGCTGTCGCCCGCGCCTTCCTTGCCGGCAATAAAGACACTCGCGAACTTGGTCATTGCAACTCTCTCGCCGTGGGTGCGCCTCACGCTTTAGGAGCGAAAGTCCGCCCGCCAAACTATGAAATCCGCGATATGAGCTATCGGAAATCCCGATGTTGCCAGTGCCCGTGCTGCCAGTGCGGGAACGACTTTCGCTCAGGCGAGCAGGATCACTGCGCTGGACGGGTGCCAGCAAATCGAAACCTGCTCGTCCCAGGTAAACTCATCCTGATCGAACCGCGAGAGATTGGTCCGCGACACCCGGATCAGGCGGCCGCTTTCAAGCTCCACCTCATAGTGGGTGCAGTCGCCCAGATAGGACATGCCCTTGATTGTCCCGTTGGCCAGATTGTGGCCGTCCGGCGCCTCGGGGGCCACGGCCATGCCAGGGCGGCACAGGGTCATCTTCTCAGGCCGGATCGCCGCCCAGACGCTGGCGTCATGCGGGCCGGTAACGCCGTGATTGATGAAGATCTTGCCCACTTCCGGGCTATCGACCACCGCCCGCTCGGGCTCATCAACCGTAAGTTTGCCTTCAAAGATATTCACCGAGCCGATGAAGTCTGCCACAAACCGGTTGGCCGGATATTCATAGAGATCCGCCGGCTTGGCCAGCTGGGCAACATGGCCCTTGTTGATTACCCCGATCCGGCTCGCCATCGACAGAGCCTCGTCCTGATCGTGGGTTACGGTCACGAAAGTGATCCCGACCTTGTCCTGAAGGTCAGCCAGTTCGAACTGCATCTGCGCGCGCAATTTGGCGTCGAGCGCCGAGAGCGGCTCATCCAGCAGCAGCACCTTGGGCCGCATCACCAGGCTGCGCGCCAGTGCAACCCGCTGGCGCTGCCCACCAGACAGCTGATCGGGCATCCGCTCGCCCAGCCCGTCAAGCTTGACCAGCCCCAGCGCCTCTTCCACCCGCATGGCGATTTCGGATTTCGCTGTGCCGGCAATCTTGAGGCCGTATCCGACATTGGCGAGCACGCTCATATGCGGGAATACCGCATAGGACTGGAACACCATATTGACCGGGCGCTGGTTTGGCGGAACCCCGGCCATGTCCTGCCCATCGATCAGGATCTGGCCCTCGGTCGGCAGCTCGAACCCGGCGATCATCCGCAGCAGCGTCGTCTTGCCGCAACCCGATGGCCCGAGCATGACGAAGAATTCCCCGGCCAGAATATCTAGCGAGACATTGTCGACCGCGACCATGTTGCCAAACCGCTTGGTAACATTTCTGATCTGGATGATCGGCTCGGTCATGGATGGGTTCCCGTCTCACCAGAGATGTCCTGCAGCTTGAGTGCAACTGCGGTGAGGATGATGGTCAAAAGGATCAGTAGCGAAGAAACGGCGTTGACCTCGGGCGTTACCGAGAACCGGACCATTGAATAGACCTTAACCGGGAAGGTCGTGGTGTTCGGGCCGCTGGTGAAAAACGTAATCACGAAATCATCGAGGCTGAGCGTGAAGGCGAGCAGCGCACCGGCGATGAGGCCGGGCTTCATATGCGGGATCAGCACATCCCGGAACGCCTGCCATTCGGTTGCACCCAGATCCTTGGCCGCTTCTTCCTCTTCCCGGTTGAAGCTGGCCAGGCGCGCCCGAACGACCATGGTGACAAACGGAAAACAGAAGGTGATGTGCGCAATGGTGATCGCACTGAGGCTCAGCGGCCAAGGCAGGTCGGTTGGCCAGCCAATTGCCGCGAAAAACATCAGCATCGCCACGCCCATGCAGATTTCCGGGACCACGATCGGGAGCGACAGCGTGCCCTCTACCCCGGCCTTGAACGGAAAGCGGAAGCGCCACAGCATCACGGCGGCAAGCGTGCCGAGGACCAGGCTGGCAAGCGTCGCCAGAAAGGCGATGGTCAGCGAATTGCCGAGCGCCTCCATCAGCGACTCGTTCCTGAACACCTTGCCATAGTATTTCAGCGTAAAGCCGCGCCAGACGACATTGGCCTTGCTGTCGTTAAAGCTGAACACAAACAGCACCAGCAGCGGGGCATAGAGGAAGAACGTGACCGCCCCGATCCAGCTGCGCATCCATAGCCGCTTGTTATAATCGAGCGGCGCGATCGGCTTGCGGGCAAACAAACTCACCGCCCCGCCTCCGCCTTGCGATTGCGCAGCGCCTGGAGCGCGATCAGGATAAAAGTGGCATACATCAGCAAGAACGACAGCGCCGATCCGAACGGCCAGTCGTTGGCGCGCTTGAACTGGCGCTCGACCACGTTGGCAATCATCTGGCTGTCAGTTCCGCCCATCAGGTCCGGGGTCAGATAAGCGCCCAGCGCGGGCACGAAGGTGATGATCAGCCCGGAGATGATCCCCGGTGCCGCCAAGGGGATGACGATCCGGTTGATGGTGGCCCATTGCCCTGCGCCAAGATCGAGACTGGCCTCGATCAGCGACCGGTCAAGCCGGTCAAGCGCGGCATAGAGCGGCAGGACCATGAAGGGCAGGTGAACATAAACCAGCCCAAAGATCACCGCGAAATTGTTATACAGCAGGGGCAACGGCGCAAACTGCGGGATCGGCCCCGCCCCGATCAGCATGGCGATCGCGTTCACCTTGCCCCAGCCCCATTCGATCATCTGGTTGACCACCCCTCTGGTGCCCAGCAGCGAAAGCAGGGCATAGGTGCGGATCAGCAAATTGGTCCAGAACGGCAGCATTATCAGCATCAGCAGCCACGGTTTCCAGCGCGCGCTGGCGAAGGTGATTGCCATCGCGACCGGGAAGCCGACAATCAGGCAAATCAAGGTGGTAAGCGCTGCGACGCTTATCGATTTGAAGAAAATCTCGAGATAAAGTGGCTCGATCGCCCGCGCATAATTGGCGAAAGTGCCGGTGATGTCGATCCTGGTCAGCCCGGCATTGGTGCCAAAGCTGTAGGCCCACATGATTGCCAGCGGGACGAGGAAAAATCCCACCAGCCACAGCACGGGGGCAGAAGCTATCGCGCCAAATGCGCCCCGTTGCTGCTTCCAGTCCTGCACCGTCCCGCTGCCTGCTTATGCCGCGCGGACCCGGGTGAAGGCCTCTTCATAGAGCGGCTGCATATCCGCCCTGAACTTCGCATATTCGCATTTGGCCAATATGTCCGTGGGCGGAAAGATCACCTTGTTGTTGGCATAGTCAGCACCCATCAGCTGTTTGGTCGCCATGTTGGGGGTCGGATACTGGATCGTCTCGGTAATCCCCTTGCCCACTTCGCCATCGAGCAGATAGTTGATGAAGGCCAGCGCATTCTTGGGATGCGGCGCGCCCTTGGGAATGCACAGCGTATCCGAGTTGAGCTGGCTGCCCTCCTTGGGAACGACAAAATCGATATCCGGATCCTCGATCATCTTCTGGGCGATATCGCCGTTGTATTCGAGCACCAGATCAACCTCGCCCTTGACCAGCAGATCCTGCCCATTGTCTTCGTGGAAGGCTTTCACATTGGGCTTCTGCTTGATCATCATGGCTTCGATTGTCTTGATGTCGGCCGGGGTCAGTTCGTTGACCGATTTGCCCAGATATTTGCCATACAGCCGGAACAGATCGCCAGCTTCGGATAACAAGGCGATCTTGCCCTTGTACTGGTCCGAATCAAACAGCACTTTCCAGCTATCGGGCACGGGGTTCACTTTTGATTTGCGATAGCCGATCCCCAGTACCAGCCAAGTGTAAGGCATCGAATATTTGCGGCCTGGATCATACGCGACATCGATAAAGCTGGGATCGATGTTCTTGAAGTTGGGGATTGCGGCCTGATCGAGCGGCATCAGCATATCCGACTGGATCATCCGCTCGACGAAGTCGTTCGAGGGCACAATCACGTCAAAGCCCGGATTGCCGGCGCGCAGCTTAGCGAACAGCTCGTCATTGGTCGCGAACAGCGACATGTTGACATCAACCCCGCTCGCGCCCTTGAAATCGCCGAGCGTGGTTTCACCGATATAGGTGTCCCAATTGTAGAAGTTGAGCTTGGGTTCCTCGCCGGTCGAAGCGATCTTGGTGGCCGCTCCGCTCTGGCTCTTTTCAGCGCACCCGGCGAGCGCACCGCCGAAGCTGATCCCGATCGCGGCAGCGCCCATCCCCTTAAGCAGTGAACGCCTGTTCGCAATCAGTTGCTTGAGCTTTTCCTGTTCGACCATACCCCGACCCTTTCGCAATGAAGGTTGATAATTCTGCCAGACTAGCCGGTTTCGCGCCGAGGAAAAGCGGTTTGCTGCTGCGCCAGTTTTTCCCCGCCAGAACTGGCGCTACCCATCGGCTCGATTGATCTTGAATACAATCCCTCTGGACGCCACTCGTCCAGTCGGATACGCGCTGATCAAGCTATCGAAAAAACCGATTGGGCGGCATGAATATCACTTTTCGTCAGCTCCGCTATTTTGTCGCGGTTGCGGAAGCGCACTCGATTTCCGGCGGATCTGCGGTGATGCGGATATCCCAGTCAGCTGTGACGGATGCCATCCGCTTTCTTGAAGCGGAGATCGGATATCCGCTTTTTGTCCGCCACGCCAAGGGTGTCAGCCTGACGCGTGAGGGGCAGCAGTTCCTGCGTCAGGCGCGCAAGGTCATCTCGGCCATGGGGGATTTGCGCAGCGGGGTGGAGCGTGATGGCCCGCGAGTTGGTGGCCGCCTGCAGGTAGGAACCACCCCGGTCGTTTCTGGCTACTTCCTGTCCGATTTGCTCGCCCGGTTCCGCCAGGCCTTTCCCGATGTCACGGTATCGGTGGTTGAGCATCGTACCGATCTGCTTGAGCATATGCTGGTCAATGGCGAACTGGATCTGGCGCTGCTGATTGTGCCAGGCCTCACCCGCCCGGAAGCACTGGACCAGGAAATACTCCTGCGTTCGGCGATGCGGGTCTGGATGGCGCCGGGCCACTGGCTGGCGGAAAGTGACAGCGTAACCCTGGCCGAGTTGGCCGACGAGCCGCTGATCGTGCTCGCCCGTGACGAGCTTGCTCCGGCCACCGCCAACATCTGGGGCAGCCAACGCCTACGCGCCAACAGCACCTTTCGCAGCTCATCGGTTGAAGCAGTCCGCGGGCTGGTGGCGACCAATGCCGGGGTCTCGGTCCTGCCCGATCTGGTCTATCGTCCCTGGTCGCTCGAAGGGGACCGGATTATCGCCAAGCACACCCGCGAGCAGCTGCCGACAGTGGACATCGCGCTGGTCTGGCGCCGCCTGACCCAGCTGAGCGAGGCCGCCAGCATGTTCGTCGAAACCGCCCGCAGCGCGCGGAGCCAGCGTTAGGTCGGGATCCTCACCTTGACTTTTTGTGCAGTGCAGCATAAGTAGGGCGTGCCGGTGCCCTTCGGCACGGCAAAACCTGATTGAGATTACCCATGCGTGCCCTGATGTTCCTGAGCCTGATCAACGCCTTGTTCGCGCCGCGCCCCCGCAACCGTTGAACCGCTGCCGCTGATCGCACTCTGCTCCGCGCTCAGGCGGTTCGCAGATACCAGTCATAATCCAGCGCCGGCACAGTGGCGAAGAAGCGTTCCTGCTCGGTCCGCTTGACGATGCTGTACATCTTGACGAATCGCGCCCCGAGGTACTCTTGCATTAGCGCTGACTGCTCGAACCGCTCCACTGCGGCAAACCAGTTTCCGGGCATCGGCGGCGCATCGACGGTCGCATCATAGCCATTGCCGACGACCGGCGCACCCGGATCGAGCTGGTTCTCGATCCCGTGGCACATCCCCGCCAGCATTGCCGCCATCGCCAGATAGGGGTTGGCATCCGCGCCGCCGATGCGGTGTTCGACATGCCGGGTGGGCGCGGGTCCGGCCGTCACCCGGAAGCTGACGGTCCGGTTGTTGACCCCCCAGGTCGGTGCAATCGGAGCATAGCTGTTCGCTTTGAACCGGCGATAGCTGTTGGCATTGGGGGCAAAGATCAGGAACGCATCGGCCATGGTCGCCTGCATCCCGGCAATCGCGTGGGCCAGCAGCGGGGTGCCTTGCGGCTCGTCACTGGCAAAGGCGTTCTTGCCGCCTGCGTCGAGCAGCGAGGCGTGCAAATGCATCCCATTGCCCGCGGTTGCTTCGAATGGCTTGGCCATGAAAGTCGCTTCCATGCCGTGGCGGGCGGCAACCGCCTTGACCATCCGCTTGTGCATGATTGCTTCGTCACAGGCCCGCAGCGCATCGGGGCGGTGGGCCAAAGTCATTTCAAACTGACCCGGCGCATATTCCGCGATCGCCGCCTCAAGCGGCAGGCCCTGCGCATCGGCTGCCGCATAAAGCTCATCAAAGAAGGCGCGGAAATCGTCCATTTCGGTCAGCCCATAGACCTGAATGTCGCTGGGGGTTTGGCCCGTAACCGGTGAACGCGCCGGGCACGGGCGGCCGTCTGCCCCGCGCCTGGCATCGACCAGGTAGAATTCCAGCTCAACCGCTACATCGGGGGTGTAGCCCAGCCCGGCCATCCGGTCGATCACCGCACCCAGCACATGGCGCGGATCGAGATCGTTCGGGGTGCCATCCAGCTCGTAGAAACCGGTCAGGAACTGGGCTGCACCAGGGCCAGCCCAGGGTGAGGGGACCAGTGTGCCCGGTATCGGCCAGACCTGACGATCGGCATCGCCATCTTCCCAGACCAGCCCGGTTTCTTCGGTATCGCGCCCGGTGATATCGACGATCACCACCGAACCGGGCAGGAACCGCCCCGCCTTATAGACCCCCATCACCTCATGTCGGCGCAAGCGCTTGCCGCGCGGGACGCCGCACATATTGGTGAAGATGATATCGATCGCATCGATCTCGGGATGCTGGGCGAAAAAGGCCTCGGCCTCGGTAATGCCGGCGATTTGACGGGATGATTGGGCGGTCATGGCTGGTTCGATTCTTTCAGAAAGCAGAGTTGGGGCATAGTCTGCCCAAGATGCAGCGCAAGAGGCGGAAATTGGCCGGTCGGTTCGCGGCAGGGGCGGTTCATCCTAGCATATCCCCGGTCACCAGCGCGAAATTGGCGATCAATCGTGCCACCTGATCGCGCCCGGTTTCAGGGCTTACCAGCATCATATTATGGAACGGTGCGAGCAAGCTGCCGCGATTGACCAGCATCAGATGCAGCAGCGATTCCAGCACGGGGTCCATTGCGGCGCGAGCTTCCGTGCCATTGCGCGGCGCGGCTGCGCTGCAGATCAGCTCGACCCGCGCGCCAACATTTGTGACGTGCCAGGGCAAGGCGTGGACGGCGATCACACCCCGGAGTCCCTCGACCAGTTCACCCGCCAGCGCGATCATCTGGCCATAGGCGGCCAGGGTCATCACCTCTTCCAGCATCGCCCACATCGCGCTGATTGCCAGCGCATTGGCCGACAGGGTGGTGCCGATGCCCGAATGACCAGGCGGAAGGACAGCCCGCGCTGCCTTCATCCGCGTCGCCACTTCAGCGCTGAACCCATAGGCGGCGCAAGGTATGCCGCCACCGATCGATTTGCCGATCACCAGCATGTCACCTGCTGGGCCATGGCTGCCACTATGCCCGCCCCAGCCTGAGGAAATAGTGTGGGTCTCGTCCCAGACCAGCACCGTGCCGGTTGCCGTGGTCAAGGCCCGCAGTCGCTCAAGAAAGCCGGGTTCGGGCAGGACCATCCCGACATTGGTCATCACCGGCTCGGCCAGAACGCAGGCATATTCTCCGGTAGCAAGCGCCGCTTCGAGCATCTCCACATCGTTGTACTCAATTGCGGTCGTGGTCTGGGTGATATCCGCCACCTGTCCGACCAGGCTGGCCCTCGTTTCGGGCACGCCATTACGCAGATCGACAAAGACATCGTCCACCGCGCCATGATAGCAGCCATTGAAGATCAGGATCTTGGCGCGCCCGGTAATCCCCCGGCACCAGCGGATCACCGCGCGGTTGGCTTCCGAAGCGGTGGTGGTGACTTGCCAATAAGGCAGCCCGAACCGTTCGGCCAGCAGCTCTCCGACGCGGTCCACTTCCGCCGTTGGCAGCATGAAACTGATGCCTGCCGCCGCCTGACGGGCAATTGCTTGTGCAACGGCAAGCGGCGAATGACCGAACATCGCCGCAGTATCACCAAGGCAGAAATCATCGAGCTGCTGCCCGTCGATGGTGGTCAGGACGGCCCCTTGCGCCCTGGCGACGACCAGTGGAAACGGGCTGGGCCAATCGCGCATCCAGTGGAACGGAACGCCCTCATGCCAGTGCGCGCCGCGCGCTTCGGCATGCCTGGCGGCGAGCGGATTGCGGGCGGTAAACCGCACCAGTTCCGTTTCGCGCAAAGCTGACAGGCGTTCACGATCGATCACAGCCGGTCCCTCATCGCGTAATAGATCAGGCCCAGCGCGGCGAGCGGGCGTTGCAGGATCTTGCCTCCAGGAAAGCGCTTATGCGGCAGAGCTTCAAACAGCTCGAATCGTTTGGTTTTGCCGGTCAAGGCATCGACAATCAGCTCACCAGCAAGCGTTGTCAGCAGCGCGCCATGGCCGGAAAAGCCATGTGCGAAATAGCAATTGCCGCGCCGCCCCAAATGCGGGAGCCGGTCAGCGGTAACCGCAACTACGCCGCCCCAGGAAAAATCGATCGGAATCACGCTGAGCCCGGGAAACAGCCGGGTCATGTGCAGTCGGACAAAAGCGCCGATATCGGCCGGAGTGCTCTGACTATACTTCTCACCGCCACCGAAGATCAGCCGGCGATCAGCTGAAAGGCGGTAGTAGTTGAGCACAAAGCGGCTGTCCGCTACCGCCAGATTGCTCGGCAAGATCAAGTCAGCGAGCGCTGGCGAGAGCGGCGCAGTCGCGATATTGTAGTTCATGATCGGCACCGTGTAACTGCCGAGCGCGGGGATCAGATCGCCGGTCCAGCTATCACAGGCGATAATGGCATGGGCCGCGCTGACGCTTCCCCTGGCGGTCCGCGCCTCAACCTGTCCATCGGGTTGGAGGGCCGTCACGCGGCTGTGTTCAAAGATCTGTACCCCGGCCGCAAGGCAGGCCTGCGCCAGTCCCACAGCATAGTTGAGCGGATGGAAATGGCCGCCGCTATGATCAAGTATGCCGCCATGATAGCGATCTGTTCCGACATGCTGCGCCATGTCTGCCGGGGCAATGATTTCAAGCGTCTCGTCGCCCAGCTCGCTGCGACGCAGGTCCGTCTCGCGGCACATTTCCTCGAAATGCAGAGGCTTGTGCGCTGCCTCAAGGTGTCCGGGCCTGAGATCGCAGGCAATGCCATGCCGGGCAATGCGGGTGTAGACAGCATCGCGCGCGTCAAGCGCCAGTGCAAAAATTGCCTTGGCGCGGACAATCCCGAAACTTGCAGCCAGTTCGCCAAGCGACCATCTGAGGCCCGGAATTAATTGCCCGCCATTGCGGCCCGAGGCACCGTAACCGATCGTCTCAGCCTCAAGCAGGATCACTGACATTCCAGCTTCCGCTGCAGACAGCGCTGCCGATAGGCCTGTAAAGCCACCGCCGATCACGCACAGATCGGCTTTATGCGCACCGCTCAGTTCGAGCTGCGGCTCAAAAGCGTTGGCGCTCGCCCGATAATAGCTGTCGGTTAGCGGATCGGGCACGCGGCGTCAGACCCGCAGCAGCAGATGTTCACGCTCCCACGAGCTGATGACCGACTGATAGTGGAACAGTTCGCATTCCTTGATGGCGTAGAAAATGTCGAAGAAATCTTCCCCGAGCAGCGCCTTGACCGGGCGGCAGTGGCTGAACCGGTCGAGCGCCCCTTCCAGCGAGCGCGGCAAGGTGCGCGCGCGGTTATAGGCATTGCCCTCAATGCTCTTGGGCGGAATCATCCGCTCAACCATGCCAATGTAGCCGCAGACCAGCGAGGCGGCGATCGCCAGGTACGGATTGGAATCGGCCCCCGGAAGGCGGTTCTCGATCCGGCGGTTCTTCGCATCCGAGACCGGCACGCGCAGCCCGCAGGAGCGGTTGTCGGTGCCCCACTGGACATTGATCGGTGCCGCCGTGTCGGGCCGCATCCGGCGGTAGCTGTTGACGTTGGGCGCCATCATCGGGGTAATTTGCGGCAACAGCCGTGCGAGCCCAGCGATATGACCGCGGAACAGCGCGCTGTCCTTGCCACCAGCAGTGCTGAACACATTCTTGCCGCTGGCCAGATCGAGCACTGACTGGTGAATATGCATCGCGCTGCCGGGCTGGTCGCTCATCGGTTTGGCGAGGAAGGTGGCATAGACCCCATGCTCCAGCGCAACCTGACGGACGATCCGCTTGAACAGCAGCACTTCGTCGGCCAGCCGCAGTGGATCACCATGGAGGAAGTTTACCTCGAGCTGCGCCGCGCCCGCCTCGTGGATCATCGTATCGATATCGAGGCCGGCTTTCTCGCTGAAATCATAAATCTGCTCGATAATATCTTCGAATTCACCAAGTGCTTCAAGGCCATAGGGCTGGCTGCCGGTTTCCGGACGACCCGAACGCCCGGTCGGCGGAACCAGCGGGAAATCGGGATCGGTATTCTTCGACACGAGGTAAAATTCAATTTCCGGCGCGACCACCGGCTTCCAGCCGCGCTCCGCATAAAGCTTGATTACCCGCTTGAGGAGCATCCGCGGCGCATAGTCCACCGAAGCACCATCGCTGGTGAAGGCGTCGGCGATGACATAGGCTGTGGGCGTCGCGAAACCCGGCGCCTCGCAGATTGTGCCCGGATCTGGAACCATGATCAGGTCTGGATCGGTCCTAGGCACAATACTGTCGGTATCGTCCGGATATTCGCCGTTGATGGTGACTGTGTAGATGCTGCCCGGAATGCGCAGCGTCCCGTCCTTTACCCCGGACAGGAACTTGCCCGCAGGCAGCACCTTGCCGCGCTGGACCCCGTTCATATCGGGGATGATACATTCAATCTCGGTTACCCCGTGATCGGCGATCCAGCTGGCTAGATTAATGGACATTCAGTATCGGCGCAGGCGATCAGCCTCACACCCTCCAGGTTCAAAAAGTCATACTGGCCGAAACAACCACACCCGCATTGGCAATATTGCCGAAGGCTGCAGCATGCGCGGTATCGACATAGGCGACGCCCAGGGTAAGTTTGCCGAGCTCGGCGCTCACCCCCAGCGACCAATCCTTTTTCTTGTCGCCAAAAGCGCCGTCCTCAAACCCGAACGAGCCGGTCAGCGACAGCGGCGTATCGCCCAGCGGCATCGAACCATCGATCGCCACATAGGTATTGTCGACGCTGCCGATATTAGCCTGACTGGGCGCATAGGCGATTGTCAATCCAACCTCGCCCTTGCCAACCGGAGTGCTGACGCGGCCGATCAGGTCAAGATAGTTGAAGCTGTTGGCGCCGGGATAGGTGTAATAGGTGGCGTTCACATCCAGCGTGATACCGCCGACATCATGCGAAAAGCCCGCGATATAATCGATCTCGATACCATCGCCGCCGAGACCGGCCACGTTTGAGCCCCAGGCCGAAACATAGAGGCCGGACTCATGGGTGATGGTCAGGCTGGGCTGGAACGCAGGGTCCTTGTCTGACAGCGAAATCCCGCGGAACCGGTAATCGCTGACTGCATCAAGCGTCAGATCAATCTCGAACGGGCCGGTTGATTCTGTCGCCTCTGGAGCAGCAGCCGGCTCATCCGCAGCGAACGCCGGACTGGCAATAAAAAGGCAACCTGCGCCGATCACAGAAGCTACCTTGGCAAATTCTGAATTAAGCCCTGATTTCAACATTTTGCTCCCCCTTGAAAGCTTGTCTTTTTTGTCTTGAGCCACGAATTAGCTGGTAAAAGTCAATATTGAAACCACTCAGAGGTCAATTGCTAATCCAATTCACCCTGCATTATCCATCGGATTTTCCGATTGCAAGGCTAGCTGTTGCCCGTTTTCAGGGCAATGGGGTTTTGATTGTAAGCAAGCGTATGCGGCCTGATCCGTTTTTCATTCAATCAGGAAGCTAACCGGGGGACTCATTTTAAGCGCAAGCAAAGAACTGGAAAGCCCAATCATGGCGTCATCGGACGCGGCAGCATTCGTAAGCGGCTAACCCGCGCATAGAGGAAATCATGAATGGTGCACCCGACTGGATTCGAACCAGTGGCCTCTGCCTTCGGAGGGCAGCGCTCTATCCAGCTGAGCTACGGGTGCGCCAGAGCGCGCAGCGGTTAGCAGTGCAACGCGGCGGGCGCCAGTGCCTTTTCACAGCGCCGCCTGCGTTGGCGATTTATTCCAGCCGGGCGGAATAGTCCGGGTTAGCAAAATGGAAAGGCTGTCCGCGCTAATGCCCGTCATCATGAACCCGGTACCCCCCACTTTTCCCAATCCCCATCTGCTTGCTGGCATGACCTTGCCCGACTCAGGCCAATCTGAATTCAGCCATAGCTTTGCCAATACGATGAGCATGAAATGGTCAGCGCTTCACGATGCGGCGGGCGTAGTGGCGAAGCTTGCCGGGGTAACCCATGAGCCGATGGGGACCGAGATGCGCGCCTTCCACGCCGTGATGCGCGAGACCGGCGGGTGGCGGCGCAATCTGGCAGATCAAGGCATTGCCGATCTTTCGGCAGTTATGGAGCCGGGCCTTGCCGCGCTGCTAGCGATCCATGCCTGCGGTGCCGATACCGCACCGGCAGCGCTGGCCCTGTGGCAGGAATACCAGGCCGCACGGGCTGCTTTGCTGACGCTGGCCCCGCATCCTGCCTAACGCCAGCCGCGCGGGGTTAGCCGCGCTTCGGCCAGAGCTTGTCAAGTTCCTGCTATGTTCCTAAGAGGAGGCATGGCCAATCCCCTTCCGATTCCCGCCAATCCTGACGAACGTGCCGCGCTGGCCGTGGCACGCGGGATCAGCCGCTTGTTTGCGCGCAACGATATCTGGTGCCTGTCCGAAATGCCGCTTCGATCCAATCGTCGTGCCGATCTGATGGGAATTGATGCCAAGGGGCAGATCGTGATTGTCGAAATCAAGGTCAGCCGCGCGGATCTGCTGGGCGATGGCAAATGGACCGATTATCTTGACCATTGTGACCGGTTTTACTGGGGCTTGGCCGCGCATCTCGATCGTGCCTGTATGGAGGGTGAGGCGTTTCTGCCCGAGCGTTGCGGGCTGATCGTTGCAGATGGCTATGATGCCGAGATCCTGCGGCCCGCGCCCACCGTCCCGCTAAACGCAGCGCGCCGCAAGGTTGAGGTCGAGCGACTGGCGCGGGCATCGCTCAGGCGGCAGATGGTTGGATCCGATCCGCAGCTCAAAGGCTGGGGCGGCTAGGCAGCGCCGCTAGGATTGCGCGCTTTTCAAAAGCACGCAGCATCGGCCAGTCGGCAATTTCCTTGAGCGTCCGCTTGCAGCCTTCACACCAGCCTGTGGCCAGTTCGATCCGGCAAATGCCGGTGCATGGGCTGGGCGGATG
>JANMKT010000055.1:0-5301 GCA_031372185.1 Novosphingobium sp.
TCGGCCTCGAAGATTTCGCGCTGATCGGGGAACTGATCGAGCGCGTGGATGATGCCCGACATGGTGTTGCGAGTAGTATCGTTGCCGCCGACGATCAGCAGCACCAGATTGCCCATGAATTCCTGCGGGCTCATGTGGTTCATCGCTTCGGAATGAATCATCATCGAGATCAAATCGGGCGTCGGCTCCGCATTGACCCGCTCCACCCACAGCCGCTGGAAATATTGGCCCATTTCGAGCAGGATTTCATGACGGGTGTCATTCAGTTCCTTGGCCAGGCCGATTTCGACATCGCCGGCCCAATCGGACCAGAAGGTCAACAGGTGGCGGTCTTCCCACGGGAAGCCGAACAACAGCGCGAGCATGCCGGTGGTCAGCTCGATCGAGACCTTCTCGACCCAGTCGAACTCTTCGCCGAACGGCAGCGTATCGAGCACAGCGGCGGTGCGCTGGCGGATACTGTCGGCCAGCCGTTCCATCTCGGTCGGCGTGAAGGCCGGGGCCACGGTGCGGCGCTGGCCGGTATGCTGGGGCCGGTCCATCGCGATGAACATCGGCAGGCGGCGCTCATCGGGCATATCTTCGGGGGCATCGCCAATCGTGATCCCGCCGGATTCCCACGAGGAAGAGAACAGCTCGGGCAGTGCTTCGACATGCTGGATCGTCTTGACCGTGGTAACGTTCCAGTAATCGCCAAACGGCGTGCCGGACACGTGGTTGATCGGGGCGGATTTGCGCATTTCAGCAAAAATCGGCTGCCAGCGATCCTCCACATAGATGTCCGAGCGGCTGACGTCGCGCGGATGGGAGTGAACCGGCAATTCCTGCCCGTGGGTCTTGCACCAATCATCAAACGCATCGGTCGCGCTGGGCGCGGTGCGATAGGTGAAAGCGGGGGTTCCAACTTGCGGGTTGCTGGCCATCGGGGATCCTCTTGAACGCTTGCTTGACTGGTCAGTTGCGGGTCGAGACTTATCCCGCCTAACTTACCGCCGTGTCAATAGAGCCGCCGGATCGGTGCGCGATTGTCTGGTGCGATTATGGTCCGGGCTGGCTTAGGCGGAGCGGGCGCGGCGGAATAATCCGCCATACTTTGCCTTGCCCCGCGCCGGTCCCGATTGCATCACCCGTTTGCGAAACAGGGCGGCCCCAGCGCGGACGAAGATGGCCACACACAGCGCCTGCCAGGCGAGCGCTGCAACATGCGGCCAGACTGCCGGATCCTGCGCCGCCCGGGCCAGCATCGCAAACGGCGAGCTGAACGGCACGATGGCGGCGGCCAGCTCGATCGGTGAGCCGGGTTGCGACATCGCAAAGCTGGCAAAGAAGAACACCATCAGTTGCATCATGGTCACCGGCATCGACAGCGTCTGCACTTCGCGCACGGTCGTCGCCATTGAACCGATTGCCAGGAACAGCGAGCCGAGCAGCAGGTAGCCCATTGCGAAATAGACCACCCCCAGCCCCAGGAACAACGGCCAACCAACCGCCGGAGCAGTCAGTGCGGGCAGCGCCTGTCCTGCGATCAAGCCGATCACTGCACCCGCCACGCCCCAGACCGCGATCCCGACCAGCGAGACGGCGAGCATGGCAAACAGCTTGCCCAGGAACACCGCGTCCATCGGGATCGCCGCAGCCAGAATCTCGATGATCTTGTTGCCTTTTTCCTCAACCAGATTGGACAGGACCATGCCCGCCAGCAGCATGGTGAGCAGGAACAGCAAGGTCTGCCCGGCTTGCGCGGTCATCAGCCTCCCCCGCGTCTGGTCAGCCGAACTGGTCGCCAGGCTGCTCAGCGCCACCGCGGGATAGGCAGTCGGGGCCTGGCCGAGTGCCTGGGCTGCGACCAGTGAAACCGGGCCCTGCCAGTGCTTGATCCACTCGCCGGGGCCGGTTAGCACCGGACTGGCCGGGGTGCCGCTGAGGATTGCCGCAAGGTTGGTGCGGTTGCGCTTCATTTCGGCAGTGGGATCGAACCTCTCACCCGGAACAAGCTTTTTGATGACGGTAAATTCGGGCAGGATCTGGCCCAGGCGCGGGGCGAGCTGCCGGTTGGCCAATTGCATCGCGGCGATGTCAGAGGCTGACATTGCAATGCCCAGCTCGGGCCGCTGGCTACTCTGTTGGACCTGCTGCCCAACCCCGCCAGCCAGCGTTCCGACGATCACCGGGAACAGCGGGCCGAGCAGGAAGAAAAAGAAGCTGCGGCTGAACAGGATCGCGCTGAAATCGCGCCGGGCGATGACCAGCGCGGCCTGCATGATCGAAAGGCGTCCTGTAGCCATCAGCGCTGGTCCTCCCCATTGCCTTCTTCAAGCGCGCGCGCCGCTGCTTCGCCCGCAATCGCCACGAATGCATCATGCAGCCCGGCGCGTTCGATCGAGAGCGAGAGAATCCCGGCCTCGCCCTCGATCAGCGCGCGCAGCAGCGGTTCGATCCCGGTTTGGGGGAGCGAGAAATACCAGAAATTGCCTTCGGCCCGCGCGTCTGCCGGCAGCGCTTTGCGCCAGACGCCATCACGCAGCCGGGTTTCAAGGCGGACCTGGGGCCGGATCCGGTCGCGTGCGACGTCAACCGGCCCGGCAAAGGGGACGCGGCCCCCGGCGATGATCGCCACCTCGTCGCACAACCGCTCGGCATGGGCGATCACATGGGTTGAGAAGATCACCGTTGTGCCGCGCGCCGCCAGCGCGCGGATCATTTTCTCCAGCTTGCCCTGATTGATCGCATCGAGGCCCGAAAACGGCTCATCGAAGATCACCAGCCGGGGTTCGTGAACCAGCGTGCCAAGCAGCTGAACCTGCTGGGCCATGCCTTTGGACAGCTGGCGGATCTGGCGGTCGGCGGCATAGCCCAGGCCGTGTTCCTCGAGCAGCGCGCGCCCGCGCTTGCGTCCCTCAGCCAGCGGCAGGCCGCGCAGCGCGCCGACAAAGGCAATCGCCTCATAGGCCTTCATCGAGGGGTAGAGCCCGCGTTCCTCGGGCAGATAGCCGATCGCATGGGCAATCTCATGGGGGCGATCGTGGCCCAGAATCCGGCGCACCCCGGAATCTGGATCGATAATCCCCAACAGCATCCGCAAGGTCGTGGTTTTGCCCGCACCATTGGGGCCAAGAATGCCGTAGATCGAACCTTGCGGGACCGCCAGATCGACCCCGTCAACTGCGGTGAAGCCACCGAACCGCTTCACAATTCCCCGGGCTTCGATCGCCAGCGGCCGTGCCACCCCACCGCCCGCGTTGCTCGCCAAGTTGTATTCCCCTAACTTCATCTCAGGTTCGATAATGCCCACCCTGTGAACAGGAGCAACAGCAAGTTTGGTTAACGCCGCAGTTCTTGAAGAATTAAAGTCTGAGCTGGTGATCGAAGCCCAGCGGCTGGGCTTTGCCCAATGCGGGTTTACCGCAGCAGGTGAAGATCCACTGCGCGCCGCCCGGTTGGGCGCGTGGCTGGAAGGCGGCAATCATGGCTCGATGGGCTGGATGGAACAGCGTGAGCACCACCGCCGTTCGCCGCAAGGCCTGTGGGCAGAGGCGCACAGCGTGATCGCGCTGGGGATGAGCTATGCCCCGGCGGGCGATCCGCTTGTCCTCGCCAATACCCCGGATCGGGGGCGGATTTCGGTCTATGCCCAAGGCAAGGATTATCATGACACAGTCAAAAAAGCGCTGAAGGCACTGGCCCGCTGGCTGGTGGATGAGGGTGGTAAACGCGGGCTTGGGGAGGCCGGGGTAAAGGTGTTCGTCGATACCGCCCCGGTGATGGAAAAGCCGCTGGGCGAGGCGGCCGGGCTGGGCTGGCAAGGCAAACATACCAACCTCGTCAGCCGCAGCGAGGGCAGCTGGCTGTTTCTCGGCTCGATCTACACCACGCTTGAATTTACCCCGGATGATCCCGAAAAAGACCATTGCGGCACCTGCAATGCCTGCCAGACGGCCTGCCCAACCGATGCCTTCCCGGCCCCTTACCGGCTCGATGCGCGGCGCTGCATCAGCTACCTGACGATCGAACACAAGGGGCCGATCCCGCACGAGTTTCGCCGCGCCATCGGCAACCGGATCTATGGCTGCGATGATTGCCTGGCGGTCTGCCCGTGGAACAAATTTGCCCACGCCGCGCAGGCCAATCAGGCGTTCCTGCCCCGCGCCGAACTGGCCGCACCGCGCCTGACCGAACTGCTGGCGCTGGACGATGCGGGCTTTCGGGCCCTGTTCTCCGGCTCGCCGATCAAGCGGATCGGGCGCGACCGGTTTGTCCGCAATTGCCTGATTGCGGCGGGGAATAGCGGTGACGCGGGGCTGCTGGCGCAGGTTACGGCGCTGACGGTCGATCCCGACGAAACCGTGGCCGAAGCGGCGCGCTGGGCGTTGGACGAGCTAGAGCGTGATGCGAAAAAGGTGGGAACCGGTTTTTCGTAATAAATCACGCGACAACAAAGAATTATAGAGCATGAGGCGATTCAGTTTTATCGCATCATGCTCTAGATTCGTCGTCCCGGACTTGATCCGGGACCGCTGGCCTCATCATTCCGCCTTCGCTTCGACGAGGCCAGCGGTCCCTGGTCAAGCCGGGGACGACGGGAATTAACGCCCCAGCAAATTGCGCGCCTGGCTGGCGATCTGGGCGAGCATGGCCGGCGTGACTGGGGGCGCAGCCTGCGCCCGGCCAACCATCGCGCGGAACTGGCCGATTGCCGGGGCCTGCGCCTCGGCCCAGCTTTCAACCGCCGCCTTGGGACCGAGTTTCCGGCCCGCCGCGCGGCGCAGGAAATCGAGCCGCATATGCTGGAAGTCGCGGGCGAGGCCGTTGACCAGCAGGCGTTCCCACGGATCGGACGGGCTCATCCGCTCGGCAGTCTGCTGGGCCCAATCCAGCCCCAGTCGCGAGCCGATCTCGCTGAACGCGCTGGTCAGCACCGGCGCCGGGGTGCCGCTCTGGCGCGCAAGCATGGCGAGGCCGATTACCCCATCGATGTCATACAGATGCGCCACCATCGCGCTGACTGCGCCGGGCGCGCCAGCGGCCGTGAAATCGGCGCACATCCATGCCGATTGCAATTTCGCCTCGGCCGAAAGCAGCACGCCGGTGGCATTGGAAAGCTCGGTCACCCCGGCGGAAAGCTGGGCGATCATCCGGGCTGGCTCGGCAAGGCCCCCGCTAACCCGCAGCAGATCGACCATATGGGTGACCATCGCTGCTGCCGCGCGGTCAAACAGCAGGATGCGGGCGGCTTCGGGCATGGCGGTGGTTTCGATCCGGTTCCAGATCGGACCCATCCCCAGCAGCCGCTCGGCGGTGACG
>JANMKT010000100.1:0-14529 GCA_031372185.1 Novosphingobium sp.
GATCGAGCATCTGGAGAGCGTTGAACTAAACAGCACCGCCGATCAGGCGCGGCCGCTCAGGCTGCCGGTGCAATGGGTCAACCGGCCCAACCTTGATTTCCGGGGCTTTGCCGGGCTGATCGCCAGCGGCACGGTCAAGCCGGGCGATGCGGTGCGGGTGCTGCCATCGGGCAAGACCAGCACGGTGGCGCGGATCGTCACGCAAGATGGTGATCTCGAACAGGCTGTGGCGGGCCAATCGGTCACGCTGACGCTGGCCGACGAGATTGACTGCTCACGCGGCGATGTGATCGCCGCCGCCGATGCCCCGCCACAAGTGGCTGACCAGTTCGAGGCGACTTTGGTGTGGATGGCCGATGAGGCGCTGCACGTCGGCCGCGGCTACTGGCTCAAGCTGGGGACACAGCTGGTCTCGGCAACGGTCCATGCGCCCAAATACACCGTCAACGTCAACACGATGGAGCATATAGCAGCCAAGACGCTGGAACTGAATGCGATTGGCGTGGCGGAACTCGCCACCGACAAGCCGCTCATTTTCGAGGCCTATGCGGACAGCCGGACGCTCGGCGGGTTCATCCTGATCGACAAGCTGACCAATGCAACCGTTGCAGCCGGGATGCTGCATTTCAGTTTGCGCCGCGCGCAGAACGTCCATTGGCAGGCGCTCGACATCAGCCGCGAGGCGCATGCCGGGCTCAAGAACCAGAAACCTGCGGTATTATGGTTCACCGGGCTGTCGGGTTCGGGCAAATCGACCATTGCCAATCTGGTCGAGAAAAAGCTCCACCGGATGAACCGGCACACTTTCCTGCTGGATGGCGACAATGTTCGCCACGGGCTTAACAAGGATCTGGGCTTTACCGAGACTGACCGGATCGAGAATATCCGCCGGGTGGGCGAGGTGGCCAAGCTGATGGCGGATGCTGGCTTGATCGTCATCACCGCCTTCATCAGCCCGTTCCGCGCCGAGCGCGAGATGGTCCGCGCGATGCTTCCTGCGGGCGAGTTCATCGAAGTGTTCATCGATACGCCGCTGGCCGAGGCTGAAAAGCGCGATGTGAAGGGCCTCTACAAAAAGGCGCGGGGCGGCCAGCTCAAGAACTTCACCGGGATCGACAGCCCTTATGAGGCGCCAGCCTCGCCGCAAGTGCGGATCGATACCACCACCATGACGCCCGAGCAGGCGGCGGATCTGATCGTCGATGTGCTGTTGGAGAGCAGTTAGCCATGATACTGTTCAAAGGACACGAAACCCATTCGCGATCGGTGGTCAAAGCGGCCAGCTGGCGCTTGCTCGGCAGCATCGATACTTTCTTGTTAAGTTGGTATTTTACCGGCAGCCCCAAGGCGGCAGGCGCGATTGCGCTGACTGAGGTGCTGACCAAGATGGTGCTGTATTATTTCCACGAACGTGTCTGGAGTTCGGTTCACTGGGGCGCCGCGCGCACAGCAACGCCGCGCCCGGTCCCCGAAGTGGAAGCGCCATGACCGACGCCGAGCTTGCCGCGCATCTGGCCGAGACTGCTGGCCAGCTGGCGCTTGCCGTTCGCTGCGCGGGGGTGCTGGAGGGCAAGGCGCTGGGCGACGCTGGCGATGCCACAGCCAATCAGTTTCTGGTGGCTGCGCTGCGTCACCAGCGACCCGGCGATGGACTGCTGTCCGAAGAGAGCAAGGATACGGCCGAGCGGCTGATAAAATCACGCGTCTGGATCGTCGATCCGATCGATGGCACCCGCGAATATGGCGAGGCGCGGATGGATTGGGCCGTGCATGTTGCGCTGAGCGTTGATGGCGTTGCCAGCGTTGGCGCAGTGGCGCTGCCCGGACTTGGGCTGGTGTTGCGCTCCGATCAGCTGCAGCCAGTGCCACCGGCTGCGCACCCCTTGCGCATGGTCGTCAGCCGCACCCGCCCGGCTGCAGAAGCGGTCACGCTCGCCAAGGTGCTTGGCGCCGAATTGATCCCGATGGGCAGCGCCGGGGCCAAGGCCATGGCAGTGGTGCGGGGTGAGGCGGATATCTACCTCCATTCCGGCGGCCAGTATGAATGGGATAGCTGCGCGCCGGTTGCGGTAGCCCTGGCGCATGGATTGCATTGTTCCCGGATCGACGGCTCGCCATTGGTTTACAACCAGGCTGATACCTCCATGCCCGATCTGCTGATCTGCCGGGCCGATCTCGCCGCGCAAATGCTCGAACTGATCAGGATTCTCTAAGGCCAGCACCGCCAAAATTCAGTGAAGATTTTTCGGCCGGATTTGTTTACAATATACCCGTCTGGGAGAATGCCGCATGGATCCGCTGAAGTCCTTTCGCGAACACCCCGCCAGCGTTGGCGAAACCTATGCCGAGCATTTCCGCCATGCGACCGGCTTCGGTATCCGGATGATGCTGGGCGGGATCGCTTGCACGGTCCACGGCTTTTTGCCGTTTCTGTTCGTGAAAACAGGCAGCAAGCAGATCTCGACATTGCATGAGCGGATGGTGGTAAGTCGGGCTGCCGGTAAATTGCCGGCGATCCTCGATTTTGTGATCTAGGCAGTCAGCTTCGTCTGCAAATGGCGGATTGCCTCGCCTTCCGAAATGACTTCGGCATATTTGGCCTGCAGATCGAACAGACTGGCCTCGTGTGGGCCGGAATGACGGTCGCCGCAGGCTTCGCGCACTACGAACGGCAGGAAGCCGTGCTGGCAAGCATCAAGCGCACTCGCCCGGACGCAGCCCGAGGTTGAAAGCCCGGTAATCAGCAAGGTATCGACGCCCAGTTCCGTTAGCTCAGCGGCGAGGTCTGTGCCGAAAAAGGCAGAGGCATATTGCTTGGTGATCACTCGCTCACCCGCGCGCGGGCGCAGCGCTTCGGGGAAGGCGCCATAGGCTGAGCCGCGCTCAAACACGCGAAGCGCTGGGACTTTGCGGTAGAATATCCCGCCATCCTCGCCACCGGGTTCATATTCGACATTGGTGAAGAATACCGGAATTTCGGCCAGGCGAGCAGCGGCGAGCAGGCGCTCATTGCTGGCCAGCGCATCCTCTACCCCGGCATATAGCGGCGAGGCGGGATCGAGATAGGCCATCACGAAATCGACGATCAGCAGGGCAGGATGCTGGCCGAACGGCAAATGGCCACCGAAGGCATTGGCATAATTGGCGGTCAGACCCTCGTCGTCCTTGGCCATCAGATCGCGCCGCTTGCTTTGAGCTTGGCAAGATCCGCACCGCCAAGCCCCAGCAGCTCGCCATAGACCTCGGCATTGTGCTGGCCGACGATGGAAGGCGCAGGCCGGCGGATGCTGCCCGGAGTTTCGGACAGGCGCGGGAAAATGCCCTGCATCTTGAGCTTGCCGAAGCGCTCGGTCTCCACCTCGACAATCGCCCCGCGCGCCTGAAAATGCGGATCGGCGATCATTTCGGGTGCGCGATAGACTTGCCCGGCCGGGACCGAATGTTCGATCATCAGCGCGCCAACCTCGGCGATCGTCAGTGTCCGGGTCCAGTCGCCAATCAGGGCATCAAGCTCGATCTGGTTAGCCCCGCGCGCGACATGGGTGGCATAGCGCGGATCATCGCCCAGCTCTGGCCGCCCCATGGCAAGCGCGAGCCGCTTGAAGATCGCATCCTTGTTGGCCCCGATCATGAAGTCGCCGTCCTTACAAGGATAGACATTGGACGGGGCGATGCCGGGCAGGAACGAGCCGGAACGCTCGCGGATGATCCCCATCCGGTCATATTCCGGGATCAGGCTTTCCATCACCTGCAGCACGCTTTCATACAGTGCGGCGTCAACCACCTGGCCCTTGCCGGTGCGCTCGCGGGCATGAAGCGCGGCAAGCACGCCCATGCAGCCATAGGTGGCAGTCAGTGTATCGCCGATCGAAATGCCCATCCGGCTGGGCGGGCGATCCGGCTCGCCGACGATATAGCGCCAGCCGCCCATCGCTTCGCCAATTCCGCCGAACCCGGCACGGTCCGAGTATGGCCCGGTCTGGCCATAGCCGGACATTCGGGCGATGATCAGGCGGGGATTTTCGGCATGGAGTACAGCGGGGCCAAGACCCCATTTCTCCAGCGTGCCGGGCTTGAAATTCTCGACCAGCACGTCGGCGGTGGCGATCAGCTGGCGCACCAGCGCTTGCCCTTCGGGAACGCGCAGATTGGCGGAAACCGAGCGCTTGTTGCGGGCGATCACCTCCCAATTGACCTTCTCGGCGCCCTGGCCCCATTCGCGCATCGGATCGCCCCCAACGCCGTCAACCATGGGTGGCTCGACCTTGATCACATCGGCGCCCATATCGCCCAGCAGCTGCCCGCAGAACGGCCCGGCCAACAGCTGGCCCAGCTCGATCACGCGGATATCGCTCAATGCACTGGCTTGCGACATCGGCGCTATTCCGCCGATTCCAATTGCGCCCAGACTGGCTGGATCGGAGCGGGTAGCCCAGTCTCGGCCAGGCAGTTCGCCCGCAAGGCATCGATTCCGGGGCCATAGTTGAACAGCGGCAGCGGCCCGCGCTGCTTGCGAATATCGGCGCGCAATGCCTCGGTTGCCGCGCCATCCACCGCGCCCGCCGCACTGGCGACCACGCCATAGGCCAGTGCGCCCTGCGCCGTCACCAGCCCTTGCGTGATCTCCTTGCCAACCAGCGCCGCATCACGCTCCAGCGGATCGCCCCAGCCGCCACCGCCCCAGGTGATGTAATGCAACTGATCACCGGCCTCGACGCTCACATCCTCAACCTTGTTGCCGACGATAATTTCGGTCCCGTCAGCCTTCTCGAGGATCTTGCGCGCCCGCTGCCCCGGCTCGCCGCCGTTGACGCCCCATGGCGGCACGAACCAGCGATCATCGTGGATCGAGATCGTCCCGGCCTCAAGGAACCGATAGGTCATATGGATGCCGTTGCCGCCGCGGTGCAGGCCGGCGCCGCCGCTGTCGGGCTCGGTCTCGTAGCGTTCGATCATCATCGGGAAATAGCGTTCGAGGAATTCATTGGGGACATTGGTGAAGCCCGGCCACAGCGAATGCCCATCCGGCCCATCGCCCATCGGGCGGCCGGGAATGCCCCCGAACCCGATCTGGAACAGCTGGAACCATTCACCCTTCTTGCCGGGGCGGTTGTCGTTACCCGAATAGAACAAATGGGGCGAGGAGCTGAAGCCCGCCGCGTTAAGGAATTCGGGGGTTTTCTGGCCGAGCAGTCCGCCCAGAATGTCGAAAATCCGGCCCAGCGCATGCGTCCGCCCGGAAAGCGCGGCGGGGAACTTCGGCTTGAGCAACGAGCCTTCCGGGATCCGCACATCGATCAGATCATAGAACCCGTCGTTGAACAGGATCTGAGGATCAAAGACCATGATCATGTAGATGCCGAAGAACATCTTGAACATGTTTTCGTTGAGGTAAAAGTTGATTGAGGCGGCGCTTTGCGGGTCGGTTCCGGAAAAATCAAGCACCACCTTGCCGTCTTCGCGCCACATGGTGCAGCGGATTTTGTAGGGGCCAAAGCCTACCCCATCATCGCAGATGTAATCCTCAAAGCTGACCGGTTCCTCGGCGATCGCCATCCCGATCAGGGCCGCCATCGCGCGGTGGTTGCGGGCCAGCAGTTCCTGGGTGGCCGAAACATAAACATCATCGCCAAACCGTTCCGCCAGCTCGATCACCCGCCGCGCAGCGACCCGGCACGAGGCGATCAGCGCGTTGAGATCGGCCTGGCACCAGTCGGGCTTGCGGGTCTGGTGCATCACCAGCTTCATCAGATCATCGTTGTACACGCCCTTTTTCCAGATCTTGACCGGGGGAATACGGACCCCTTCCTCAAAGATCGAATGGGCATTGATCGGCATCGAACCGACCACCTTGCCGCCGATATCGGACATATGGCCGAACATCGCGGTATAGGCGATCAGCCGGCCGTCCTTGAACACCGGCAGCAGCACCAGCCAGTCGTTCGAATGGCTGACCGCGCCTTCGCAGCTGTAGGGATCGGATAGGAAGATCATGTCGCCATCTTCCAGCGTGCCATCGAACTGCGTCAGGAAGCCCCCGATAAAGCTGCCGAACTGGCCGACGATCATCTTGCCGGTGTGATCGGCGATCAGCGGAAAGGCATCGCCCTGTTCGCGGATGCCGGGCGACATGGCGGTGCGGACCAGCGTCGCGTCCATCTCGATCCGCGCATTGCGCAGTGCGTTCTCCATGATGTCGAGGGTTACCGGGTCAATCGCGACTTTGGCAAACGGGGCGGGGTTGGTTGTAACGATAGTGGCGGGCATGATGCGTCCCCTTAGGCCAGATTGATCAGGATATTGCCGACAGCGTCGACCGACGCGATGCAGCCGCTTTCGATCAGCGTGGTTGCATCCATTTCGACCACGATGGCGGCGCCGGGGATCACATCGCCCTGCTGCAGCTTGCTGCGGTCATAGATCACCGCCGCTTGTTCGCGCCCGTCCATCCATAGCGTATGATCGCGCATTTTTGCGGCCGCCGGGTTGCCGTCACCCTTGGGCAGCTGCGCGGCAGGCAAGTCCAGCGCCTCACCCAGTGCGACTGCGCGCAGGTTCACGATTTCATGCGGGGTATCCATGTTGAAGGTGAACAGCCGGTTGTGCTCTTCATCGAAGCGTTTCAGAATTCCCGCGATCCCGTCGGCGCGCAGCACATCGGCAGAGATGGTCAGCGGGACTTCAAAGGCCTGCCCAGTATAGCGGACATCGACTTCGAATTCGCTAGTGATGGTGCTTTCCGGCACCCCGTCCGAGGCAAGCTCAGCGCGGGTTTGTGCGGCCATCTCATCAAGGATCGCGATCAGTTCCTCGGCCTGCGTCTGCGATGCGAGCCGCGAAAAGCTGCGCGCGGTTTCGGTCCGCATCCGGGTGGTCGCATCCCCCAAGGCGCACAGCACGCCGGGGGAAACCGGCGAGATCGCGGGCCAGCTGCCCATCAGCCGCGCGACCGCGTTGACATGGAGCGGACCCGCCCCGCCAAAGCCCATCAGCGCGAAATGACGCGGATCATAGCCTTGCTGGACCGAGATCATCCGCAATGCGCCGAACATGTTCTCATTGACGATATCGATGATCCCGCGCGCGGCGGCCATCAGATCAATTCCCAGCGCATCGGCGATGGTCTGGACCGCGCGCGTTGCGCCCGCGCGGTCCAGCTTGAAACTGCCGCCCAGTAGGTTTTCGGGCAAATATCCCAGCACGACATTGGCATCGGTTACGGTTGGCAAGGTCCCACCTTTGCCATAGGCGACTGGCCCTGGCACCGCGCCAGCCGATTGCGGGCCGACCCGCAGCGCTTTGGTCAATTCAGGCACATAGGCGATCGAGCCGCCACCGGCGCCCACCGTCTTGACATCCAGCGCCGAGGCGCGGACCGACAGATGGCCAACCTCGGTGGTCCGCTGGCGGCGCGGCTCAAGGTTTTCGATCAGCGCCACATCGGTCGAGGTGCCGCCCACGTCGAGCGTCAGGATGTTCTTGAGACCCGCATTTTTGGCGACCCACAAAGCCCCGGTAACCCCGCCCGCCGGGCCGGACATCAGGATGTTGACTGGCTGGGTCTCGGCCTTTTCAGCAGACATCAGCCCGCCGTCCGAGCGCAGCAGCGAGAGCTTGCCGGTAAGCCCCGACGCAGCGAGCCGCTGACGCAGATTGGCGATGTATTTGCCCACTACCGGGCGCACTGCGGCATTGGCGACGGTTGTCAGCGTTCGCTCATATTCCTGCATTTCGGGTAGGACTTCGTGGGACAGCGAGATCGGCAGATCGGGCATGATCTGCGCCGCCAGCGCGCCGACGCGGGCCTCATGCGCGCCATTGGCATAGGCGTTGATCAAGGACACGGTAATCGCTTCAACGCCTTGATCTTTGAGCGTGGTCAGCGCGGCGCGGATCTCGGCATCGTTGAGCGGGCGCACTTCCACGCCATCGGCGTTCATCCGGCCCTTTATCGTGACCGTATCTTCCAGCGCGGCCAATGGCACCGGCTTGGGCCAGATGATCCAGCCAGCCAGCCCGCCCGGCACATAGCTGCGCGCGATCTGCATGATGTGGCGGTAGCCTTCTGTGGTGATGAGCCCGACCCGCGCACCCTTACCTTCCAGCACCGCATTGGTCGCCACCGTCGTGCCGTGAAGGAAATACTCGATGTCCTTGGCCGCGACCCCGGCTTCTGCGCAGATCGCATTGACCCCGCTTAGAATTCCTTCGGAACTGTCATGCGGAGTCGACGGCGTCTTGTGCCGCCAGCTGGCTCCTGTCGTGACGTTGAACAACAACAGATCGGTGAACGTCCCACCGACATCGACACCCAGGCGGTAACCCATCCGCTGCTTCTCCTAAGACGCCATCGGGAATGGCGGTGTATGCGCCACCATTCCCGGCAATTTGCGTTGCATGACCCCGGCCAGCCAGTGGTTGGCCTCGGTCAATTTTGAAAGTTCCAGCCCGGTGGCAATGCCTGCCCGTTCCAGCATATAGACCACATCCTCGCTCGCCACATTGCCCGCTGCCCCCGGCGCAAAGGGGCAGCCGCCAAGCCCGCCGATCGAGGCATCGACAATCCGCGCGCCCGCTCCGATCGCCGCCCAGACATTGGCCAGGCCGGTGCCGCGGGTGTTGTGGAAATGGACCCGCACCGGCAGCGGCGCAATCGCTGCGCCAACCCGTGCCACCAGCCGCGCAACATGGGCCGGATTGGCGACGCCGATGGTGTCAGCCAGGCCAATTTCGATCGCGCCCGCCTCGGCAATCGCCACGGCCATGGCGATGATGCGATCCTCAGCAACCGTGCCCTCGAACGGGCAACCGAAGCTGGCCGCAATGGTCGCCTGGCCAGTTATGCCAGCGGCCCGGGCAGTGGAAATGATCGCGCGCGAGGCCTCGACCGAACCCTCGCTGGTCTGGCCCTGATTGGCCATGGCGAAACTGTCGGTCGAAACGGCCACCGCGCCCAGCTGATCGATCCGTTCCGTGGCGAGGGCTCGGTCCGCCCCGCGCTGATTCATCACCAGGCCGATGTAAGTAACATCGTCGCGCTCGGGCAATCCAGCGCAGACCGCTTCGGCGTCGGCCATTTGCGGCACGGCGCGCGGGTTCACAAAGCTGGTAACTTCGATGCGGCGCACCCCTGCAGCGATTGCAAATTCGACCAGCCGCAATTTATCGGCTGTCGCGATCTCGATTTTCTCGTTCTGGAGGCCGTCGCGCGGGGAAACTTCGACCATCTCGATCTGATCTGTATACAGTTTGCTCATGCCGAACGGGCCATATCAAAGGCGGTCAGGCCTTGGTGGGCATCGGCATAGGCATGGAATGCCCGGCGGATATGCGCGGCCATCACCGCTTCGGCCCAGGCCCCGTCGCGGCGGGCGAAGGCAGCCAGCAGCTCGTCGTGCTCGCCATGCGAACGCCGCAGCGCATCGCGGCCATAGTGATGCGCGGTGCGCCAGATTACCGGCTGCTCGATCAGGGTGGCCAGCAGCGAGCTGAGGCGGCGGGAACCTGACGTTTCGAGGATAATCGCGTGAAAATCGCGGTTGCCTTCCAGAAACCCAGCTACATCGGGCTGTTCGGAGCGGATTGCCTCGAAGATCGCCTGATTGCAGCGGCGCAACCGCTGCAAGGTGGCATCGTCGATCCGCTCAGCCGCGCGGCGGGCAGCGTGTCCCTCCAGCATCGCGCGCAGTTCGAAGGCATCGGCCACATCGCTCAGCGACCAGTCCGCTACGAAGCTGCGCTGCGTCTCGTTGCGCTTGACCAGCAGCTCTGCCTCAAGTCGGCGCAAAGCGTCCCGCACCGGGGTGCGCGACACACCGCAGCGCTCCGCCAATGCCTCCTCCCCAAGCGCCGCCCCGGCAGGAAGCTCGCCCGAAAGGATCATGCTGCGGATCCCGGCGTAAGCGCGGTCGGAGGCGCGCGACATCTTAGGCTCCCAAAATACTTGACCTTGGGCATTTGTATACAATATACCATACGCGTAGCAAGCCGTGAATTGGATCGGACCATTAGACTCTCCGACCAGTGAGGCATTGAACAGGGAGTTTTCGAATGCGTGTCACCCAATGGTTGGCCTCGGCCTCGCTTGTTGGTCTGGCCATGGCCGCCACTCCGGCGCTGGCGCAGGAAACTGCGCCCGGGGCCGACGAAGATGCCCAGGCAGACAATGGCTCGATCATCGTCACCGCGCGGCGCCAGAATGAGCGATTGGTTGAGGTTCCGGCTTCAATCTCGGTGCTCACGGCTGACACTCTGGCGAAAACCGGTGTTCAGACTGCCGAGGATTTCACCCAGCTGACCCCGGGCGTCACGATTGTCACCGGTACGGCGGAGGCGGGTGATACTCAGATCAACATCCGCGGTATCAATGGCGCGCGCGATGCGGAAAGCTCGGTTGCGCTGGTGGTCGATGGCATTCTCAAGACCAATTCAGCGCAGCTCAACCAGAGCCAGGGCACGCTGCGCCAGATCGAAGTGCTCAAAGGCCCGCAAGGCGCGATCTATGGCCGCAACGCTGCGGCCGGCGCGATCGTCATTTCCACCCTGAAGCCCGGCGACACGCTGGCGGCTGGTGGCAAGGCCAGCTATGCCAATGAAAACACGCTGGAAGGCTCGGCCTATGTGTCTGCGCCGCTGGGGGCAGGCGGGATCGTGCTGTCGGGCTATTACCGTCAGACCGACGGGTTTTACCGAAACCTCTATTTGCAGAACACCAAGGTGGTTGACGATCAGAAGGTCTGGTCAATCGATGGCCGGTTCCTGACGCGCTTGGGCGATGACACCGAGCTTGATGTGAAGGCGCGCTATTCCAAGCTGTCGGGCGCTTCGATCAACTTCAACGCGGCGTTCCACCTGCCCGTGCTTGGTGCCTTCAACCCAGCCTTCAACGAGGACGTCGATGCCCATCCGTTCCGCTATTACAGCAATATCCGCCCGACCAACGATCAGCAGAGCTTCGATATCTCGGCCAAGGTCGAACATGATTTCGGCGCCATGAAACTGACCGCCTGGGCGCTGTACTCCGACGTCAAACAAAGCCTCACTGCGGATGGCACTTCGGCCGATTTCGCGCGCTATATTGCGCCCGCGTTCGGGGCGCCGACCAATCCGACCAATCTTGCCGTGCAAGGTGCCTGCTTTGCCTCAACCGCCGCGAATACCGGCTTCCCGGTCAACCCGCCGGGGGTGATTGGTGCGATCCCGGTGCCGTTCATATTCAACTTCTCAGGCTCGACCTTCGGGCCGTATAGCCCAACCACTTGTGATGGCACGCAGCTGCAGATCCGCAACCAGAAGGATATCAGCGGCGAAATCAGGCTGGCGTCGACCGGTGATGGCCCGCTCAGCTGGCAGCTGGGCAGCTATTACCTCCATATAAACCGGGCGGTCGGGGTGAGTCTGGGGGGCGATCTTGGCCAGGGGGTCCTGCCAACGCTTTATAACGCGCCGGGCTCGAGCAACCCAACCTCGCAGCTCTATTCGGACAAATTCACCACCAACGTCTATGCCGCGTTCGGCTCGGTTGATTACAAGCCGTCCGACCTCTTCAAGGTGGGCCTGGCGCTGCGCTATGACATCGAGGACCGTTCGGTTTCCAACCTTGTGCCCAATGTGTCCGATCCGATTACCGGCGGCAAGATCAATCCTGGCTTGCCACTCACCGGATCGATCCCCGATCAAAACGAAACCTTCAAGCAGCTCGAACCCAAGGTTTCGCTCAGCTTTACGCCGAACTCAAACACCAACCTTTACGCAAACTGGGGCATCGGCTTCAAATCGGGCGGGTTCAACAATCAGGGCGCCAAAGCCACGGTCGATCAGTTCTTCAACAATTCAACCGGCGCGTTCGGCACGATCAACGCCGGGGTGTTCATCAACGATCGCTACCGCAAGGAGCGTTCGAGCGCGTTTGAAGCCGGGATCAAGGGTTCCTTGCTCGATAACCGGGTGACCTTCGATCTTGCCGGATATTACACCCGGATCACCGACATGCAGTTCTTCGAATTCTTCGTCGGAAGCTTTGGCCTGCTGCGCGTGGTTTCCAATATCGACCGGGTCGATGTGAAGGGGATCGAGTTCAACACCAGCGCCCGGATCGTCAAGGGCTGGACGCTGTTCGGTGGGGTCAACTTCACCGACAGCGAGATCAAAAAGAACAGCTCGCGGCCCTATACGGTGGGGAACAAGTCACCCTATACGGCCGATTACACGATCAATCTGGGCAGCCAGATCGATGCGCCGCTGACCGACACTATCGATGTCGTGATGCGCGCCGATTACCGGATTACCGGGCCGACCTGGTTCCACACCGTGCAGGATCAGAACCGCCCGACCGTGTTCAGCGCTTTGCTGCCGGTCTCGCTGTTCGCGCCCTTCTTCCCCGATCCGGCGGCGGCCGGCAACGGCAGCTATGGCGCGGCCAAGCGCGATGCGTTTGGGGTGCTTAACCTGCGGTTCGGGTTTGAAGGCAAGAACTGGACACTGACTGCTTTTGCCGAAAACGCCCTCGACCGGAAATACATCGCCGAAGCGATCCCGGCGATCGAATTTGGCGGCTCGTTCATCTCACCGGGCGGACGCCGCCTGATTGGGGTGGAGGCCGGGTTCAAGTTCTGACGGTAACAGGCTATCCGAAAAGGCGGTCAGCGGGCAAAGCCGCGCTGACCGCCTTTGTGTTGTGTGGCTATGACCTGGGGATCGGGAATGGGTAAGCTTTCTGGAATCACGGTGCTAGACCTGACCCAGTTCCTGCCGGGACCGATGATGACGGTGATGATGGCGGATCAGGGTGCACGGGTCATCAAGATCGAACCGCCGACGGGCGATCCGGCGCGTGATCAGGCTCCGTTCGAGGCAGGGCATTCGGTTTGGTTCGCCAATCTCAACCGCGGCAAGCAAAGCATGGTCCTAGACCTCAAGAACGAGGCCGGGAAGGCCGCGCTGCGCGCGCTGATCGAAGGCGCAGATGTTTTTGTCGAAGGCTTCCGGCCCGGCGCAATGGCTCGGCTGGGCTTCGATTACGCCAGCGTGAAAGCGATTAACCGCCGCATCGTCTATTGCTCGATCACCGCGTTCGGTCAGGAGGGCGAGCTTTCCGATCATCCGGCGCATGATTTGGCGGTGCAGGCGCTGGCGGGGTTCCTGTCGGTCAATGATGGACCGGAGGGCACGCCGGTCGTCCCCGGTGCGGCGGCGGCCGATATCGCTGCAGGGCTGACTGCGCTGTCAGCAGTGCTGATGGCACTGGTCGGCAGGGAGCGCACCGATAAGGGTGACTATATCGACATCGCCATGTTTGACAGTCTGCTGCCATGGTGCGCGCATACCGCCAGCAGCGCGATTGCCGGCGGAGCTGCGCCGCGCTCGGCTGAGCAGCGTTCACTCGGCGGGGCGGGGTTCTATCAGGTCTATGCTTGCAAGGATGGCCGCCACATCGTGCTGGGCGGGCGCGAGATCAAATTTGCGCGTAATCTGCTCACCGCGCTGGGTCGCCCTGATCTGATCATGCTGGCAGAGGCCGAAGCTGGACCAGCGCAGGTCCCGCTGATTGCCTTCCTGCGCGAAACCTTCGCCGCCCGTCCGCGCGATGAATGGATGGATTGGTTCGCCCATCGCGATGTCGCTTTCGCGCCAGTCCTGGATTTCCGCGAAGCCTTTGATGCGCCGCACATTGCCGCGCGGGGCTTGCTGATCGAGGCGGGCGGCGGCCATCACATTGCCCCCGCCATCCGCTTTGCCAGTGAACCTGCCTGGCAGCCTGGCCCCGTTCCGGAGCTAAACCAGCAGCACCGCAAAGCCTAGCGCAGCGGCAAAGCTGGCCAGCGTCGCCACCACCACCGGCACCGCTGCGCGCCAGCCCATTTCCATCAGCAGATCCATCCGCGATCGCATCGCTGTGGCAGTCACCGCGAGCAGCAGCAGCGCTTTCGAGCTGACCAGCGCGAAGTGGCTGATCTGCTGCGGAACAGCAATCATGCTGTTGAGCGTTACCGTGGCCAGAAACGCCGTGATGAACCAAGGGAGCGCCAGCCGCCGCCAGATCGGCTGGCCTGCGGCTTCGTCTGCCGGGCCGATTACCAGCGAAACCAGCGCCACCACGGGCGCGAGCAGCGCGACCCGGGCCAGTTTGACGATGGTGGCATAGCTTCCGGCGGCGTCCGAGAAGGCATAGCCGCCGCCGATTGCCTGGGCCACATCATGGATTGATGCCCCGATCAGGAACCCGGCCTGACGATCGGACAAGGCCAGCACGCTGGCGAGGAGCGGATAGATCGACATCGCGAAGGCGCTGGCGAGCGAGATGCCGACCAGCGTCAGCGCGAACTGCGCTTGACTTAGCCGGTCCTTGCCGATCACCCCATAAAGCGCGAGTGCCGCGCTGGCCCCGCAGATCGCGGTCGCGCCGCCAGCCAGAAGCCCGGCCAAGTTCGATTGTCCGGCAATTCGTGCGCCGATCACGGCGGCACCAAAGGCCGCGACCATGACGACCAGCAGCGCCCCGAACGGCGCCGGACCCAGCGCGCCGATTTG
>JANMKT010000118.1:0-16709 GCA_031372185.1 Novosphingobium sp.
CGCGTGATCGCCCGATCCCGCAAATCCATCGAATAGGGTCTGGTCATCGCTGCTGGCCTCCAAATCCCAGCCAGCAGCTTGAATCACAAAATCAGCCCGTTGTGAATCCCTCCCGATTCACTCAAACGTCATCCCGCTCTAAACACTTAGAGTATTTCCGTTTTATATCGAGCCACTTAACCCCGCCCCGACGGGGAGGGGGATTCAAATGGTGATTCTGTCAATTACAGAACGGCTCTAGCCGACCCGGAACCCTCGATTTTTTTGTTGGTCCTTCGCGCAAAAGCGCTGCGGGTGTGGTTCGATTTCCTTGACGCGCTCCAAACCGACCTCCACGTGTTCATTGGTGCGGTGCTATCCCCATAGCTCCTGCAGAATCTGAGCGGGCGCAGGCAGGCGCGCCATTCCTGCAGTTTGCCGCATCGGGCGTGCCCGGGTAGAGAGGGGCAATGAACCAGCAACCAATCCTTGTGCTCACTACCGGCGGCACGATCGACAAGGCCTATTTCGACGCGCTGAGCGAATACCAGATCATCGACAGCGCGATTGCCGCGCTGCTCAAGGAAGCCCGCGTCGGGCTACCGTTCCGCGTAGAGGAAGTGTGCCGCAAGGACAGCCTCGAGCTCACCGATGCCGACCGTGCCGAGATCACCCGGCGTGCAGCTGGCGCACCTGAAACCCGGATCGTCATCACCCACGGCACCGATACCATGACCAACACGGCCAAGGCGCTCGCCGGGATAGCGGGCAAGACGATCGTCCTCACCGGCGCCCTTGCCCCCGCGCGCTTTGCCCAAAGTGACGCCGCGTTCAACCTCGGCATGGCGGTAGCCGCCGTGCAGGTTGCGCCGCCCGGCGTCTATATCGCGATGAGCGGGCAAGTGTTCGCTGGGCTAAAAGTGCGGAAAGACCGCGTAGCAGGGAAATTTGTGGCGGTGGCGGACTGAGCGCCCGCTATTCTTCAGTCGCCTCAGCCGGCTGGTCATAGTCTTCGGGTTCACGCCTGCCGATAAATCTGCGCCACCGCCCCGCCCGGAAAGGCCTTCGATCTCGTCAGTTTGAGCGGCATTGGGACGGCGAGTTCACAGAACAGCGGCAGGCCTTTGCCCAGCGCCACGGGGGCTACCATCAGCGCGAACTGGTCGACCAGCCCCTGGGCAACCAGACTGCGGGCGAAGCTTACTCCGCCGTGGGCGATGATCGGCTTGCCCTTTTGGGCTTTCAACGTCGCGATTTCCTCCGCCAGGTCACCGCTCGCAACATAGGCCTGAGCCCAGCTCCCTGCGCCGGGCTGCAGCTCAGCAGACTTTGTGCGGGCCTCGCCAGGCACCGCTGCCGTGTTCATGCTCGTCAGGAACGCCAACCCCTGCCGCGAGAAGACGGCCTTGGGGATCTGGTTCATCGGCGGCGCGAACTGGTCGATGGAGGTCGGCCACCAGGCGGCCATGTCATGGAAACTGCGGCTGCCCATGATGTGCAGGCCGGCGTTCCATAGATATTCTACGGACCAGGCCTTCGCCTCTTGATCGGTGCCGAACATCCATGTGTTCGTGCCATCCAGGTCACTCACGAAGCCGTCAATCGATATGGACATCTTCAAGATCAGATCTCTCACCGGTTCCTCCTCGGATGGCTGCAGACTATCTCCCGCATATCCTATTCCCTACTCCCACTCGATCGTCCCGGGCGGCTTGCTGGTATAGTCGTAGACAACCCGGTTGATCCCCTTGACCTCGTTGATGATCCGGGTGGCGCAGCGGCTCAAAAACGTCGCCTCGAAGGGATAAATGTCCGCCGTCATGCCATCGGTACTGGTGACGGCGCGCAGCGCGCAGACGTTGTCATAGGTGCGGCCATCGCCCATCACGCCGACGGTCTTGACCGGCAGCAACACCGCGAAGGCTTGCCAGATTTCGTCATAAAGCCCGGCGGCGCGAATTTCCTCAAGGTAGACTGCATCGGCTTTGCGCAGAATATCGCAGCGCTCGCGGGTGACTTCGCCGGGGATGCGGATCGCCAAGCCTGGCCCTGGGAACGGGTGTCGACCGACGAAAATCTCGGGCAGACCAAGCTCACGGCCCAGCGCGCGGACCTCGTCCTTGAACAGCTCGCGCAACGGCTCGACCAGCTGCATGTTCATGCGTTCGGGCAGGCCGCCGACATTGTGGTGGCTCTTGATCGTCACCGAAGGCCCACCGGTGAAGCTGACGCTTTCGATCACATCCGGGTAAAGCGTGCCTTGCGCCAAGAAATCCGCGCCGCCGATCGCCTTGGCCTCGGCCTCGAACACATCGATAAAGGTCTTGCCGATGAATTTGCGCTTGGCTTCGGGATCGGTGAGCCCGGCCAGGCCGTCCATGAACCGGTCACTCGCATCGACCACCACCAGCGGGATATTGTAAGATCCACGAAACAGCGTCTCGACCTGCTCGCGCTCGTTCAAGCGCAGGATCCCGCCATCGACGAACACGCAGGTCAGCTGTTCGCCAATCGCCTCGTGGATGAGGACTGCGGCCACCGCGCTGTCGACCCCGCCTGACAGGCCGCAGATCACCCGGCCTTTCCCGACTTGCATGCGGATATCGGCGATCTTGGTGGCGCGGAATTCGGCCATGGTCCAGTCGCCGGCCAACCCGCAGATACCGTGGACGAAGTTGGAAATAAGCTTCGCCCCATCTGGCGTGTGGACCACTTCGGGATGGAACATGGTGGTGTAATAGCGGCGCGCTTCGTTGACGAGAATCGCGAACGGCGCATTGGGTGAGGTGCCGATAATCTCAAAGCCCTCGGGCGCTTCGGTCACCCGGTCGCCGTGGCTCATCCAGACCGGATATTTACCGCCGACCTCCCAGAAGCCATCGAACAAGGGGCTGGATTTCAGGATTTCCACATCGGCCCGGCCAAACTCCGCCGCGTGGCCGCCCTCAACCGTTCCGCCCAGCTGGGTGCAGAGCGTTTGCTGGCCATAGCAGATCGCCAGAATCGGCACGCCTGCATCAAGGATCGCCTGCGGCGCGCGCGGACTGCCCTCGTCAGTGACCGAGGCCGGACCGCCCGAGAGGATCACGCCCTTGGGTTGCATCCGCGCAAAGGCTGCTTCGGCCGAATTGAACGGGGCGATCTCGGAGTAGACCCCGGCTTCGCGCACCCGGCGCGCGATCAGCTGGGTGACCTGGCTGCCGAAGTCGACGATCAGGATGGAATCGGAAGGGTGGATGCTCATGGGGGGCGAATAAGGGGGGATGGCTTGACTGGCAAGCTAGCCAAGCACGTCATCCCGGACTTGATCCGGGATCGCGGGCCGCATCATTCCGCCCTCGCATCGAGGAGGCCAGCGGTACCCGGTCAAGCCGGGGACGACGCCAGTTCGCGCAAATCAGTCTTGAGCAGCTTGCCGATGTGGCTGCGCGGCATCTCATCGATCAGGTACAGCGCGGACAATCGCTGGGTCTTGCCGAGCTGCGCGTTGGCGGTGGAGCGAATATCCTCCACCTCGCCCTCATGCCCCGGCTTCACCACCACGAAGCCCACCGGAGTTTCGCCCCATTGATCGCTCGGCACGCCGACCACCGCAGCTTCCACCACGCGCGGGTCGCCGGCCAGTTCGGTCTCCAGATCGATCGGGAAGATGTTGAACCCGCCCGAGATGATCACATCCTTGGTCCGCCCGACCAGCTCGACAAAACCATCGGCATCGATCCGCCCGATGTCGCCCATCCGCTGCCAGATGGTGCCATCGGCAGGATCGGTCCAGTACCCCTCGCGGGTTTTTTCGGGCTGGTTCTTGTAGCCCAGCATCATCGCGCCCGAGCGACCGACCAGCTCGCCCGCCTCGCCGGGGGGCAGTTCGCGGTCATCCTCGCCCAGCACCTTGAGGAAATTGCCCGGCGCGGGAACCCCCACGGTATGGAGCTTATCGGGATGCTCATGCGCGACCAGCAGGCACGAGACACCGCCCTCGGTCATTCCGTAGATCTCGAGCAGCCCACCGGGCATCCGCTCCAGCACTTCGGCCTTGAGATCGGCAGGAAACGGCGCGGAGGTGCAGTATTTGAGTTTCATCGCCGACAGATCGAACCGGTCAAACTCGGGATATTGCATCAGCCGCCGGTATTGCACCGGCACCAGCATGGTGTGGGTCACCTGTTCGTCCTGCGCCTTTTGCAGCCAGGTCGCGACATCGAACTTGCCCATGATCGAAACGCAGCCACCCGAATAGAGCGCGGGCAGGAACACTACCATTGTGGTGTTGGAATAGAGCGGGGTGGAGGTCAGCGCGCGGCTGCCCGTGCCGTAATTGCTGGCCGCGCGAAAAGTCATCTGCCGCCAGCGCATCGCGTGGCTGTGGACGATCCCTTTGGGGGTGCCGGTAGTGCCGGAGGAATAGATGATGTTGAAGGGATCGTCGGGCGCAGGTTCGAACGGCGCCGCTCTGGTCCCGGCGGGGGCCATGAACCCGTCCAGCTCCTCATCAAGCACGATCTGGCGGGGACAGGGCAAAGTGAAAGTGCCGAGTTCGGTCAATTTTGCCCGGTCAATAAACAGATGGATCGCGCCCGAATCCGCCACCATCGCCGCCAGCTGCTGCGGGCTGGCGCTGGTGGTGAGCGGCGCAGCGCAGCCCCCAGCGCGGATCGCAGCCAGGAACACCAGCGCGTATTGGACGGTCGATGTGCCAAGGATGGCCACGGCCTGGCCGCGCTCCAGTCCATCGGCCTGAAGCCGCGCAGCAATCCGTTCGATCAGATCTGCGGTCTCGCGCCAGCCCAGCCGGATAATGCCGTCATCGAGCGCGGGCGCATCACCGCGATACTCCCCCCAGGCGGCGACAAGTTCCGGAAAAGAGCCAAACTCTGCCTCTAGCTGCACTGCTGGATCGCTGATCATGCCCGATTGTTACCACTTCCTTGATATTCCGGTTGCAAAATACGCAACATCTGTCCCCGCCTTTGCACGTGTAACCTCTACCAGAATAGTTATGTTGCAAATGCGAACTGATCTCGCAATCGCAACAGGAGACTACCCATGCGCAGCATCGCCCTTATCGTGCTGCCGATCATCGCCGCGGTATTTACCAGCGGCCTGATGTTCACCGCCACGCTCGCCTGATTTCAGGTGTCTGAGCGCTGCGGTAACAGCGCACCCAAAAAACGCGGCCGCCGTGTCCCCCAGGGCACGGCGGTCATTGTTGTTTCGGCTATTTTCCGCCCGCGTATACCTTGACCAGATCAAACAGGTAATCGCGGCCGGCATAAAGCGCACGGGCCTCAATCCTTTCATTCAGGCCATGTGCGCCATTGCCATCGGGGTCGCCCCAGATGCCCGGAGCGCCATAGGTCGGGATGCCGACAGCGGCGAGGTAAAGTGCATCGGTTGCCCCGGTCGACATTGCGGGGATCACCGGAATGCCTGGGAAATGCTTCGCCGCCAGCCGTTCCATCGGGCCGATGATGGCTGGATTGAGCGGTGGAGTCTTGGCGATCGGCTTGTCTTTCAGCCGCATTTCCAACGTGACCGCCGGATTGCCAATGGCAGCAGCCAGCCCAGCACGGGTTTCTTCGCTGCTGCGACCCGGGAACATCCGGCAATTGACGTTGGCGGTGACCGATTGCGGTAGCGCGTTCAGTGCATGACCACCATCGATCAGTGTCGCCACGCAGGTCGTGCGTAACAACGAGTGGAGCATCTTGTCCTGATTGACCACCGCTTCGGCCACGCGGTCGGCGGGATTGGTAGCCAGCGCGATCATCGCCTCGCCCGCCTTGTCCTTGCGCATCGCTCCGGCCTGGGAGAAGAAGGCGCGGGTAGTCTCGTTGAATTCCATCGGAAATTCATAATCGCGGATCTTGGTCATGGCATCAGCCATTGCATAGATCGCATTGTTGCGGACCGGCTGTGAGCTGTGGCCACCGGGGTTGATCGTGGTCAAAGTGAAGTCCTGATAGGCCTTTTCGCCCACTTGAATGGTCTGGACAAGCAGCTTGCCTTTGCCATCAGTGCGGCCTCCTCCACCTTCATTGAGCCCGAATTCAGCATCGATCAGATCGCGGCGGTTGTTTGCCAGCCACTCCGCCCCGTTGAACGCGCCCGAGGTTTCCTCGCCGCAGGTCAGCGCCAGCTTTACCGTCCGCTTGGGCTTGAAACCCGCTTTGGCGAAACGGATCAGCGTGTCGGTCCAGATCGCCGCTTGCGATTTATCATCTGCAGTGCCGCGAGCGTAAAAATAGCCGCCTTCCTCGATCAGGGTGAAGGGATCGCGGGTCCAGTCCTCGCGCCTGGCCTCGACCACATCGATATGGGCCAGCAGCAGGATCGGCTTGAGCTTTTTCGAGGTTCCGGGGTAAACCGCAACCAGCCCGCCATCCTTGGGGTGTTCGCTGGTGAAGAATACGCTCACCCGATCAGCCGGCATCCCCGCCGCCTGCAGCCGTGCAGCCATCCGTTCTGCCGCCAGCGTGCAGCTACCGGATGATAGCGTGGTATTGGTTTCGACCAGCTCCTTGTAAAGCGCCCGAAAGCTTACCTGATCGGGGCGGAGCGGGATCGGTGAAACCGAAGTTTGCGCCTGCACCTGCCCCGCCAATAGCGATGCCCCAAGCAATGCGCCGATCAAATTCCTCATTCCTGCCTCCTGAAGCTACAATTGCCGGGTTTGAGCAGGATTTCCCTGTGGATGGAAGGGGGAGAAATGGGTTCCGAAAACGCGGCGGAGTGCCTATATGCTGGGCATGGCCGATACACCCGAAAACACTCCCGACAGCATTCCCGTAAATATCCCCAACGCCAATGCTTATGGCGCGGATCAGATCAAGGTCCTCAAGGGCCTCGATGCCGTTCGCAAACGGCCGGGTATGTATATCGGTGATACCGATGATGGCTCGGGGCTGCACCACATGGTGTTCGAAGTTTCGGACAATGCGATCGACGAGGCGCTAGCCGGGCACTGCGATCTGGTCACGATCGAGCTCAATCCCGATGGCTCGGTTTCGGTCGAGGACAACGGCCGCGGCATCCCGACCGGGATCCATGCCGAGGAAGGCGTTTCGGCCGCCGAAGTGATCATGACCCAGCTTCATGCGGGCGGAAAGTTCGAGAACACCTCTGACGACAACGCCTACAAGGTTTCGGGCGGCCTCCACGGGGTGGGCGTCTCGGTGGTCAATGCGCTGTCCGAATGGCTGGAACTGACAATCTGGCGCGACGGCGAAGAGCATTGGATGAAGTTCGCCCACGGCGATGCGGTGGAACCGCTGCGCGTGGTCGGCCCGGCTCCAGCTGGCAAGAAGGGCACCCGCGTCACCTTCATCGCCTCGACCGACACGTTCAAGAATGTGCTGGAGTTCGATTTCGAAAAGCTCGAGCATCGCTACCGCGAGCTCGCCTTCCTCAATTCGGGCGTCCACATCCTGCTGCGCGACAAGCGCCATGAAGAGATCAAGGAGCATGATCTGTATTACGAAGGCGGGATCGGGGCGTTCGTGTCCTATCTCGATCGCAACAAGGTGCCGCTGCTGCCCGAACCGGTGGCGATTGCATCCGAACGTGATGGCATCGCCATCGAAGTCGCGCTCGAATGGAACGACAGCTATTACGAAAACGTCCTGTGCTTCACCAACAACATTCCGCAGCGCGATGGCGGCACGCATCTGGCCGCCTTCCGCGCCGCGCTGACCCGGACGCTCAACAATTACGCCGAGAAATCGGGGATGATGAAGAAGGAAAAGGTCACGCTGACCGGCGATGACATGCGCGAGGGGCTGACCGCGATTGTCTCGGTCAAGCTGCCTGATCCCAAGTTCTCCAGCCAGACCAAGGACAAGCTGGTCTCATCCGAAGTGCGCCAGCCGCTCGAAAGCCTGATGGCCGACCGGATGAGCGATTGGCTGGAGGAAAACCCCGCCAATGCCCGCGCCGTGATCGGCAAGATCATCGATGCTGCCGCTGCCCGCGAAGCGGCCAAGCGCGCACGTGAGCTGACCCGGCGCAAGGGGGCGATGGATATCGCCAGCCTGCCGGGCAAGCTGGCCGATTGCCAGGAACGCGATCCCGCCAAGTCCGAGCTGTTTCTGGTCGAAGGCGATTCGGCCGGCGGTTCGGCCAAGCAGGGGCGTGACCGGCATTATCAGGCGATCCTGCCGCTCAAGGGCAAGATCCTCAACGTCGAGCGCGCAAGGTTCGACCGGATCATTTCATCGAAGGAAGTTGGCACGCTGATTCAGGCGATGGGCACCGGGATCCGCGACGAATTCAATCTTGAAAAGCTGCGCTACCACAAGATCGTGATCATGACCGACGCCGATGTTGACGGTGCGCATATCCGCACGCTGCTACTGACCTTCTTCCACCGCCAGATGCCAGACATCATCCGCGCCGGGCACCTCTTCATCGCACAGCCGCCGCTGTACAAGGTCGCCAAAGGCCGCTCGGAAGTTTACCTGAAGGATAATGACGCGCTTGATCGCTATCTGGTCGAGGCTGGTCTTGCGGGCCGGATTCTGGAAACGGCCGGCGGCGCGCGCGGCGGCGCCGAGCTGGCCGGGTTGGTCGAGCACGCGAGGCGGATGCGCAGCCTGATGGGCTTTGTCCCGCGCCGCTACGCTCCGGCGATTGTCGAGGCGCTGGCGCTGGCCGGCGTGCTCAATCCCGACATGGCCGCAGGCGGGCGCGAAGAGGCGCTGGTCAAGGCCGCGACCTGGCTCAATGTGGGTGACCGCGAGGCGAAATGGGCCGCGTCGATCACCGAGGACGGGAACGTCACGGTCCAACGGCTGTGGCGCGGGGTGACCGATCATCATGTGATCGAAGCCGCCTTCCTGACCAGCGCCGAAGCGCGCAAACTGGCGCGGCTGGCGGGCGAACAGGCCGAAGTCTATGCCGCCACCACGCATCTGGTGAAAGCCGGAACCGAAGCCGAAGTGCCGGAGCCCGAAGCGGCGGATGCGGACGGCGAGGACGAAGAAGCCGAGGCCATCGTCACCCGCCCCAGCGCCAATCCCGGCGGGATCACCCGCCCGTCCGAGCTGCTCGACGCGGTGCTGGCGATCGGCCGCAAGGGCCTCGCCATCTCGCGCTACAAGGGCCTTGGCGAAATGAACGCCGAACAGCTGTGGGAAACCACCCTCGACCCGGAGAACCGCGCGCTGCTGCAAGTGAAGGTCGAAGACGCCGACGTGACCGACGAAATCTTCACCCGCCTGATGGGCGACATCGTCGAACCACGCCGCGAATTCATCCAGGAGAACGCGCTGAATGTGGCGAATTTGGATGTTTGAGGAGGTGGAGAAGTGCAGGAGGCGCTTCCAGCCGAGGCTGCGTGCGCGGCGTAATCGGGCTTATCCGAGAGATTCTCAGAACTCTGCTTATTCTCCTTCCAGGTGCGCCTTCATCGTTGCCATCCCTGCGGCCATCAAGGGTGAAAAGACCTCGTTAAGTTCGGCAGGCAGGACATCTGCAGTCCAGGTGACGCGAGAACCACCCTCTGCGTCAAAGACCTGCATTGCGCCATTGTGATGTTCCACGCTGGTGATTGACCAAACCAAGCGCCGTCGCTGATCGTCGATTGAAACAATTGCTTCGTCCAGTACGGCACCGCTCGCGAACGTAACACGGCGCGTAGGCGTTACAGTATGTGTCAGCATTTCTGTCGCCACGACGAACCCGGGCACAAGCCGGATGTGCAAATGGCCAACATCCCGAATTGCTTCCCACACCTTCCCAACAGGTAGTTCTATCATAATTTCGTGGTGAATCGTTGGCATCGTTAATTTCCCCTGAGTTGAATCATTGCGCTGTTCAAGCAAGATTGATCATGCCGCCCGCAGCCCCGTCACCCCAATCGCCCCGCGATCCGCTGCGGACAGCCCATCGAACATCGCATCGATGATCCGGGCGAGCTTTTGCTCGCTCAGCTTGGGCATGAGGTATTCCATCACCCTGATGTTGCAATAGGTGTGGACCATCTGGTTGACCAGGCTGAGCGCCTCATCCACCGAAAGACCGTCGAAATACCCCTCGCCCATCGCCTCGCCGATGATCCCCGAGAGGTAGTGGTCACCCAGATCGACGTAGCCCCGAACCAGTTCGAAATGTTCGGTCCCCAGCTCGCAATAGGTGGCGAAGGCCACGGGATCACGCTCCCACTCTGCTTTCATCCGCACGAACCGGCGGGCAAAGAATTCATACATCTTGCGGCGCGGCGGCAGGTCCGAGGCGACGACCTCTTCCATGATCGCCACCTTGGGCTGGAACCAGCGCTCGGCCACTGCTTCGATCACCTGCTCCTTGCCTTCGAAGTAGCGATAAAGATTGGCGGTGGACATGCTGGCGCGACCCGCCAGTTCGGTCATGGTCAGCGCGGCGCCGCCGCGTTCCTCGATGATTTCAATCACGAGATCGATCAGTTTCTCGCGTCCGGCGTCGATATCGGTCTGGGGGCGGGCCATCATCGCTTCCTCTTCGCTGGCACAGTTTGCCGATTTATGACTCTTTTCTTCAATTTTCAAGAAACTGTCTTATTCGCGTGCAACACGGCGGCTCTTGAAAGCGCTGCACTTGCTCGCGGCGATGCTTGCTTTAGTACCCGAACGATGAACTTCCCGCGCCTGTTCGCCCTGCTCCTCCCCCTGCTGGCCGCCGCCTGCGCCGCTCCGATGGCCAGCCGCGCGCCGGTTGCACCGGTGACCGTGGGGATCATCGCGATCAACGATTTCCACGGTGCGCTGGAGCCGCCCAAGCAATCAATTGTGGTGCCTGATGGCAAGGGCGATGTCATCCTGGTGCCCGCCGGCGGCGTAGCCTGGCTGGCCAGCGCGATTGACAGCGTGAAAGCAAAGTATCCCCACCATCTGATCGTTTCAGCAGGCGATCTGATCGGCGGCACCCCGATCACCTCGGCGCTGTTCCTGGATGAGCCCACGATCGGTGTGATGAACCGGATCGGGCTGGATTACAGCGCGGTTGGCAACCATGAACTCGATCTTGGGGTGGCAGAACTTCAGCGCAAACAAACCGGCGGCTGCGCCCAGCATAGCGCGCGCAAACCGTGCCAGGTCGAGCAATTCAAGGGGGCGAAGTTTCCGTTTCTGGCCGGCAACACGTTAATGCCAGATGGCAACACGCTGTTCCCCGCCACCGCTCTGCGCCGCTTCGGTTCGGGCCGCCGCAAGGTGAGCGTCGGGATCATCGGCCTGACGCTCAAAGGCACCGGCGGGTTGCTCCCGCCCGAAATTGCCAAGGGACTGACCTTCGCCGATGAAGCGGACACCGCCAATGCGCTGGTGCCGGGGCTGAAGGCAAAAGGCGCGGACGCCATCGTCCTGCTGATCCATCAGGGCGGACGCACCATGGGCGCGCCGGGGCCGGACAGCTGCAACGAGCTGACCTATGAAATCGGCAAAATCCTCGACCGGCTCGATACGCGGATTGATGTGGTCGTATCGGGCCACACCCACTGGGAATATGTCTGCGACTATACTGCCTATAATCCGGCCAAACCATTCTTGCTGACCAGCGCCGGGCTGTGGGGCAAGCTGGTGACCGATATCACGCTGGAGATCGATCCGGTGGCGGGCCGGGTGATAGCCAAGCGCGCGCGGAACGTGATCGTCAAGTCGCCCGGCTACGCTGCTTCCACCTCAACCATCCAGAACACCGATCTCTACCCAAAGTTCGAACCGCGCGCCGATATCGCTGGGTATGTTGCACGCTATGTCGCGGCGGCAGCGGATTATTCGTTGCGCAAGGTCGGCATGATCGCCGGACCGATCGACCGGGCCAGCGGGCCACTCTCGAATACCGGCGGATCGCTCGGCATGCTGGTTGCCGACGCGCAGCTGGCCGCAACCGCCGGGGCCGGGGCGCAAATCGCGCTGATGAACCCCTTTGGGGTGCGCCGGTCGCTGGCTGCAGCGCCTGACGGGAGCGTCACTTTCGGTGACATCTATGCCGTCCAGCCGTTTGGCAATGAACTGGTGACACAAAGCCTGAGCGGAGCCGAGCTCAAGGACATCCTCGAGCAGGGCTTCGACACTGACGGGCCGGAGCAGGTCCTCACGCCATCGGTGGGCTTTGCCTATAGCTATGATCGCAGCCGGGCGGTGGGATCGCGTATTTCCGGCATGACCCTGAACGGCGCACCCATCGACCCGGCAAAGACCTATCGCGTCACTACCAGCGCGTTTCTCGGCAATGGCGGCGACAGCTACAGCGGCTTCCTCAAAGCAGGTGACAGGGCGATCGGGATCACCGATATTGCCGCGCTGGAGGCCTGGCTTCAGGCAGTCCCACCGCGCGCCGGACCAACCGAGGCGCGGACCACCGACCTTCGGCCCGAACTCAACCCCAATCGCGGCACCGCGCCGCCGGGGCAGAAATACCGTTGATCGGCTTACTTGTGTGGCGGCCAGGGGATGAAGCCTGACGTGCGCGCAATATAGTCCGCATAGCCGGGCTTCGTTTTGGCCAGGCCTTTTTCGAGCAGCGGCTTGCCCGACCATTTGGTGAGAGTGAAGGTCAGGAAAACCGGTCCGATCAGACTGGCCAGCGCCACGCCGTAACCAGCCTCTGCCGCAGCCAGCCAGATTCCCCACCAGACGCAGGCATCGCCGAAATAATTGGGGTGGCGGGTATAGCGCCACAGCCCGCTATCGAGCACTTTGCCCTTGCTGGCCGGATCGGCCCGGAACGCCTTAAGCTGCGCATCGCCAACCGTCTCGAACACCATGCCCACCAGCCACAGCGCAAACCCTGCCCAGGCAAGCGGGCCGATTACAGCGGGCGCGCTTCTCGCCAGCACGCCCAGCTGCGCGGGCAGGCTGGTGACGAACAGCAGCACCGCTTGCGGCGCAAAAACGACGGTCAGCGCAGCCCGGGCATAGCGGCCCTGTTCGCGTGCTTTGCCGAGCATTCGGGCATAGCGCGGATCCTCGCCATGCGCGCGCCAGCGCGAGTAGAGGTGCAGCCCCAGCCGCATCCCCCAGATCAGCGCCATCGCCGCGATCAGCGCAGCACGCGGGCCAGGATCGGGCAGTTGCACCCAGCTGACCACGGCCAGCAGCGCCATCCCAGCACCCCATACCGCATCGATGAATGACACATCGCCGATCCGCACGGCCACTTGCCATAGTGCCAGCAGCGTGAGCGAGACCACCGCCACGTTGATCAACAAAGCCTCAACCATTCTTGCCATCCCCCAGCATCAAGTTGAAATCGGTGATCGCCCATTGCGGATTGCGCGGGTTGGAGCTCCGATAAAACTCTACGATCCTGGCCATATCGGCCTTGTAATCCCCGGTTGGCATGATCGCCGGACCCAGCCCGCCGAGCTTCTTTTTGTAATCCATTATCCCGATCACCAGCGGCACGCCTGCTTCGCGGGCAATGTGGTAGAACCCGGTCCGCCATTGATGCACTGCGCTGCGGGTTCCCTCGGGCGCGATCACCAGCATGAACTCCTTGCGGCGCTTGAATTCATCGACCATCGCCTGAACGTAATTGCCCCGCGAAGTGCGATCGATCATGACCCCGCCCATATCGAACATGAAGCGCCGCAGCGGCCAGCGGAACAGGCTAGTCTTGGCCATGAAGTGGGCTTTGAGATCAAGATCGGCGAGCAAGCCGAGCAGATTGACGAAATCCCAATTAGAAGTGTGCGGCACCGCGATGATCACGCAGCGGCGGTCCGCCGGCGCATCGCCTGCCGCCTTCCACCCGCGCAACCGGTAGAACGTCACCAGCACCCAGCGCGCGATGCGTGACAGCAGCGCGGGAGGTTGATCTTGGTAGTCTTGCATGAATGCTCCCGTGATTTACGCTGGAGCCTAGCAGCTTGGCGCGTGAATGCGAGAGGTGGAATTTAGGGCAAGCGCGACGATTGCCTCGGCAACGGCCTTCACCTCCTTGAGCACCTCAGCAGCCGGAATCCTCTCCACCCGCCAGCCCTTGCTGGTCAGTATCGCGTCGCGCGTGACATCCCGCTCAGGCCGATTGCCCATGTCGTGAACAATCCCGTCGATCTCGATAATCAACCGCGCCTCGGCACAGGCGAAATCGGCGATAAAGCCGAGTATCGGGAACTGGCGGCGGAATTTAACTCCCAGCGGCTTGCCCTTGAGTTCTCGCCACAGTAGCACTTCGGGCAGCGACATCTCGGAACGAAGTTTGCGTGCATTCTGCACATTCGCTAGATCGGCACCAAGTGTCCGATGCCTTCCACGGCCTAAATCCTCCCCGGAACGGGGAGGTGCCCCAAAGGGGCGGAGGGGCCGAGAGCTATCGGTCACAGCAAAGCACTGTCCGGAAAGCTTCCGACCCCTCCGTCACGCCTCCGGCGCGCCACCTCCCCGTTCCGGGGAGGATTTGGGGTGTGATTGGCGATGAGGTGAAAGGTGATCATTGCACAGCCAGAACGAAGCGACGGAAATGACCAGCTCTATTGAGCACATATAACCCGAATAGAAGCCAGAAGAGGTTCACTACTGCAACCGACCACTCTGCTCGCTCTGCAATCGCAACCCCGAGGCCAATACAGCCAATAATACCGAACGTATACCACCCTAACCCACTGGTAACCAAGATACGATGGGCCAGCGCGTCGCCAAAAAGGCCGAAAAGAACGATAGCGCCCCAAAGACGGATAGCAGCAAACCATTCGAACTATGGCTGTCGATGGCGAGCAGTAGGTAGACTCCATAACCAAACGCAGCAGCGGATGGCAAAACAACGCCACCTGTGATTTCAGCTTGTTGAACTATGTTGCTCGTTTCAGTCATACAACCCCCTCACATCCTGAACACCCCAAACGCCGGACGGTCCGGGAACGGTGCCTCAAGCGCCACCGCCAAAGCCAGCCCTAGCACGTCGCGGGTTTGCGCCGGGTCGATCACGCCGTCGTCCCACAACCGGGCGGTGGCGTGGTAGGGGTTGCCCTCATCCTCATACTTTTGGCGGATCGGGGCCTTGAACGCCTCGGCCTCATCGGCTGTCCAGCTTTCCGCATCGCGGTGGACTGTCGCCAGCACGCTCGCCGCCTGTTCGCCGCCCATCACTGAAATCCGCGAATTGGGCCAGCTGAACAGGAAGCGCGGGCTGTAGGCACGACCGCACATGCCGTAATTGCCCGCGCCAAAGCTGCCGCCGATCAGCACGGTCAGCTTTGGCACGGTGGCAGTAGCGACTGCGGTGACCAGCTTGGCGCCGTGTTTGGCGATCCCTTCGGCCTCATATTTGCCGCCGACCATGAAGCCGGAAATGTTCTGAAGGAACAACAACGGGATCTTGCGCTGACAGGCCAGCTCGATGAAATGCGCGCCCTTGACCGCGCTTTCGCTGAACAGCACGCCATTGTTGGCCAGGATCGCCACTGGCATCCCCCAGATATGGGCAAAACCGCAGACCAGCGTGCTGCCGTATTGCGCCTTGAATTCGTGAAATTCGCTGCCATCGACCAGCCGGGCGATCACTTCGTGGACGTCATAAGGCGCGCGAACATCGTCGGGCACAACGGCGTAGAGCTCCTCCGCATCATATTTCGGCGCGCGCGGTTCCTTGAGCGGAAGGCCATGCTGATGCCTTGGGCCAAGGTGGCTGACGATATCGCGGACGATCGTCAGTGCGTGTTCGTCATTCTCGGCCAGATGATCGACCACGCCGGACTTCCTGGCATGAAGCTCGCCCCCGCCCAGATCCTCGGCGCTGATTTCCTCGCCCGTCGCGGCTTTGACCAGCGGCGGCCCGGCGAGGAAAATCGTGCCCTGCCCGCGCACGATCACGCTTTCGTCCGACATCGCCGGGACATAAGCGCCGCCCGCAGTGCAGCTGCCCATCACGCAGGCGATCTGGGGGATGCCCTTGGCCGACATCTGCGCCTGATTGTAAAAGATCCGCCCGAAGTGATCGCGGTCCGGAAAGACTTCGGACTGATGCGGCAAATTCGCTCCGCCGCTATCGACCAGATAGATGCACGGCAGCTGGTTGGCCTCGGCAATCTCCTGCGCGCGGAGGTGCTTCTTGACCGTCATCGGGTAATAGGTGCCGCCCTTGACCGTCGCATCATTGCATACGATCATGCACATCCGCCCCGAAACCCGCCCGATCGCGGTGATGATCCCGGCCCCGGGAATCTCGCCCGCATACATGTCACACGCCGCCAGTTGCCCCAGTTCGAGCAGCGGCGAGCCGGGATCGAGCAGACGTTCGACGCGTTCACGGGGCAGCAGCTTGCCGCGCGCGGTGTGGCGCTCGCGGGATTTTTCGTTCCCGCCCAGCGCCGCCTCGGCCACCTTGGCGCGCAGGTCAGCGGCAAGGGAGCGGTTATGCGCGGCGCGCGCTTGCGCTTCGGGGCTGTCGGGGTTGAGTGTGGTGGGGAGGACGGGTGCGCTCATGCACCGGCGCCGACAAGCGCGAGTATTCCGGCAAGGGAAAGCAGTGGCCAGCCGACATGCTTTCCGCGCGTGACAATGGCATCGAAGACGCCGGCAATCAGCCATGCCGCTCCAGTGACCCTGACCAGTTGCACTGGAGCACCGGGCCAAGCGACCAGCAGTGCCGTCACGGCCATCAGGACACTGGTATAATGCCAGGCAAAGCGCACGAGCATCGACCGGTATCCGGTGAGAAGGTCGATATCGCGTGCCAGCAGCGGCGTGATCAGGCGCCTTTCGCCCATCACTGAATGAGCAATGGCAGTAAGGATCATCACCGCCGCAGACAAT
>JANMKT010000120.1:0-7399 GCA_031372185.1 Novosphingobium sp.
GACGTTTTCGTAATGCCGTCACTGATCGAAGGTTTCGGCCTGGTTTATCTGGAAGCACTGGCAGCCGGATGTCATGTCATCGGCACGCCTAACACCGGTCTGCCAGACCTTCCGCTCGATTCAGCGGCGTTGACACTGGTCTCGCCGGGGAAAATCGATGAACTGGCTGAGGCCATGCGAGCCCTCGTTAGGCGTAAGGAGCAAGGCCGCCTCGACCCCGCTGTTATCGCTGCCCAGGTCGCAAAATGGCAATGGGCAGACTTCCGCTTGGCCATCGCGGACCACGCTCGGGCAGTTCTTAACGCCGAAACCGTGAGATGATCAGCTGCGCTGCGGCGGCCAAATGCGAGGGCCGGAGCGCATTGGGACAAATCCGTGCTATCGCAATTGTGACGATAGCCAGCATAGTAAGATCGAGCAGAGCGAGGGCAATCCCTGCCGAAACACTGCCAAAGCGCACTGCAAAGCCGAAAATACCAAGGCAGGCAATCGCTGCGGCCAGAATGAAAATGTACGAAAAGCTCCCCTGCCGATTGATCGCCAGCAATAAGCTGGAAAGTGGCGCCCACAGCGCACCGGCCAATGCGGATAGACCCATCGCGATCATCAGCCCGCGCCCCGCAACCAGCGCCCCGCCAGACCAAAGTGTGATCATCTCCGGCCCCCAGATTGCCAACCCAAGCGCAAACGGTAGCGACAGTACCAAGGCTACCAGTGCGACTGCCCCAACCAGCGTGTTGGCCCGTTCGGTTTCACCCCGCGCCATTGCGGCCGCAAATTCCGGCATCAGTACGAGTGCCAACGTCTGTGCGCCTTGCAAAGCCAATCGCGCCAAAGTCCGCGCGGCGGTGAATGCTGGTACTGCCGCTGCACCGGCGGCAACTCCCAGCGCCAACACCGAGCCTTGAACCAGCAATGTATTGCCCAGTGTAATCGCCATCCCAGCCATTGCGGCGGGGACGAGCGCGCTGGTGACCGACTGGTCGGGTTTGGCGAGGCCCGGGCGCAACTCTGGACTGCGGCTCCATGCGATCGTGCTCATCGCCAGAACACCCACGGTGCGCGCGCCTAACATTCCCAAAGCCGCCGCTGCAAGACCGCCGCCATTGAATACAATCAACGCAATTACCGTGGTCTCCGCCGCCAGTGTAAGCGAGTTGATGACGGTTCCCAAAGCCATTGCACCGGTACTGCGAAACACCACCAGCGCCATTGCACCCAGCACTACCAGCAAAGCGTAACAGCTAAAGGCAAAGGCGGTCACTCGCGCATCGCCCGGGGTAAAACCCCCTTGGCTCGGCCAAATGGCATCCGGCAGAAAAAAGCAGGCGACCCCTGCAAAGACGAATAACGCTGCGGTAAAGAACACCACGATCCGCAGTGAGCCATGATAGGCAGCGCGAGCGCCGGCCATGTTCCCGCGGGCAACTTCCATCGTCACTTGCGCTGTCGCTGCCGAGGCGAACCCGAAGTCGCCCAGCGCCAGCAGACTCGGCACTGCAAACAGCATCGACCAAAGGCCGTAGAGCTCGACCCCCCAGTGAAGCGAAAGCAGCGGAACCGATACCAGCTGGGTAATTGCAACCACAATCTTGTCGGTGATTGTTGCGCTCCAGCCCAAGGCAATGCGTCTGCGGCTCATCTACTTGACCACTGGTGGAGGCTTTGCAGCGCAGTGCAGCCATGATAGCAGCGGCTCAGAGCAAATTCAGGGGAGCCAGAGTGGAACTTATTTTCCGTTTCACGGGTGCTTGCATCTTTACATTTTTCACCAGCCGGCTGACGTTGCGCTTGCCGCAACCGTGGAGTGGTGCGCGCGGGACTGTAGTGGCGCATCTGCTCTCGCTCGCTCTGCTCAGTGGACTGGTACTAATGCTGCGTCAGCAGTATCACATCTTCGCGCTGAAACAGCTGGTGATCTATGCGGTGGCGCAAGGCCTGTGGCTGGGGGTTGATCTGATCCGCCGCCAACGCCCGGCAAGTTCTACCCGCTAGGGCACCAGCCCCCAGAGCCACACCGGAAGGTAGGACAGGGCATGCTGCGGGCCGGTTAGCCTGATCTCGGTCACGCTCAATTTCTCCAGGCGGAATGCGGCATTCAGTTCGGGGTAATCCATCGTCTTGCTGGTATCTTGATAGGCTTCGCGGGCTCCGCCCAATCGTCGCCACAGCTGGTCTTCGCCTGATCCGATATCAATTCCTAGCAGGTCCGGGCAAGACAGGGCGGTCTCACCTTGATGTCGACAAGCGATTGAGAAAACGCGGTTGTCCTGCCCAAATCTGACCGAGATGATCCGCCCCTGCTCGGCAAAATGCCAGTTTTGCGTCTCGCTTTCTGCGGCCTGGGGCGAGCCCATGACATAGCGGGCTTCGGAGCGGGTCATGCCCAGCATCAGCGGCCCATACATGTAGCTTGCGGTGCGAACCTGATACAGCGCGGATGCAGCATAGAGGAACGCAACCACCCACATGCCTCGGAATATTATCTGGCCAACTGCAAGCGAGCGTAGCCACTCCAGCCCGTAAAGCCGGGTTGAATCCTTGCGCCGCCGCTTACGCCGGTTGCGGCCACTACCCGGCGATGCTGTGGTGTCTTCCATGAAATCCCCCTGCAGTCCCGGCCATCATCCGCAACCGGCCTTCTATCGTTAACAGAGCTTGCTGAAAACCATCAAATACCCCGGCCGAGGCGGATCGCCAAGTGCCGTGCCCCATCGCGCAGCAGCTTGTTTGGGGAAGGCCGGGGCAGCCCGAACCGGGCCAGCGCCATTGCTTTGAATTCAGCTGGATCCATTGCTGATGGAAATCCGTTGCGGGCGAGATCCCGAAACAGATCGACAAAACCAAAGCGCTTTTCGGCGGGCATATGCCACAATGGCAGGGCCTCATCGCCGGGCTGCGTTGTGCGATAGCGCGGGCTGGTCCAGATCCGCTTGAGGATGTCGTTCCCCAACATCACCCGGTCACCCAGCTGGGCGAGCACGATGCTCCACAGATGCTCTTCGGTGCGGATCGCTGCGGCCTTGCCGGAGTTCTGTGCGGCCTGGGCGAACAATTCCGCAAAGCGCGGCCCCTCGCGCCGCCAGGCAGCGATGCTGGTCGCGAACAGCTCGCCGCCAAAGTGAGTAACGGTGTCGCGTTCCACCCCATCTGCGGCTGTGGCTAGTGCGGCCATCTCACGCGGGGTCATGCCGTTTACCGGAGTGTCGAACGGCGTATCGACAGCGTAACCGATGAAGTCGCAGTCCCCCAACCGATCGAACAATCGATCGAGCGGGGCGGTCACCACAACATCGCTATCGAGCAGGGCGAAGCGCTGGCTATCCTGCGCCGAAGCCGCAACAGATTCCAGAATATCTAAAAAATAGAGGACGTTACCCCACATCGGCGTTTTCGACTGATCCAGCCGCGCGGTTAGCGGAACCTGTCGTACTTCTACCTCGAGACGATCGAATAGCTGGCCCAGATCGATCCTGTCCACCTTTGGCGGAACCGCATTAGTGAACAGCGCCAGCGGCAGCGAGGGGTTGTTAATCCGGGCGCTGGCGTACAGCACTGCAATGCAGCGCCAATAGATCGCCTGAACCTTGTGATCGGCCGAATTGCCCCCGGCCGACGGGAAAATGCTGCCCTCGCCCGGGCGATCGACCACGAAGCCCGTGGCGAGCAGGCGCGCAGGCTGGGTCATGGCCCCCGCTGGAGCAACAGCCCCGCTTGTGCAAAGAACATGGTCGGCGCGAAATCGGTAAAGCGCTGCAATCGCCAGTCATTTTGGCGGGCCGCGGCTTCGATCAGCGCCACTGCCCGCGGAACATCGCCATCATAATCGTCCAGCGCATGATCGGAATTATCAAGATAGAGGATACCGCCCGGTCGCAGAACCTTGAGGCCGGCGGCGACACATTGGTCGCGAAAGCGGCCATCGACCAATACCAGATCAAATCCGGCCTCATCTGCTACGGCGCAATAGCTCGCAGGATCGCTTGCCAGGCGGTAGTCTATGGCGGAGCCTTGAGGGAGCATCGCCTTGACCTTGGCGTACCATTGCGGATGATGCTCGACCGAGACCACCTGCCCTGCCCGCCCCGCAAACCACAGCGTCGACATCCCCGAACCAAATTCCAGCACCCGGCTGGCGGGGGTCAGATGCCGGGCCAGCAGCGCCTGCGCATCATAGGAAATCCACGGGACCTGCGGGCGGTAGCCCAGCAACACCCGCAAGATAGCCCCGCCCAGACCCCGCGATCCGTTGCGCATCAACCGCGATAGCGACACCCGCGTTCCGGTGGCGTCATGAAAGCGCGTTCGCCGGTTGGGCGCGCCGGCGATCAGCCTGGTGAACAACCGGTGCATCGGGGAGGGGGCGGCCATTGTATCCCTACTCGGCGTAGTGCTGGGCAAGATCGGCAATTGCGGCAAAGATGTTCCCATCTGGCGTGCCTTCTACCGGCACCATGCGCGTTCCTTCAAGCATCCAGAAGCGATAGCCGAAGCTGGACAAAAAGTCATAGACATCCAGCGGAACCTGGCCTTGCCGGGCGAGCGCCGAGGCCGAAACTTCAAACATGATCACTGGCTTGGCAGCCTCGATGATTGGCCGTGCGCCCTCCAGGGCGGCAATTTCATAGCCCTCGACATCGATCTTGATGAAGCTGACTCTTGCCGCGTCGGCGGCTGGGACCAGATCGGCAACGCGCACTGCCGGAACTTCCTCGGCAGCTATCCCGGTCGCGCCGCCAAGCGAGAAATTGACCGGCGAGCCGCCAATGTGAAACAGCTGCAATGTCGCCGATCGGTCGCTGGCGGCGGCGTGATGGAGCACGATCCGTTGCTCCATCCGGTTCAACGCCACATTGGTGCTGAGCTGCGAGAATGAAAAGTGGCCGGGCTCGAAACTGTGGACACGGCCCTTGGGGCCACTGAAATGCGCCATGAACAGCGCAAAAATGCCAAAGCTGCCGCCGATATCGAGCACGACACTGCCCGGCTTGATCAAGCGGCCCACACCAAGCAGTTCGGGCTCATAATAATCGCGCTTGATATAGATCGAGGTCGAACCGAAGCTGTGCAGCTTGGGCACAAGTAGCATCTTTAGCCCGCCAGTCTTGAAACGTGCTATCGTGGCCCGCCCGCTGGCACAGGCCAGCAGCCAGGCTGGCCAGCGCGCCAAAGAGGCAAATGGATGCGCTGTATCCATGGCGTTCTGGGTAAATCGGCGGCGAAAGCCAGATAGAGTCATGACCGTTTATTCCTGCAGGATCATAGCGCCAGAGCGAGCCACCAACTGCGATACATCGGGGAGATAAGCTAGCGGGTTGGAACCGGCGCGTCGCCCGAATAATCGTAGAACCCGCGCCCGGTCTTGCGGCCGAGCCAGCCGGCCTCGACATATTTCATCAGCAGCGGGGCAGGGCGATACTTGCTGTCGCCGGTGGTGTTGTAAAGCACCCGGACGATGTCGAGGCAGGTATCCAGCCCGACGAAATCGGCCAGTTCCAGCGGGCCCATCGGATGGTTGAGGCCAAGGCGGCAACCCTTGTCGATATCGGCAACATTGGCCGTGCCCTGGCCCAGCACGAACACCGCCTCGTTGATCATCGGCAGCAGGATCCGGTTGACCACGAACCCTGGCTCATCCTCGGCCTGAACCACCTGCTTGCCCAGGCTCACGGCAAAGGCGCGGGTGCGGGTGATCGTATCTGCGCTGGTGGCAAGGCCGGGGATCACTTCGATCAGCCCCATCACCGGGACCGGATTGAAGAAATGGAGCCCGATGAACCGCGCCGGATCGGGCGAGCTGACCGCCATGCGGGTGATCGGGATCGAGCTGGTGTTCGACGCCAGAATGGCATCGGCGCGCAGAACCTTGCCGACGGCGGCGAAGATCCGGTGCTTGATCTCTTCCTTCTCGGTCGCTGCCTCGATGATCAGATCGGCCTCGATCATCGGGGCGTAGTCACCCACCGGGGTGATCCGCGCCAGCGCCGCCTCGGCTTCGGCAGGCGTCAACTTGTCGCGGCTGACCAGCCGGACCAGCGCCTTTTCGATACCCGCTTTGCCCTTTTCAGCCAGCGCCAGCTCGACATCGGACAGCAGCACCTTGATGCCATGCTGGGCCACGGTCTGGGCGATGCCCGTTCCCATCTGGCCGGCACCGATAACTGCTATGATCCGCATTGCCTGCCCCTTCGCAATTGCAGCAAAGCGCGCTGCCTAGCGAGTGGTGCGAGGCTTGGCTAGAGCATGATGCGATAAATCTGCATCGCAACATGCTCTATAATTCTCTGTTGTCGCGTGATTTATTACGAAAAACCGGTTCCCACTTTTTCGTATCACGCTTTATCGGTTTTGGCCGGGAATCCACAGCACATCGCCCGATCCTGCGGCGTTGATCGCGCGGGCAAGAACGAACAGATAATCCGACAGGCGGTTGGCATAGGCCAATGCTGCAGGATTGACTGGCTCGGCTGCGGCCAGCGCAGTCATCGCCCGCTCGGCCCGGCGCACTGCGGCGCGGGCGATATGGACGCGGGCCGCGCCTTCGCTGCCGCCCGGGAGGATAAAACTGGTCAGCGGCGGCATGGTTTCATTCAGGGCGTCGATTGCTTGCTCCAGCCCGGCGGATTGGCTGGCAACGATCCGCAGCACCATCTGAGACGGCGTAAATTCATCGCCGGGAGTGGCCAGATCGGCGCCCAGATCGAACATATCGTTCTGGATCCGGGTCAGCGCGGCGGCGTGATCGTCAGTGCCCAGCGCCACCACCGCCAGCCCGATTGCGCTGTTGGCCTCGTCCACCGCGCCGATTGCTTCCATCCGGGCAGCGTGCTTGGGGCAGCGCGAGCCATCGACGAGGCCGGTGGTCCCGTCATCGCCCGTGCGGGTGTAGATCTTGTTGAGCTTGACCAAGGGTTTAGCGCGAAACAGCTAGCAGAATCGCGACTACCACCACTGCAGCTGCCTGATATTTGATGCGGTTGAACATCATCTTGTTCTGCAGCAATTGATTTGCGGTTGGCCCGGTGCTGCCGGGTTCGCGATCAAGGTCAGCCTTCGTGCTTTGCATGAAGGCGACAATCCCGCGCACCAGGCTGACGACGACCATGACCATCAGGATCACGATAACGATGGCAAAGAAGGTGGTTTTCATGGCATCTCTCCTACTCCCCGCCCGAGCGAAATGCCAGCGGGGAAACACCCTTTGCGGATGAGTTTCGCCAACGCATGGCCGTCTGCCCCGGCGCGGCGCAAGGTGCCGAGCGAGGGCGAGCCGCGCCGTTTGGCCAGCTTCCTGCCGTCTGCCCCGGTCAGCAGCCCATGATGATGCCAGCGCGGCACTGGCAAGCCCAGCAGCGCCTGGAGCAGCCGGTGGAGGTGGCTCGCCGCGAACAGATCCGCG